>NZ_JBFBAE010000023.1:0-45859 GCF_040689465.1 Amycolatopsis sp. NPDC051373 | reverse complement strand
TTCGCCCCCGGCCCCCGCCGGGGCGGCGTCCCGCCCTTTCGCGCGGGTGGGGGTTTCGGCGGTCGGATCGGCCGGGGGCCGATCGCACCGCCCGATCCCCACACCGGCGCGATCTCGCGCTGTGGTTGCCTCCAGGGCCTTGGCCGTTCGATCTGTCGCGTCGGGTGCGGTCCGTCGCGTTGGGTGCGTGTCGGAGTGGCTTGCCGCTGAGGCCTTCGCTGGGTTGCGCGGGGCCCGGAGGCCCGGGCAAGTGCCAGAGGCTCGGGGAAGTGGGAGTGGTCTGGCCAGGACAGCGAGCAACCCGGGTCGGGGACCGGGGTTGCTGGAACAGACTCGCCTCGTTCGGAGGTCAGTCGCCGGTGGGTTTGCCGGCCCGGCTGGAGGTGGGCTGCGGCTGGGGCTTCGGGATGTCGCCGGTGCGGAGGCGGACCGTCTTCTCGACGTCGCCCTCGGCCGAACCCGAACCCGGACCGGCGGGAGCGGCAGCCGCGACCGGGGTCTTCGGCCCGGTGGAAGCCTTGATGTCCGCCGGCACCAGCGTGTCCGTCTCGCCGAGCACGTGGTGGGCCTCGGCCAGCACCGTGCGCGCCTGGCGCACCTGCTCGGCCAAGCTGGTCCGGACGTTGCGCAGCGCCTCGACGCGCTCGTTGGCCTGCGTGATGCGGCGGTTCGACTCGTCGGTGGCCGTGCGGACGCGGCGGCGGGCCTCGTCGGCGGCTTCGGCGAGGCGGGCGTTGGCCTCGGTGATCGAGTCCTGCTTGCGCTTGTTCGCGTCGGCGACGGACTCGCGCTGGCGGCGCTCGATGTCGCCGCGGGCCGCTGTTTCTTCTTCCAGCACCTTGGCGCGGATGGCGGCGGCGTCCTCGGCGGCTTCGCGCACGCGGCGCTCGGCTTCGGCCTTCGACGCGGCCTCTTGCTCGGCCAGCACGCGCATCGCCTCGGTGCGGCGGGCGGCCATGGCGATCTCGAAGTCCTCTTCGACCTGCGTGCGGCGGGCCTCGGACTCCGCGTCGAGCTTGTTGCGCTCGGCCTCGGCCTTGTCGGTGATCGACTTCGCCTCGGCGCGGGCGTCCTCGAGGACCTTGCGGTGCTCGGCTTCCATCTCCTTGCGGCGCAGGTCGAGCTCGGTGAGCAGCTGCTCGTACCGCGCGCGCATGGCGCTGGCGTCGGTCTCCGCCTTGGCGCGGATGTGGCCGGCCTCGGCCTCGGCGCGCGCCCGCGTGTCGGCGGACTCGTCCTGCGCCAGGCGCAGCATTCGCTGCAGCCGCTCGGACAGGCCCTCGACGCTCGTCGGCGGCTGCGCCAGCCGGTCGACCTGCCCGCGCAGGTCGGCGATCTCACCGCGCGCGATCTCCAGCTGCCGGGCGAGATCACCCGCCTGAGCGATGGCGGCGTCGCGGTCGCCGGTGAGCATCTTCAGGTCGGAGTCCAGCCGTTCCAGGTGTTCGTCGACCTGCGCTCGGCTGTAGCCGCGCTTCGCCACGTCGAAGCCGGCTCCCAGCGGCACAAGCTCCCGTTCCTCGCCAAGGCTCATGGCCCTACCGTAGCCGCTACGGGGTCACGGACGGGTGAGCACCCACGGTGTCCGGACGACCCTGCGCCGAGCGGCGGAACACAGTAGCCCGATGGCTGAAAACCACGCCGGAACCGGTTGTGCGCAACTGTGACCCACAGATCTTGACCGGCCGGCCAATCAAGGCGCATGATCGAAGCAGGGAAACATCCTGAACAGCAGGTTCTCTGCGGAGGTGAGCACGAATGAGTGAAGTCTCGACGCGCGCCTGGACCCGGCCCCACGACTGGGCCGAGGTCGTCATCGGTGTTGTCGCCGCTCTTTCACCCCTTTGGCTGAGCACGGACACGACGACGATGTGGACGATGGTGATCCTCGGTGCGCTGATCGCCATCGACGGCCTGGTGTCGCTCGCGGCGCCCGGTGCCGTCTACGGCGAGGGCATCCAGATCGTCCTCGGGGTGTTGCTGTTCGTCGCGCCGTGGGTGATGGGGTACACCGAGTTCAACGGGGCGTCCTGGACGTCCTGGGTCGCCGGTGTGCTCACGATCATCGCCGGTGCCGCCGCGATGCCGATGGCCACCGCCGCCCACCGGACGGCGATGCCGCACTGAAGGAGCTGACATGACGGATGACTCGGCGAAGGAGCGGATCCTCTGCGCGGCTGAAGCGCTCTTCGCCGAGTCAGGCTTCGACGCCACCCCGACGTCCCGCATCGCGGAGCGCGCCGGGGTGCCGAAGGGTCTTGTCCACTACTACTTCCGCCGCAAGTCGGACCTGCTGGCGGCGCTGGTCGCGCGGCTGCCCGACGAGAACATCGAGCCCGCCGCCGTGGTGGTGCCCGGTGACCTCGCCGGGTCGCTGCGCCGCCTCGTGTCGGAGCTCGACCGCCGCTTCACCGGCTCGCTCGGCCTGTCCCACCTGCTCTGGCGCGAAGCCGACACCCACTACGTGGTGCGGGACGCGCTGGGAGAACGCTTCCAGCACCTCGTGCGCCTGGTCCGCTCGGTGATCGTGGGCGCCACGGGCGGCCGCCTCGCCGTCGCCGACCTCGACAGCGCGTCGGGCCTGCTCGCCCGCGCCGTCAGCCACCGCCACGCCACCGCCCGCCACTCCGGCGACGACCGCCCCGCCGAGTTCGACGGCGAGCTCACCTTCCTGGCCAACGCGTTGTCGGCGAAGGCGAAAGAGTCCTAGCGCGCAGCCGGCTCCACCAGCTCCACGAGCACACCGCCGGCGTCCTTGGGGTGTACGAAGTTCACGCGGCTGTTCGATGTGCCGCGCTTGGCGTCGTCGTACAGCAGCCGCAGGCCCTGTTCGCGCAGGGCGGCCGCGGCGGCGTCCACATCGGACACCCGGAAGGCGAGCTGCTGGAGGCCGGGCCCGTTGCGGCCGAGGAACTTCGCGATGGTCGAGTCGTCGCGCAGGGGCGCGAGGAGCTGGATCATCGTCTCGGTGCCCGCGGTGCCAGGCGCGCGCAGCATCGCTTCGCGGACGCCCTGTTCCTCGTTCACCTCCTCGTGCGCGACCTCCAGGCCGAAGTGCTCCTTGTGGAACGCGATCGCTTCGTCGAGGTCGGGTACCGCGATCCCGACGTGGTCGATCGCGGTCACGAACGGGGTGAGCACGGCTTGGATGGACTCAGTGTTCATGGGGGCAGGATAAGGGCCACCGCCCTGGTGAAGCCCCCTGAAAACCACTGAGTCCATCCAAGACGTGCGCCCCCTCACACTGGCTCCATCAAGATGTCACGCGCCCGGGTATGGTCGAGAGACTGTCGGTGTTCAGAATTCTTGGGAGGACGACGTGTCCGGTTCCGTGATCCTGGGTGCGGCCCGTACCCCCATCGGTCGGCTGCTCGGCTCGCTGAAGGACTTCACCGGTGCGCAGCTGGGCGGCATTGCGATCAAGGCCGCGCTGGAGCAGGCCGGAGTTTCGCCGTCCGAAGTCGAGTACACGATCATGGGCCAGGTCCTCACCGCGGGCGCGGGCCAGATCCCGGCGCGCCAGGCCGCTGTCGCCGCGGGCATTTCGATGGACGTCCCGGCGCTCACGATCAACAAGGTGTGCCTCTCGGGCCTCGACGCCATCGCGCTCGCCGACCAGCTGATCCGCGCCGGCGAGTTCGACCTGATCGTGGCCGGCGGCCAGGAGTCGATGACGCAGGCGCCGCACCTGCTGCCGAAGTCCCGCGGCGGGTTCAAGTACGGCGACGTGACGATGCTCGACCACATGGCCTACGACGGCCTGTTCTGCGCCTTCGACCAGGTCGCCATGGGCGCGTCCACGGAGAAGCACAACACCCGCTACGGCATCACGCGCGAGCAGCAGGACGAGTTCTCCGCGCGCTCCCACCAGCGCGCCGCCGCCGCCATCGAGGCCGGTTTCTTCCGCGAGGAGATCGCGCCCGTCACCATCCCGCAGCGCAAGGGCGACCCGATCGTCTTCTCCACCGACGAGGGCGTCCGAGCCGACACCACGGTCGACGGCCTGGGCAAGCTCCGCCCCGCCTTCGCCTCCGACGGCACCATCACCGCCGGCTCGTCGTCGCAGATCTCCGATGGCGCCGCGGCCGTGATCGTCGCCAGCCCCGAGAAGGCCGCCCAGCTGGGCCTCACGCCGCTGGCCGAGATCGGCGCCCACGGCGTCGTCGCGGGCCCGGACGCGTCGCTGCACGAGCAGCCGTCCAACGCCATCCGCAAGGCCCTGGCGAAGGCCAAGCTCGACGTGAGCGACCTCGACCTGGTGGAGATCAACGAAGCCTTCGCAGCGGTCGGTGTGGTCGCCAGCGAGAAGCTCGGCCTGGACCCGACGAAGGTCAACGTCAACGGCGGCGCCATCGCCCTGGGCCACCCGATCGGCGCCTCGGGCGCCCGGCTGGCAGTGCACCTGATCCACGAGCTGCGCCGCCGCGGCGGCGGTCTGGGTGCCGCGGCCCTGTGCGGTGGTGGCGGCCAGGGTGACGCGCTGCTGCTGCGGGTTCCGGCGGCGAAGTAGCGTTTTCTCGACGAAAGGCCGGGCAAGCTGCCCGGCCTTTCGTCGTTCACTGAGTCAGGCGTGCTGAGCTGCTTCGAACAGCGGCTTCGTCACCGCCGTGCTGAACTGCGGACCCACCAGATACCGCGTGCACCCCGCGTCGCGCTCGCACGGCTTGCCCGCGGCGTCGAAGAAGCCCGCCTGCGTGTTGTCGCCGACGACCGTGCCGAGGCCGGTCTTCGCGTCGAAGTCGCGCAGGCGCGGGCCGCCGCTGGAGCCGCCGCCCATCACGCACGCCGTGCCCCACTGGTTCGGCGAGTCGGGGAAGTCCGGGGTGCCCGGCCACTCGCGCGCCGGGCCCGTGCAGAACGCCAGGCGCGCGCCCGTGTACTCCGGCAGGCCTTCGCGCGCGGGGTCGGCCGAGGCTCGCGGGTAGCCGAACTGGTAGACGTCGGCGCCGCCGGGACGGTCGAAGCCGATCTTCTGCGCCGCCCCCACCTTGTCCTGCACGGAAACGCCGTACTCGCCGCGGTTGAGGACCACGAAGGCCTGGTCGTGGATGTCGAACTTGGCGCTGTTCATCTGGTCGTTCGCGAGCCACGTGCTGTCCGCGACGCCGAAGCGGCCGACGAACTTCCCGTACGGCGCCAGCCCGTCGTGGTAGCCCGGGACGAACATCGAATGGGCGTTCCACTGGTTGTTCTCGCCGAGGAGGTCGGTGTTGTTCACGCAGTGCCCGGCCGTGACGACGGTGCTGCGGTTCGTGCTGCCGACCACGGTGGCCGTGCAACTGGAATCTTCGCCGTGGTCGGTGAAGAAGAGCCGGCCGACCGTCTTGGACACGGCGTTGCCGGTGGTCCAGGGCGCGCCGTCGGGGCCGCCCGTCGGCGGATTGTCCGACGACGGCTGCGTGAGTGCGATCATCCGTTCGGGGGTCCAGTAGTCGAGCACGGCCTGCAGTTCGGCCGCGGAGACGGCCAGGGGCTGCACAACCGGTCCGGTCGCGGCGGACGCGACCGCGGGAAGCGCGAACGCCACCGCGCCGGCCGCCACCACGCTGAGGAAGAGGCGAGTGATCATGACCAGGGACGCTAGGGAACAGTTGTCAGGAGCCCGTGAGCGTTTCGTGAGCGCCCGACTTCCGCGGGAAGCCGAATGGCCCGGACCGTTCGTATACTGCCGTTCTCACTGGGAGGGATACCGCATGAAGAGGCTCCTCGTCACCACACTGGCCATCGGTGCGCTGTGCGCCGCGTTCACCCCCGGCCGCGCAGGCCACCGAATCGCCGACCACCACCCACGGCGCCTGCCAGTACGCGGAAACGCCGGACGAGCCGGCCGCCCGTCCCGTGCCCCTGCCGCCCGACCCGCAGCACACCCCCGACCGCGGCAAGGTCGCCGTCCCCGTGATCACCAACCAGGGCCTGCTGCCGCTGACCCTCGACCGCGCTGAAGCCCCGTGCACGGTGCAGAGCTTCCTGCACCTGGCCCGCCACGGCTTCTTCAACCAGACCACCTGCCACCGCCTCACCGACTACTCGACGCTGAAGGTCCTGCAGTGCGGCGACCCCACGGCCACCGGCGAAGGCGGCCCGGGCTACAGCTTCCGCGACGAACTGCCCACCGACCTGCCGCCGTCCACCACCAACCCGGCCGCCCGCATCTACTCGCGCGGCCTCCTCGCCATGGCCAACGCCGGCCCGGACACCAACGGCAGCCAGTTCTTCCTCGTCTACGGCGATTCCACCCTGCGGCCCGACTACACGGTGTTCGGCACCGTCGGCCCGCTCGGCCTGCACACCCTCGACCGCGTCGCCGCCGGCGGCATCAAGCCCGACCCCGACGGCAGCCCGACCGACGGCGCCCCGGCCCGCAAGACCGACCTGGAGCTCGTGCTGCCGCTCGGCTTGTAGGAACGCCAGGACAAACGAAGCGGGCCGGGACACCTGAGTCCCGGCCCGCTCGCGTTGCACGAAACTCAGTGCTGCACAGCCTTCTCCGCATGCGCCCCCGTCAAGGACCGCACCTCCATCTCCGCGTACTTCTTCGCGTTGCGCTCCTTCGACAGCATCGTGCCGAGCCAGCCGAGGAAGAACGCGACCGGGATGGACACCAGGCCCGGGTTGTCGAGCGGGAACCAGTGGAAGTCGACGCCCTGCAGCATCGACGCGCTCTTGCCCGTCTTCGCGTCGATCGGCTTGCCCGACACCGCCGGCGAGAAGATGATCAGCACCAGCGAAACGATGAGCCCGCCGTAGATGCTGAACAGCGCGCCCTGGGTGTTGAACCGCTTCCAGAACAGCGAGTACAGGATCGTCGGCAGGTTGGCCGACGCCGCCACCGCGAAGGCGAGCGCCACGAGGAACGCGACGTTCTGGCCGTTGGCCAGGATGCCGCCGACGATCGCGACCGCGCCGATGACCACGGCGGTGATCCGTGCGACGCGCACCTCCGAACCCGGCGCCGGCTTGCCGCGCTTCACCACGTTCGCGTACACGTCGTGGGCGAAGGAGGCCGACGCGGTGATCGTCAGGCCCGCCACCACGGCGAGGATCGTGGCGAACGCGATCGCCGAGATCAGGCCCAGCAGCACCGGCCCGCCGAGGTTCAACGCCAGCAGCGGCGCCGCCGAGTTCACGCCGCCGGGGGCGGCCTTGATGTCGTCCGGGCCGACGAGCGCGCCGGCGCCGTAGCCGAGCACCAGCGTGAACAGGTAGAACACGCCGATCAGCACGATCGCCCAGACCACCGAGCGGCGAGCCTCGCGGGCGGTCGGCACGGTGTAGAAGCGCATCAGCACGTGGGGCAGGCCCGCCGTGCCGAGGACCAGCGCGATGCCGAGCGAGAAGAAGTCCAGTTTGGACGTTCCCGTCGCGCCGTACTGCTTGCCCGGCCCGAGCAGCGTCTCACCGGCCTTGCCCGCCTTGTCGACGGCGCCCTGCAGCAGCGCGGAGAAGTTGAAGCCGTACTTGCCGAGCACCCACAGCGTCATCGCGAGCGCGCCGACGATGAGCAGCACGGCCTTGATGATCTGCACCCACGTGGTGCCCTTCATGCCGCCGATGAGCACGTAGGCGATCATGATCACGCCGACCACGGCGATGACCACCGACTGCGCGGTCTTGCCCTCGATGCCCAACAGCAGCGCCACGAGGCCGCCGGCGCCGGTCATCTGGGCCAGCAGGTAGAAGAACGACACGATCAGCGTCGAGATCGCCGCCGCGGCCCGCACCGGACGCTGCCGCATGCGGAACGCCAGCACGTCGCCCATCGTGAACTTGCCCGTGTTGCGCAGCAGCTCGGCCACGAGCAGCAGCGCGACCAGCCAGGCCACGAGGAAGCCGATCGAGTACAGGAAGCCGTCGTAGCCGTACACCGCGATGGCGCCCGCGATACCGAGGAACGACGCGGCCGACAGGTAGTCACCGCTGATCGCGATGCCGTTCTGCGGGCCGGTGAACGCGCGCCCGGCGGCGTAGTAGTCGGAGGCCGTCTTCGTGTTGCGGCTCGCGCGGAACACGATCACGAGCGTGATCAGCACGAACACACCGAAGATGATGATGTTCAGCGTCGGGTTGCTGCCCTCGACGCCTGCCGCGAGGGTGTTCATTCGGACTCCTTCGCGGCAGGGTTCTCGATGTCTTCACGGATCCGCCCCGACAGCGGGTCGAGCTTCCGGTTGGCGTAGCGCACGTAGAGCCACGTGATGAGGAACGTCGACACGAACTGCAGCAGGCCGAACAGCAGGCCCACGGTGAAGTTGCCGGCGATCTTCGTGCTCATGAAGCCGTGGGCGTAGTCCGCCAGCAGCACGTACAGCAGGTACCAAGCCAGGAACAGCGCAGTCATCGGGAAGACGAAGCGGCGCAACCGGCCGCGCAGCTGCCTGAACTCGGCGCTCTCCTGTACGTGTTCCCAGTCCAAGTCCGGCGGGTCACCGGGCAGATCGGTGTCGGTGGGACTCATCGTCACTCCCTCGCGACGCTGCGAATTGTGGTCCGCGCCACAGTAGGGAGGCGAGCGCCCGCGAGGAAGCGTCAGCGGTTCAAACGCCGGGCGACACGACGAACGGTCGACGAGCGGTACGCGGGTGCGGACGAATGGGGCGGCTGCGGGCCGGGCGCTCGCTCGTCGAGGTGCAGGCGGAGCATCGCCGCACCGGCCCAGGACGGCGGGCGGCCGCGCAGGGAGACGGCCACCATCACGCCGAACGCGAGTGGTACCGACCAGGGTGCCGGTTGTGACACCAAGATCGCCACCCAGCCGTCGAGCCGCGGCCCGGCCAGCGCGAACAGGATCGAACCGGACGACGCGACCAGCCCCGTCACCACGCCGCTGATCGCGCCCGCGGCCGTGAGGCGCGGCCACCAGATGCCGAGCACGAGCAGCGGGCAGAACGTCGACGCGGCCACCGTGAAGCCCCACGTCACGAGCACCCCGGCGTCGAGCTGCGCGGACGGCAGCGCCAGCACCACCATCACGGCGGCGGCGAACACCACGGTCACGCGCAGGCGGCGCAGGCCCCCGGGCATGAGGTCGTAGGCGATGGCGCCGGACATCACCAGCAGCAGCCCCAGCGACGTCGCCAGGAACGCCGCGAACGCGCCCGCGGTGAGCAGCGCCGTGAACAGCTCGCCGGCCCAGCCGGTGTCCACTTGCGCCGGCAGCGCGACGACGACCGTGTCCGTGTCGCCGGAGAGGTAGATCTCGGGCACCAGCACGCGCCCGAGCACGCCGTAGACGCCGGGGAACAGGTAGAACACGCCCAGCAGTGCCACGGTGATCGCGGCGGTCCGGCGCGCGGCGCGGCCGTCCGGGCTGGTGTGGAAGCGCATCAGGACGTGGGGCAGGCCCATGGTGCCGAGCATCGTCGCGATGAGCACGGCCCACGTGCCCAGCAGCGGATAGCCCTTGTCGAGGTCGAGCAGTGGCCGCTGCCAGTCGGGGCCGCCGAGCGCGGCGCCGTCGCTGACGTCGGGCACCGGCGCGTTGGTGGCGAAGACCAACCGCTCTCCACTGTGGACGGTCAGCTCGCCCGGCGGGAGCGTGCGCGGCCCGGCCGCGGTGACGATGGTGGTGGGCTCGCGCAGGACCACGGTCACGTCGTGCTCGAAGTCCACCGGCGTCTCGTGCGTGAAGCGGGTGAACTCCACGGGCGTGAGCGCGGCGTCGCGGTCGGCGTCGCTCACGTGCAGCACGAGCCACAGCGCGGGCACGAGGAACAGCAGCAGCTTCAGAAAGAACTGGAACGCCTGCACGTACGTCGCCGCGCGCATGCCGCCGAGCGCGAGCGTGACGCTCACGGCCGTGCCCGCGATGACCACCCCGACCCAGTACGGCGTGCCGCCCACGGCCGTGAGCACTAGCCCGGCCGTGCGGAACTGCGGGACGACGTAGATCGTGCCGATCACCAGGATCACGACAGCCGCGATCCGGCGCAGCGCCGGGGAGGCCAGGCGCGCTTCGGCGAAGTCCGGCACCGTCAGCGCCCCGGACCGCCGCATGGGCGCCGCGACGAGCACGAGCATCGCGATGTACCCCGCCGTGAACCCGACCGGGTACCACAGCGCGCCGACGCCGTCCTTCACCACGAGCCCCGCCACCCCGAGGAACGACGCGGCCGACAGGTACTCCCCGGACACCGCAGCGGAGTTCACGAACGGCGAGATCCGCCGCGAGGCCACCAGGAAGTCCGACGTCGTGCGCATCGCCGCCACCCCGCGCACGCCGATGAGCAGCGTGATGAGCACGACGGGCGTCACGGCCAGCGCGAGGTCCATCTACCGCTCCTCGGCCTTCTCCGCGCGCCGCAGCTGCCAGCGCGCGAGCCCGGCCATCACGGGGTAGGGGAGCAGCGCGATCATCAACCAGGACAACGGAATGCCCCACACCCGCACCCCGTCCAGCCCCGGCGCCACGGCGAACACCACGGGCAGCCCGAGCACGAGCACGAACATGGCCACCAGCGCGGGGATGCCGCGTTTGCGCTGCGTCCGGTAGAGCACGGCGGCGCGTTCGGCGTCCGAGGCCCTCAGCCGCGGCATCCGCCAGCGCCCGCGCGCCTGCCTGCGGGAGCGGGCGAGACGCGTCTGCGGGCTCATCACGACGACCCGCCGGACCCGGCTCACGGGACCCTCACCAAGACGGCCCTCACCGAGCCGGCCCTCACCAAGACGACCCCAGCTGCCCCTGCTGCGCCGCCTCCAGCAACCGGTCTCGCAGCTCCCGCGCGTGCCGCCGGCTCACCGGAACGTCGCCGACGGGGGTGTGCGCCAGCAGCCCACCCGTGGTGTCGCTGCGCAGCTCCAGCACGGCGGACACCGACAGCAGATAACCGCGGTGCACCCGCGTGAATCCGGTGCCCTCCCAGTACTCCTCGAGCCGCGAGATCGGCATGCGCACCAGGTGCACCCCGGCGCGGGTGTGGAGACGGACGTAGTCCCCGTGGGCCTCGACGAACAACACGTCGTCGCGGCGGACGTAGCGCGTGCGCCCGCCCGCGTCGACCGGCAGGGCGGCCATCGCGTCGGGCACGGCGCGCTGGGCCTCCGAAGGCGCCATGCGCACGACCTTCGCCAGCGCCGCCGAAAGCCGTTCCGTCCGCACCGGCTTGAGCAGGTAGTCCACGGCACCGATGCCATACGCCGCCACGGCGTGACCGTCGTGCGCGGTCACGAACACGATCACCGGCGGCTCCGACAGGCGAGCCAGCAGCGTCGCCAGCTCCAGCCCGTCCAGACCCGGCATGGAGATGTCGAGGAACACCGCGTCGAAGTGGTCCGCTTGCAACAGCTTCAGCGCGCGCAGCGCATCGCCCGCGCCCACGACCTCGCCGACTTCCGGGGCCTCGCGCAGCATCCGGCACAGCTCGTCCAGCGCCGGCGCCAGGTCGTCGACGGCCAGCACCCGCAGCCCGCTCACGGCAGCACCCCCGGCTGGAACCGCGGCACTCGCACGACCACGCGCGTGCCGGCACCCACTTCCGTCTCCACAGTCAGGCCGTACCAGGCGCCGTAGACGTTGCGCAGTCGTCTGTCCACATTGGCCAAACCGAGGCCGCTGCCCTCGGCGACCCGGCCGGCGAGGATGTCGGCGGCCAGCTTCGGGTCCATGCCGACCCCGTCGTCCTCCACACTGATCACGCAGTCGTTCCCTTCCGCCTGCCCGTGGACCTGCACGAGCCCGGTGGTCGCGCGCGGCTCGATGCCGTGGCGGATGGCGTTCTCCACCAGCGGCTCCAGCACCAGGTACGGCACGGCCACCGCCAGCACCTCCGGCGCCACGCGCACCTGTACCTTCAGCCGCTCGCCCAGCACCGCGCGCTGCAGCGCCAGGTAGGTCTCCACCGCGCGGAACTCCTCGGCCACCACGGTGTACTCGCCGTGGCGCGCGAGGCTGTAGCGCGTGTAGTCGGCGAAGTCGAGCATCAGGTCCCGCGCCCGGTCCGGCTCCGAGCGCACCAGCGAAGCGATCACCGTCAGCGCGTTGTACACGAAGTGCGGTGACATCTCCGCCCGCAACGCCCGCAGCTCGGCCTGCGCCGCCTGGTCCGCCGACGCCTCGAGCCGGCCCCGTTCCAGTGCCTGCACCACGACGTCGGCCGCCTGCCGCACCACCTCCGAACCCCGCGCGCCCACCACGAGCAACGCGCCGGCCAGCTCGTCGTGGACGTGCAGTGGCACCGCTTCCACCACGTCGACGGAAGCGGGCTCCTCGCTGTGCAGCACCTCGTCGAGCACGTGCGCCACGATGGCGTCGGGTCCCGGCCGGCCCGACCACAGCAGCGAGCCCGACAGGTCCGTGAGCCCCAGCCCGGCCACGCCGAACAGCCGCCGCAGGCCGTGGGCCGCGCGCCGCGCGTGGGCGCCGGCCAGGCCGTCGATGAGGTCCTCGGTGATCTTGCGCGCCGCGGCCAGCACCGGCACCGGGTCGGCGCGCGCGGCGGCGCGCCACGGCAGCCGGACACCCTCGGTCATCGGCGGGCCTCCCCTCGGCGACGGAGTCTGGGGGAGTAGATCCTAGCCCCGAACGCGGCGAAGGGGACTTTCCGCGCGCGAAAGTCCCCTTCGAAAACCCGGGAAGGTCAGCAGCTCTGCTTGTAGAAGTACTGCGAGTTCGCGTCCATGTCGTCCTTGGTGATGGAGTGCAGCTGCGCGGTGAGCGTCCGCGTCACGGGCTTGCCTTCCAGCGCCGCCACTGCCTGCTGCACGCCCTGGGTGCCGATCGCGGCCGGGTCCTGGGCGATGAGGCCCTGGTACTCGCCCTTGCGACCGTCCACTTCGGACGGGATTCGTGTCGAAGCCGATGCCCGAGCGCCGCGCCGCCGCAGCGTCGGAGCCGTTGTTGAGAAGTAGGGCCGCGCCCAGTATGCCGAGGGTGACGATCAGCACGGACCCCGACCGACAGGTCGATGCCGGAGCTGATGATCACGAAGGCCATCCCCGCGGAGAGCACGAGCAGCACCGACGTCTCGATCAGCATCGTCCGCAGCGTGAACAGCGTCGCGAACTCGGCGGGCGTGAGCACCGTGAACACGATGTGAGCGCCACGAGCACCAGCGCGATCCAGAACGTGCTAGTGCCGATGAGCCACTTGCCGAGCGGCAACCCTCGCGGTGGATCTACCGGCCCAGGAACAGGTTCGCCGCCAAAGTTCAGCACGGGCGTGACGGCCAGGTCCTGCTGTACCGTCTCGATCCCGAGCCGCACAGTCACGGGGAGTCGGGTGCACCGCGGAGCTGTCGAGCGGGATCCTGCCGGACGTCGGCTGCCCGGCGCCGGAAAGGCACTTCCTGAGCGCGCCGGCACCGTTGTCGCCGATCAAAGCGGTGACCTCACCCACGCGGGCCTGGAAGGAAGCGCCGCGTAGCGCTTCCACCGAGCCGTAGTGCTTCGTGAGGTCCACCGCGTCCAGCAGGATCTCGCTCATCGGGCCTACCTCTTCTCGAGTGCGGGCGGGCGGCAGCGGATCGCGGTGAGCGAGCCCGCCGCCTCGACCTGCCCGGCGTCGAACGGCACCACGTAGGTCTCGCCCTTGGCCAGGGCGAACTCGCCGCCGTGTTCGGTGCGCAGGGTGCCCGAACCGTCGAGCACCACGAGCACCGAGAACGACGGGTCGAACGCCAGCGAGCCACCGGTCAGCTGCACTCGGTCGGCGCGGAAGAACTCGTCGGAACCCGCGGCCAGCAGGTCGACCGAGGCGCTCTTGTCCTCGGCCGTGTGCTTCACGATCGAGGTGAGCCGCTCGGCGTCCCAGCCCGAGGTGTCGAGCGTTTCGATCGCGGTGTCGAAGCCGATGCCGAGGTGGCCCTTCTCCGGCGAGGCCAGGAAGTCACGCCACTCCAGCGTCAGCGAGAAGTCGGTGGGCTGCTGCAGTTCCACCACGAACACGCCCTCGCCGATCGCGTGCGGCAGCCCGGCCGGGATGTACACGGTGTCGCCGGCCTGCACCGGCACGCTGTTGAGCGCGTCCAGCATGGTCGGCGCGTCCTGCTCGCGCGTCCACTCGGCGACGGTCGCCTTGCTCACCGTCTCCTTGAACCCCGGGTACACGCGCGGGTCGTCGCCGTAGGTGCCCACCACGATCCACGCTTCGGTCTTGCCGAAGTGCGAGTCGAAGTGCTGCTTGGCGAACTCGTCGGACGGGTGGAAGTGCACGGGCAGCCGCTGGCCCGCGTCGAGGAGCTTCACCAGCAGGCCGGTGGAGTCGCCGAGCTTGGCGACGTGCGCGGCACCCAGCCACGCCTCGGCGTTCTCACGCACGGCGTCGCGCAGCCAAACACCGCTGGGGAGCTTCGTGAGGCCGTTGGTGTCCTGGCCGAACATCGTGGTGACGGAGCCGACCCAGTCCTCCGGGCCGAACTTCGAGTCCGTACCGGTGGCACCGCGCAGCGCGGCGATCGCGTCGCCACCGCGGTAGAACTGCGGCGGCTGGTTGGCCGGGAGCCGGATCGGTTCGAGGTGCGTGCTCACGGGGCGACCTCACCGGAACCACGGGCTACGAGATGCACGGGCAGGACTACCTTTCTGGGTGCGGACTGATCCCCCTGGATCCGCGCGAACAGCAGCTCTGCCGCCGCGTGCCCCAGGGCGCTGACGTCGTGCGCGACGACCGTCACCGGCGGGTCCAGCAGGTCCGCCAGCTCGAAGTCGTCGAAGCTCACCATGGCGGGCCGGTGATCGGCGTGGGCCAGCGCGCGCAGCAGGTGCACGGCCACGCGGTTGTTGCCCGCGATCACCGCGGTCGCGGCCGACGGGCCCGTCAGCAGCGTCGCCACGGCGTGGGCGATCGTCTCCGGCGTCGGCGTGCGCATCACGACGAGGCTCTCGTCGTAGGAGACCCCGTTGCGCACGCAGCCCTCGCGGAAGCCGCGCAGACGCTCTGCCGCGGTGAAGATGTCGGGGCTGTCACCGAGGAACGCGATGCGGCGGTGGCCGTGCCGCACCAGGTGCGTGACCGCGTCGATCGTGCCGCCGAGGTTGTCCACGAGCACGGTGTCGGCCACGATGTCGCCGGCCGGGCGGTCGAGGAACACCACCGGCGTGCCCGCGCGCATTTCCGGTACGAGGTAGCCGTGCTGCATGCCGGCCGGGACCACGAGGATCCCGTCGACCCGGCGCGCGCAGAACTCCAGCGCCAGCTCGCGTTCGCGGTCGGAGTTCTCCTCCGACGAACCGGTGAGCACGTGGCGGCCGAACGACGTGGCGATGCGCTCCACCGCGCGGTTGAGCTCGGAGTAGAACGGGTTGCCGACGTCTTCGACGATGAGGCCGATCGTGCCCGTGGTGGAGCCGCGACGCAGGTTGCGGGCGCCGAGGTTGCGGCGGAACCCGAGCTGCTCGATGGCCGCCACCACGCGCTCGGCGGTGTCGGGGTGCACCGCGGGCTCGTCGTTGACCACCCGGGACACGGTCTTGATGCTGACGCCGGCGAGCCGGGCCACATCGCTCATCGTAGCCCGTCGGCTCGCCGGGCGGGGAAGCCCGTCCGCTTCCCGACCATGAGGAGACAACGTTGTCATAGTGGCGCAGATTGCACACCAAAGCCCGGGTCGCTGTCAATGCCCGCTTCGCGCCGAATGGGATTCAGCCTGCGAAAGTTGTGAGGCAGATGGCTGATCAGTGTGTCCTGAACCGGACAGGCTCTCACGGCAGACTTGACGTTTTCGTGAGGGATTGCCCAAGGTTGCCCGCATCGACGGTGTGCGCGACAAGGTTGTCATCCCACTCCTCCGCGGCCCTGACGGCCGAGTCGCGCCGACGACTGGAGAGGCGATGGCGATGGCGCGAGCGCGCTGGAGAGCCGGACTGATCTTCCTGACCACGGCGGTGGTGGCGGCGGTCGCGCCGGCCACCGCGGCGGTGGCCGCGAAAGCCCCGGACACTGATTTCGCGAAGTGGGTGAACCCCTTCGTCGGCACCCGGCCGGGCGGTGAGGACCACGGCACGGGTGGCGGTGCCGGCAACACGTTCCCGGGCGCGGTGGCGCCGTTCGGGATGGTGCAGTGGAGCCCGGACACGGTGAAGTCGCAGCCGGGCGGCTACTTTTACGACGACAACGCCCTCACGGGCTTCAGCCTCACGCACCTCTCGGGTGCGGGCTGCTCGACGTACGAAGACATCCCCTTCATCCCATACGTCGGCGAGGTCAGCACCTCGCCCGCGACGGACCCGGGCCATTACACGTCGAAGTTCAGCCACGACAACGAGCACGCCACCGCGGGCGAGTACGACGTCACCCTCGACAGCGGCGCGAAGGTCGAGCTGAGCGCGACGCAGCGCACCGGCTCCGCGCGCCTGACCTACCCCGCCGGCGCGTCCTCGACGCTGCTGGTCAACACGTCCGGCTCGGTCAACGGCACCGACGACGCGTCGATCACCATCGGCAAGGACACCATCAGCGGCTGGGCGACCAGCGGCCGCTTCTGCGGCGCGCAGAACACCTACCGCGTGTACTTCTCCGCGAAGTTCGACACCCCGTTCGCCTCGATCGGCACGTGGAAGAACGGCGCGGTGACGCCCGGCAAGACGTCGGAGACCGGCGGGGCCAAGGCGAAGGTGGCGCAGCCCAACGGCGTGAACGCCGCCATCGCGCGCCCGGCCAAGGCCAAGACGCAGGACACCACAGTGAGTGGCCCCGGCAGCGGCGGCTACGTGACCTTCGCGAACCTCAACGGTGCCCAGGTCAACGTGCAGGTGGGCCTGTCGTTCGTGTCCGTCGACGGCGCGAAGGCGAACCTGAAGGCCGAGAACAACGGCAAGAAGTCCTTCGACCAGATCGCGGCCGGCACGCGCAAGGCGTGGAACGACCAGTTCGGCAAGGTCGCCGTCAGCGGCGGGTCCGACGCCGACATGACGACCTTCTACACGTCGCTGTACCACTCGCTGATCCAGCCGAACGTGTTCTCCGATGTGGACGGTTCCTACCCCGGCTTCGACGGCCGGATCCACAAGGCCGACAAGGGCCACGCGATGTACACCAACTTCTCCGGTTGGGACATCTACCGCTCGGAGATCCCGCTGCTGGCCACGATCGACCCGGCCCAGACGTCGGACATCGTGCGCTCGATGATGGCCTACGCCGAGCAGGGCGGCTCGTGGGACCGCTGGACCGTGGCCAACGACTACACCGGTGTGATGAACGGCGACCCGTACCACATCATCGTCTCCAGCGCGTACGCCTTCGGCGCGCGTGACTTCGACGCCCAGAAGGCGTTGCTGCTGATGATCAAGGGTGCCACGCAACCCACGCAGGGCTACACCGAGCGGCCCGGCCTCGCGGACTACATGCGTCTCGGCTACGTGCCCGGCGCCGGCGCGGACACGCTGGAGTACACCAGCGCCGATTTCGCCATCGCGCAGTTCGCGAAGCGCCTTGGCGACAGCGCCACCTACACCACGTTCATGAAGCGCGCGCAGAACTGGCAGAACCTCTACAACCCGGGCACCGGCCACCTGCAGCCGCGTAACGCCGACGGCTCCTTCGCCGGCACGTACGACCCGGCCAGCTCGCAGGGCTGGGTCGAGGGCAACGGCGCGCAGTACGAGTGGATGGTTCCCTACGACCTCGGTGGCGTCGTCTCGGCGTTCGGCGGCGACACGGCGACCCAGTCGCGGCTGGACACCTTCTTCACGCAGCTGAACGCGGGCACGCAGGAGCCGTTCGCCTTCATGGGCAACGAGCCGAACTCCAACGCGCCCTACGTCTACTCGTACACGGGTGCCCCGGCCAAGACCCAGGCCATCGTGCACCGGTCGATGGACGAGCTCTACAACCCGCGTCCCGAGGGCCTGATCGGCAACGACGACCTCGGCCAGATGTCGGCCTGGTACGTGTGGTCCGCGCTGGGCGTCTACCCGGAGATCCCGGGCCGCGCCGAGGTGCTGCTGTCCACGCCGCGGTTCGAGCACGCCGTGCTCACGACCGGCGCGGGCAAGAAGATCACGATCAACGCGCCCGGCACCGGTGACTACGTCGGCTCGTTGAAGGTCAACGGCGGCGCGGCCTCGAAGTCGTGGCTGCCCGAGGCCCTGATCTCGACCGGCGGCACGCTCGACTTCACCCGCTCGGCCACGGCCACCCAGTGGGGTGCCGCGGCGGCCGACGCCCCGCCGTCGTTCCGCGAGCAGGAGAAGCCGAGCCTGGCGTTCGCCAACCCGGCCCGCGTGGTGACCCCGGCGGGCTCGACCGCGACGGCGAGCGTCGGTGTGCAGGATCTGTCCGGCACCGCGAAGACGTGGACCTACACCGCGGGCAGCGCCGACGGCATCACGCTCTCGCCCGCGTCGGGTTCGGTCGCGGTGCCGGCCAACGGCAAGGCACAGGCCACGGTCAACGTGACCGTCCCCGCGGGCACCGCCGACGGCGCCCGCCGTATCCCGGTCACGTTCTCCGCGCCGGGGCTGGCGAGCACCGAGGCCGTGCTCACGGTGCTCGTGGCGCAGCCGGGCAGCTGGCTGGCCACAGTGGACAACGCCGGCATCTCGCCCGACTCCGATTCGACGAAGGCCAACTTCGACGGCGGTGGCTGGAGCTACTCGGCCGACGCGCTGGCCGCGGCCGGCGCCAAGCCCGGCGGCACCGTGACCAGTGACGGCCTCAACTTCACGTGGCCGTCGTTCCCGGCGGGCGACCCGGACAACGTCGTGGCCAACGGCCAGAAGGTGACCGTGACCGGCTCGGGCCGGCTCGCGCTGCTCGGCGCCGGGTCCAACGGCAACGCGCAGGGCACGCTCACCATCACCTACACCGACGGCACCACGTCCACCGCCACGGTCGGTGTGTCCGACTGGACGCTGGGTGGCGGCGCCGCGCAGCCGTCGTTCGGCAACCGGATCGTGCTGTCCACGCCGTACCGCAACGCTTCGGGCACCGACCCGCAGCAGATTCGCACGATGGTGTTCGGCACCGCGCCGATCACCCTCGACGCCGGTAAGACGGTGGCGAGCGTGACGTTGCCGTCGAACGTCAGCGGTGGCGCCATGCACATCTTCGCCATCGCCGTCGGCTGATCTTCGCCAGTCCGTGATCCGTGGAGGGCTCCTCACGCGAGGGGCCCTCCACGGACCGTTTCCTTGAGGGAGCTCGATGAGGAGCAGAACACTGGCGGGCGCGGTCGCGCTCGCCGTCGTGGCGGCCGGCCTCACGCCGGTCACCGCCTCGGCCGGACCGGCCGACGCGCTGGAGTCCGTGAACACGTTCATCGGCACGCAGGACGAGGGCAACACGTTCCCCGGGGCCTCGGTGCCGTTCGGCATGACGCAGGTCAGTCCACAAACGACCCACTACGCCGGGTACCTCTACACCGACACCGCGATCCGCGGCTTCGGCCACTTCTTCCTCTCCGGCGCGGGCTGCTGGGAGCAGGGCGGCCTGGTGTCCACCCTGCCCACCACAGGCGATGTCGGTCCGGGAGCCGCGTTCGACACGACCAAGCCGGCCACCTTCGACAACGCCAACTACGCCGCGCCCTACACCCACGACGGCGAAGTCGGGAAACCCGGCTACTACAAGGTGCACCTGACCGGCTACGGCGGCGTCGACGTGGAGACCACGGCCTCGACCCGCAGCGGCGTCGAGCGCTACACGTTCGACAAGTCCGGTCCCGCCAACGTGTTCGTGAACGTCGGGCAGGCCAACGCCAAGGAACCCGTCACCGGCAGCAGCGTGCGGATCGTCGACGACCACACGATCTCCGGCACCGTCGAGTCGCAGGCCTTCTGCGGCGGCAAGGCCTACACGACGTACTTCACCACGAAGTTCGACAAGCCGTTCTCCAGTTACGGCACCTGGTCGCCGACCGGCGGCACGCCGTCGAGCAAGTCCTCGGCGGGCGGCGCGGGCCTGCGCGGCGCGTGGCTGACCTTCCCGAAGGGCGACCAGATCACCGCCACCACGTCGATCTCCCAGGTGGACGCCCACGGTGCCGACGTGAACCTCGCCGCCTCGCGGGTGCGCCCGTTCG
The DNA here is from genome assembly GCF_040689465.1 of Amycolatopsis sp. NPDC051373. Classification (NCBI taxonomy): domain Bacteria; kingdom Bacillati; phylum Actinomycetota; class Actinomycetes; order Pseudonocardiales; family Pseudonocardiaceae; genus Amycolatopsis; species Amycolatopsis sp. NPDC051373. Next base: position 25,907 of record NZ_JBFBAE010000023.1, on the reverse strand, counting down.
ATGCCGTGAAGGCCGACGCCCAGCGCACGTGGCGCCAGGAGCTGTCCAGCGTGGACATCACCGGCGGCACACCCGACGAGCGCACGGTGTTCTACACCTCGCTCTACCACGCCTTCCTGCAGCCGCTCACCGCGAACGACGCCGACGGCCGCTACTACGGCTTCGACAAGAAGATCCACCGCGCGATCGGCTGGACGTACTACGACTTCTTCTCGCTGTGGGACACCTACCGCAGCCAGAACCAGCTGCTTGCGCTGCTGAAGCCCGACCGGGCGCGCGACATCGCGAAGAGCATCCTCGCGATCCACGAGCAGGGCGGCTGGCTGCCGCGGTGGGCGTACGCGAGCCAGGAGACCAACACCATGACCGGCGACCCGGTCACACCGTTCCTGGTCGACCTGTGGCGCTACGGCGCGCTGAAGGGCGACGAAGTCGAGGCGTATGAGGCGCTGCTGCAGAATTCGCAGCAGATCCCGCCGGCGTCCTCGCCGTTCCAGGGCCGCTCGGGCAACGCGAGCTACCAGGCTGACGGGTTCGTGCAGTACGACCCGAACTTCCCGAAGAAGGGCCAGGACACCGACCCGAACCACGGCGCTTCGGCCACGCTCGAATACGCCCTCGGCGACTGCTCGCTCTCGACCATGGCCGCGGCGCTGGGCAAGAAGCAGGACGCGGCGGCGCTGGCCGCGAAGGGTCGCACCTACCAGACGCTGTGGGACCCGACCGTGACCGACCGCGGCTTCACGGGCTTCTTCCGCCCGAAGGTCGCCGGCGGTGACTGGTTCACGCCGGCGGGCCAGCCGTACAGCCCGCAGAGCCAGGACGGCTTCCACGAGGGCACCGCGTGGCAGTACCAGTGGCTCGTGCAGCAGGACGTGCCCGGGCTGATGAAGGCGATGGGCGGCGCCGACAACACCCACGCCCGCCTCGACGACTTCTTCGCCTACGACGACCTCGTGAAGGACCCGGCGAAGACCGTCCGGGAGGAATGGGTCGTGGGGCCGTACTCCTACTACAACCAGTTCCGCTACAACCCCAACAACGAACCCGACCTGCACTCGCCGTGGATGTACACGCTCACCGGCCAGCCGTGGAAGACCTCCGCGGTGGTGCGCGCGGCCCACACGCTGTTCACGAACGCCCCCAATGGCGTCACGGGCAACGACGACCTCGGCACCATGTCGGCGTGGTACGTCTTCAGCGCGCTCGGCCTCTACCCGGCCGTGCCCGGTACCGGTAACTTCGTGCTGAACGCGCCGCAGTTCGCCAAGTCCGTGCTGCACCTGCAGAACGGGCGTTCGGTCACCATCGAGGCGCCGGGTGCCGACGGGGCGAAGCTCCAGTACGTCCGCGGCCTGGAGGTGGGCGACGGGCGGCAGGCGCGGCCTTCGGACAAGTCCTACGTGAGCGTCGAGCAGTTGCGGCGCGGGACCACACTGGACTTCACCCTGACCGCCGACGCCACGCAGGCCACGTGGGCAACATCACCTTCGTCGGCACCGCCGTCACCTTGTGCCGGTTAGTGTCCGATTGAGAACTATCCGTGAAGGCTCTTTCCCGGAATGCGAGACCGGGAAGGGGCCTTCACGGTTTTCCGGGCATATCCCCACCGTTTCCCAAGTGGTCCAGACCATGTGGCGGCCGGGGTCGTGAGGATAGTCACGGGCCCCGGTGTTCCGGTGAGGGCCGTCACGCCTCACACTGGTGTCATACGCGTCCGACAGTGCTGTTGACGTCAAGTGGGTAGTCCCCCTTGGACAGTGCACCGGACGCGTTTTTGTGTGTGCAGGCAGCACGCACCCGTGTGACGCACAGGAGGAAGTCGTGTCCAGCAAGGCCGCTATCGTGTTCCGCGTGGCCGCAGTCGCCGAAGCCCTGTCCTGGGCCGGTTTGCTGATCGGCATGTTTCTCAAGTACGTCGTGCACTCCTCCGGTGAGGGCGGCGTGCCCGTCATCGGCATGGTCCACGGCGTGATCTTCGTGCTCTACGTCGTGGTCTCCCTGTCCGTCGCCAAGCCGCTCGGCTGGCGCCCGAAGACCCTGGTGCTCGCGCTGCTGTCCAGCATCCCGCCGCTGTTCACCTGGATCTTCGAGAAGTGGGCCCTGCGCAATGGCCGCCTCGACGGCCCGCAGCGCCTCACCCACGGCGGTGTCGGCCTGTTCGAATCCCGCGTGCGGGAGACCGTGAACGCCTGATTTCCCCGCTTTCGACGGGCCCGTACGACCTCGTGTCGTGCGGGCCCGTTCGCGTTTGCCCCGGCGTGTTCGCCGGGGCGTGTGCGGTTTCGGCGCTATTCGGTGAAGTCGCCCGAGGAGCGGCGGACCTTGGTGAGCAGGTCGGTGAGCTGTTCGACCTGCCGCTCGGTGAGCCCCGTGAGCCCGAAGTCGATGCCCGTCACCGCGGCCGTCGCGGCTTCGCGGCGCGCGCGGCCGTCGTCGGTGATCTCGACCAGCGTCGTGCGGCGGTCGGTGGGGTGCGGCACGCGCTTCACGAGCCCGTCGCGCTCGAGGCGGTCGACTATGTTGGTGACACTGGTGGGGTGCAACTGCAGCCGTTCACCCATCACCCGCATCGGCAGCCGCGAGTTGCGGGCGAAGGTGAGCAGCACGAGCGCCTCGTAGCGGGCGAAGGTGAGGCCGTGCGGCTTGAGCGAGCCGTCGACCGCCGACTGGATGATCTGTTGCACGCGCATCAACCCGGTGACAGCGGCCATGGTTCCGGCGGGACCGATCCGGTCCTCCCAGAGCTCGGCCGCACGGGCGATCGGGTCGAACGGCAACGGTCGGTTCATGACACGCGAAGTTACCAGCGGGTACCCGGAAGGCGGCGATCGCCCTGCTCAGCCGCCATTGTTTTCCTCTGACGAAAGGATCCGAGATGATCGTCGCGTTCAGTGTGAGCCCCTCCGGCGGCGACCCGGACGCCGGTGTGAGCGAAGCCGTCTCGCGCGCCGTGAAGGTCGTCCGCGACAGCGGGCTGCCCAACTCCACCAGCTCGATGTTCACGGAAATCGAGGGCGAGTGGGACGAGGTGATGGCCGTCGTGAAGCAGGCCGTGCTGGCCGCGGGGGAGGGCTCGCCGCGTGTCGGCCTCGTCCTCAAGGCCGACATCCGCCCGGGCTACGACACGGGCCAGCTCACCGCGAAGGTCGACCGAGTGGAAGCACACCTGCGCGAGGACTGAGCGCCTACGGCAGCGGCGGGGTGAACGCCACGGTCCACCGGCCTTCCTCCCTTGTAACCGCCAGGGAGTAGGTGAATCGCGACCCGTGCGTCACCCCGCTGACCACCGCGCGCGTGGGGGAGTGCTCGTCGGGAACGAGCTGCACGGCGATGTCGCGAACGTCCTCTTCGCCGAGCACGGCCACGTACTCGTCGGCGAAGTCGGAGGCGCCGGAGCCCGGGTAGTCGAGCAGGTCTTCGAGCTCGCCGGAGTCCCGGGCGACCAGGGCGCTGCGCAGCGAATCACGCAGGGCGACGGGCGAGGGCGCGCCCGGGTCCGGCTGGTTCGCGATGATCACCGTGATCGCCACGACCCACGCCACGCCCACCCCGACGGCCACCGCCACGGTGGCGTTGCGCCGGCTCAGCATCACAGCCTCCCTGATCTTTCCGCCGTGAGCATGCACGAGCCGGGCGCTCCTGCCAATCGTGGCGCGAGTGCGACACCCGGGCACCGGCGGTGAAATGTCCCGCCGCCCCGTGCCAGGATGGAGGGCGTGACACACCCACGCGGATCTGCAGCGAACTCAGCGGCCATGTCCGCCGCACTGTCCGGCGCGGTCGACCTGTCCGCGCTCAAGGCCCGGGCCGAAGCGTCCCGGAGCCAGCCCCCCGCGCCGCCTGCGGGTGCGGCGCCGGCCGGGGGCGGCGCGCCGCCGTCGGACGTCATCATGGATGTGACGGAAGCCACGTTCCAGACCGACGTCGTCGAGCGCTCACTCAACCAGCTCGTGCTCGTGGACCTGTGGGCCGACTGGTGCGGCCCGTGCAAGCAGCTCAGCCCGGTGCTGGAGCGCCTCGCCACCGAAGCGGCCGGTGCGTGGGTGCTCGCCCGCGTCGACGTGGACGCCAACCCGCGCATCGCGCAGCTGTTCGGCGCCCAGTCGATCCCGACCGTCGTCGCGATCGGCGGCGGCCAGCCCGTGGACGCGTTCTCCGGCGCCCTGCCGGAGCCCGAGATCCGCAAGTGGCTGGGCGCGCTGCTCGACGCCCTGCGCGACAAGCTCCCCGGCACCCGCGCCGCCGAGGAGGCCCGCGGCCCGATCGAGGAGCCCGAGGACCCGCGCTTCACCGAGGCCGAGGAAGCCTTCGAACAGGGCGACTTCGCCGCCGCGCAGGCCGCCTACGAGCGCATCCTCGACGCCGAGCCCGCCAACGAGCTCGCGAAGAATGCCCTGGCCCAGGTCAAGTTCACCGCCCGCGCCGAAGCGGCCGACCCGGACGCCCGCACCAAGGCCGACGCCGACCCGACGAACCTCGACGCCCAGCTCGCGGCCGCCGACCTGGAGATCGCGGAGCAGGACGTGGACGCCGCGTTCACGCGCCTGATCGACACCGTCCGCCGCACCGCCGGCGACGACCGCAACCGCGTCCGCGAACACCTGGTCGCGCTGTTCGACCTCTTCGACCCGGCCGACGAGCGCGTGATGAAGGCCCGCCGCAACCTGGCGAGCGCCCTGTTCTGAGCCGTTCCACCACGAAGGCCCTCGGTCCCCTGGCACTGTGAAGGGATCCGGGGGCCTTCGTCGTGATCATGAAGCGCCGGCCTCGGGGACAGGCGTATCTCCAGCCTGCGGGGCCAAACAGCCCTGGTGACGGGCGCCCGCCGGGGCCTTGGTCGCGCGGTCGCGCCGGCCTCTCCGGGCGCGGCGCCGAGGTCGTCCTCGTGGCCCGGTCGCAGGCCGAGCTCGCGGCCACCTCCGAGCTTGCCGCAGGCCTGCTCGGGGGCAACGCCTACATCACGGCCAAGGCCGCCGTCGAAGTTCACACCCGCAACCTCGCCGCGGAGCTCACGTACGAGAGCGGCGTCCTGATCTTCCCGGAGGCCTCCGCGGCCGGGTTGCTCGAGCACCTGCCGGCCGACGACAACGGGGTCACCTGGCCCGCGCCCGCGATCGGCTGAGCCTCGGCCGTCGCGTTTCCAGCATGCCTGGAAACTCCGTTCACGATGATTTTCCAGCCTGCGTGGAAAACCCGCCTCCAGATGCTCAGCCGTACTGCTTCGAGCAGACGGCGGAACCCTCGAGGTAGCCCCGTCGCAGCGACTCGACCCGGTCGAAACCGCTGTCCGGCCGCTTGCCGTTCACGTCCGCCGACACCAGGCCGTCGGGGCGCAGCAGGTCGGCGATCGCCTCGTCGAGGTCGCCGGCCGAGAGCCGCAGCGAGCCGGGCCGGTTCGTGAACGCCGCCCAGGCGCCCACCAGACACGACGTCCGCAGCCCCGCGTTCGGGTTGTCCAGCGACGCTCCCACGCCCTTCTGGATCCCCATCGCGTACCGCGACGCCACCTCCGCGAACGCCGCGAAGTCGCCCAGCCCCGTGCTCTGCCGCCCCGACGCGTCGGAGTCAGCGTCCACGGGCTGGGCCAGCTGGGTCAGCCGCGAAACGTCGATGTTCACCGTGTTGTCGGCCGGGCAGTAAGACGCGGGCGGGGTCGACGGCCCACCGGAGCAGCTGCCGCTGCCCGGCACGATCGTCGGCGCCTTCACCCCCGCGCCGCCGAACGCCGAGTCCAGGCTCGCCTTCAGCAGCGTCAGCGTCTGCTCGGAGATCTTCGCGTCGCCCTTGCCGGTGTCCAAGCTGTCGAACGGCCGCTCCGTGAGCCGCGCCTGCACGTTCTGCGCGTTCATGCCCGCGCACTCCTTCGGGCCCTTCTCGAACCCGGACTGGAACGCGAACGTCCGGTCGAACGCCGTGCCGTGGGCCTGCCGGTCGGTGGCGCTGGTGCCGGCCTGGTCTCGGATGAAGAACATCGCGGCCATGATCCGGTCGAGACCCTCGGCCGTGGACACCTGGTAGTACTTGCTCTTCCCCTCGGCCACCCAGCGGAAGTAGCTGCCCGCGAAGCAGTCGGCCTGCTGCTCCTTCACGACGCTCGGCGTGCTCTTCGTGATGCCGGCCTTCGGCCCGAGCCGGTACTGGATCGCGTGGCCGAACTCGTGCGCCAGCACGGTGACCACCGACATCGGCCCGAAGCGCTGGCGCAGCATCGGCAGCAGCACGCCGCGATCCCACGCCACCGAGTCGTCTGCGGAGCAGTAGAACGCGTTCACAAGCTTCTTCACACTGCCGCACGCCGTCTGCTCGGTGTCGGTGCGCGAGTCGTAGGACAGCAGCGACGTCACGGGCTTGAAGTCCTGCCCGAAGTCGGTCGGGAGTGCCTCGCCCCAGTAGGCCTCGACGTCGGCGATCGCGGCCGTGGCCAGCTGGTCGTCCTGGCCGCCCTCGGCGTTCTTCACGGTCAGGTTCGGCTTCGGCGCGCCGCTCTTCAGGCCGCTGTCGAAGTGGGTCACGGGCAGGCCCGCGACGTTGCCGGCCCCGGGCGTCACCGGTCCGGCCGAACCAGTTCCGCAGGCCGCCGCGCCCAGCGCCGCCACCATCGCGAGCGCCAGCAGCGCTCCCCCTCGCCTCATCACGCCCGGGACCCTACCCAGCGGGTGTGCCCGATGTGAGCGTTATTCTCGAACGGGTCGCGAGCGCCGGAACGGGCGGCCCGATATGGTCGCTGACCATGCGTGCTGTCCGCCGGTTCACCGTCCGAGCCAGCCTGCCGGAATCGCTCGCGGGCCTTGGTGCGCTCGCGACGAACCTGCGCTGGACGTGGCACCCACCGACCCGCGACCTGTTCGCGTCGATGGACGCCGAGCTCTTCAACGCCATCCGCGACCCGTTGCGGATGCTCACCGCGCTGCCGCCGGAGCGCCTGCGGGAGCTGTCCGTGGACGAGGACTTCCTGCGCCGCACCCACGAAGCCGCGGCAGGGCTGGAGCAGTACCTCACCGAGCCGCGCTGGTACCAGCGGCGCACCGATGAAGGCCTGCCCGCGGCCGTCGCGTACTTCTCGATGGAGTTCGGCGTCACCGAGGCCCTGCCCAACTACTCGGGCGGCCTCGGCGTGCTCGCGGGCGACCACCTGAAGGCGGCTTCGGATCTCGGCGTGCCGATGGTCGGCGTCGGGCTGCTCTACCGGTCGGGCTACTTCCGCCAGAGCCTGTCGCTCGACGGCTGGCAGGTCGAGCACTACCCGGTGATCGATCCCAACGCGTTCCCTCTGGAGCTGGTGACCGACGGCGCGCACGCGGTGCTCGTCGAGGTCGCCATGCCGGGCGGGCGCACGCTGCACGCGCAGATCTGGCGCGCCCGCGTGGGACGCATCCCGTTGCTGCTGCTCGACACCGACATCGAGGCCAACGACGAGGACCTGCGCCCCGTCACCGACCGGCTGTACGGCGGCGACGCCGACCACCGCATCCGCCAGGAGATCCTCGCCGGCATCGGCGGCTTCCGGGCCGTGCGGAAGTTCTGCGAGCTCACCGGCCACCCGCAGCCGAACGTCTTCCACACCAACGAGGGCCACGCCGGGTTCCTCGGTCTCGAGCGCGCCTGCGAGATCATCCAGGCCGACCGGCTCGGCTTCGACGAGGCGCTGCCGGCCGTGCGCGCGGGCACGGTCTTCACCACCCACACGCCGGTGAGCGCCGGCATCGACCGCTTCCCCGTGGACCTCGTGCAGCGCTACTTCTCCGACGGCCGGCTCGTGCCCGACATCGACGTGCGCCGCGTGCTGCAGCTGGGCGCGGAGGACAACCCGGGCCTGTTCAACATGGCCCACATGGGGCTGCGGCTCGCCCAGCGCGCCAACGGCGTCTCGGAGCTGCACGGCCGCGTCACCCGGCGCATGTTCTCCCGCCTGTGGCCCGGGTTCGACGACGACGAGGTGCCGGTCTCGTCCATCACCAACGGCGTGCACGGCCCCACGTGGGTCGCGCGCGAGCTGAGCGCGCTGCTGGGCGGCAATCACGACGAGTTCGGCCACGAGGGCCGCACGCCGGACAGCTCGCTGCGCGACGGAGTCACGGACCAGCAGCTGTGGGAGCTGCGCCGCGAGCTGCGGGGAAAGCTCGTGGGGGAGGTGCGCCGGCGCGTGCGGGCGGCGTGGATGCAGCGCGGCGCTTCGGCACTGGAGCTGGGCTGGACGGAGCGCGTGTTCGACCCGGACGTGCTGACCGTCGGCTTCGCCCGCCGCGTGCCCACGTACAAGCGCCTCACGCTGATGCTGCGCAACCCCGACCGCCTGCGTGCGCTTCTGCTCGACGAGAAGCGGCCGATCCAGATCGTGATCGGCGGCAAGTCGCACCCCGCCGACGAGAACGGCAAGCAGCTCATCCAGCAGATCGTGCGATTCGTCGACGACCCCGCCGTGCGCCACCGCATCGTCTTCCTGCCCGACTACGACATGTCCATGGCGCGCTACCTCTACCGCGGCTGTGACGTGTGGCTCAACAACCCCGTGCGGCCGCTGGAGGCGTGCGGCACCTCGGGCATGAAGTCGGCCCTCAACGGTGGCCTCAACCTCTCCATCCGCGACGGCTGGTGGGACGAGTGCTACGACGGCTCCAACGGCTGGGCCATCCCCACCGCCGACGGCGTCACGGATCCCTTGCGCCGCGACGACCTCGAGGCCGCCGCGCTCTACGACCTGCTCGGCCAGCAGATCGCGCCGCTCTACTACGACACCGACGCTTCGGGCGTCCCCTCCGGCTGGCTGTCCATGGTCTGGCACACCTTGGAGACGCTCGGCCCGCGCGTGCAGGCGTCGCGCATGGTCCGCGAGTACGTGGACTCCGGCTACCTGCCCGCGTCGCGCATGGTCGCCGCCGCGGTCGACGACGGTTACGCGGGCGCGTTGTCGCTGGCCGACTACCGCACCAAGCTCGAAGTCGCGTGGCCTCGCGTGCGGATCTTCGACTCGGAACTGCTCTACGACCACGCTTCGCGCTTGGTCGTCGGCACCGAGGTCACCGTCCGCGCCCGCATCGACCTCGCCGGACTGGACCCGTCCGAAGTGGACATCCAGGCCGTCGTCGGCCAGGTCGGCGACGGCGACGAACTCACCGACACCGTCACGGTCCCCATGCACGGCGACGGCATCGGCGCGTTCTCCGCCTCACTGCGCCTGCCCCGCGCCGGCTCGGTGGGCTACACGGTGCGGGTGCTGCCGAAGCACCCCCTGCTGGCGAGCCCGGCGGAACTGGCCCGGGTGGTGCTCGCGTAGTGCCGGCGCTGATCGGCCCCACGACCCGGCTGCACCGCGCCTGGCTCGACGCGCACGCCGAGTGGGGCCTTGGCAGCCACGAAGACGGTTTCGGGCTGGTGCCGGCCGACGAGGTCGGCTCGCCGACCGGGTTCGCTGCCTGGGTGGCGCGGCTGGCCGCCGAGTCGGATCGGGTGACGTACCGGTGGCTCGTCGAGGACGACCGCGTGCTCGGCGGAATCGCGCTGCGGCACGGGTTCGACGACTTCGTGCGTCAAGCTGGCCACATCGGCTTCGGCATCCGGCCGTCGGCAAGGCGTCGCGGGTTGGCCGCGTGGGCGCTGGGCCGGATGGTCGACGAGGCACGCGGGCTCGGAATCGACCGCGTCCTGCTCGTCTGCGAGGCCGGCAACGTCGCTTCGGCGCGAACGATCGAGCGCCTCGGCGGAGTCTTCGAAGAGCGCCGGGACACTGAACATGGTCCGGCGCTGCACTTCTGGATCCCCACCGGCGAATCCGGCACGTGATCCCGCGAACCGCACCCCGAACCGCCGTCACGGCACCGCGGGCGACCCACCCTCCACCACAGGCAACCCCTCAGCCGCCCACGCCCGGAACCCGCCCTCGAGATCCGTGGCGTTCTTCAACCCCAACCGCTGCAGATCCGCCGCGGCCAGGCTCGACGAGTATCCCTCGTTGCACACCACGATCGCCGTCGTGTCAGGAGTCACATCCGGCAGCCGCCAATCGCTGTCCGGGGCGAGCCGCCACTCCAGGTGGATCCGCTCGACGATCACGGCGCCGGGGATCTCACCCTCGGCGGCGCGGTTGGCGTGCGGCCGGATGTCCACGATCAGCGCGCCTTCGGCCTGCAGCGCGGCCGCGCGCGCCGGCGGAACCCGGTCCAGGGAGGACCGGGCGCCGGCGAGGAAGTCGTCGATCGAGCTCATCGGCCGAGTATGACCGGCAGCGGCGGGATTTCGCCGGGGACGTCGGCCAGCGTCGTGTATTCGCGCGTGGGCACCAGCGGCGGCGAGTACGCGTGGACGCTGGCGGCCGGCTCGTCGCCGAGGCCGGTGACCTGGTGCGCGCGCCCGGCGCCGAAGCCGATGCTCTCGCCCGCCTTGTGCGTGCGGCGCCGGATCGGACCGCCGGGATAGCGGTATTCCTCACCCAGTTCGCCCTGCAGCACGGTGAACGAGCCGGCCGCGCCGCCGTGGTCGTGGGGTTTCGTCTGCTGGCCGGGCAGCCACGACAGCAGCCACAGCTCCAGCCCGTCGGTCAGCGCGAGCCGCGCCCACCAGCGGCCTTCCTCGTCGAAGCGCAGCACGTCGCGCAGGCTGGAGGTGAGCTCGGTGGTCACGGTCTTGGTGAGGTCGGCCAGCTCACGTGGCGTCCACAGCAGGCGCTCGGGCTGCAGCAGCCGCGCCAGCAGGGGATCGGTCAGACGGGGGTGGATCTCGAAGTCGGGACGGGTGATCGACGTGGTCAACGGGGGTGCTCCTCAAGCAGGGGTGACGGCTGGCAAGACGGCACAGCGCGGCACGAAACCCGCGTTCAGCAGGCGTGCCGCGCTCGCGTACACCCGCACGAGGCCACGAGGAGCAGGTCGATCGTGCGCCGGCGCCAGAACGAGCCCCGGGCTGCGGGGACGGCGGCGGACGCGGACCTGGACACGTCACCGATCGTGCCACAGCTCGCACTTTGTACGCTGCTTCGTCCCATCCGCTGGACGCCGTCGCGGGGGCACACGCGCGCGGGTGCGTTGTCAACCCCGGGCGGGTGCGAACGCGCGTGCGTGGACGGCCACAATGGGCTCGTGAGCGAGCCGATCCTGCCCAGCGACCTTGACGACCTCGTGGTGCGGATGTCCGGTGTCGGCGTCCGCCGCAGCGGAAACGACCTTCTCGCGGACCTCGACTGGAGCGTCGAACTCGACGAACGGTGGGTCGTGCTCGGACCCAACGGCGCGGGCAAGACGACCTTGCTGCGGCTGGCCGCCGCGGAGCTGCACCCCACGGCCGGCACCGTCGACCTGCTCGGCGACCGCATCGGCCGCGTGAACATCTTCGACCTGCGCCCCCGCATCGGGTTCACCTCCGCCGCCATCGCCCAGCGCATCCCCGGAGACGAGCGCGTGGAAGACGTGGTGGTGAGCGCCGGCTACGCCGTGATGGGCCGCTGGCGCGAGGCCTACGACAGCCTCGACCTCAACCGTGCCGCCGAGCTGCTGGGCACGCTCGGCATCGCGCACATGGCGAAGCGCACCTTCGGCACGCTGTCCGAAGGCGAGCGCAAGCGCGTGCTGATCGCGCGTTCGCTGATGACCGACCCGGAGCTGCTGCTGCTCGACGAGCCGGCCGCCGGTCTCGACCTGGGCGGGCGCGAGGACCTCGTGGCGCGGCTGTCCGACCTCGCGATGGACCCGGACGCACCGGCCATGGTCCTCGTCACGCACCACGTCGAGGAGATCCCGCCGGGCTTCACCCACGCGTTGCTGCTGCGCGACGGGCACGCCGTGGTCGGGGGTCTGATGGACGACGTGATCACGAGCGAGAACCTGTCGAAGACGTTCGACCAGGACCTGGTGCTGCAGCGTTCGGGCGAGCGGTTCTTCGCCCGGCGCCGGTAAGTTCGGGCGTACCGGCCGGTAGCCTGCCGGCATCCGTCAACGAGGAGGAAGTCGCGTGGGAGAGTTCGTAAACCTCGAGGTCGAGGACGGGGTCGGCACGATCCGGCTGAACCGGCCGCCGGTCAACGCGATCAACAACCAGCTGCAGACCGAGCTGGCTGAGGCCGCCCGCGAGGCTTCGAACCGCGCAGACGTGCGTGCGGTGATCCTGTACGGCGGCGAGAAGACCTTCGCCGGCGGCGCGGACATCAAGGAGATGGGCGACCGCACCTACCCGGAGATTTCGAAGTTCGGGGCCGAGCTCACCGCGTCCTGCTCGCTCGTCGCGGCCATCCCGAAGCCGGTCGTCGCCGCGATCACCGGTTACGCCCTCGGCGGCGGCCTGGAGCTGGCGCTCACCGCCGACTGGCGCGTGGCGGGCGACAACGTGAAGGTCGGCCAGCCGGAGATCCAGCTCGGCATCATCCCGGGCGCCGGCGGCACGCAGCGGCTTTCGCGCCTGATCGGCCCGAGCAAGGCCAAGGACCTCATCTACACCGGCCGGTTCGTGAAGGCCGACGAAGCGCTGAAGCTCGGCATCGTCGACGAGGTTGTCGCGCCGGACGACGTGTACGCCGCCGCGCACAAGTGGGCCGCGCAGTTCGTGAACGGTCCCGCCGTGGCGCTCAAGGCCGCGAAGGCCGCCATCGACTCGGGACTCGACGTCGACCTGGCCACCGGCCTGAAGATCGAGACGCAGCTGTTCACGGCGCTGTGGGCCACCGAGGACCAGAAGAACGGGATGAAGTCCTTCGTCGAGAACGGCCCCGGCAAGGCCACTTTCGAGGGGAAGTGACGGCCGTGGCCGACCCGGCCCCGAACCCGCACGCCACGGCCGACGAGGTCAAGGCGGCCTACGACGACCCGAAGCTCGCCAACGTGCTCTACCACGACTGGGAAGCCGGGACGTACGACGAGAAGTGGTCGATCTCGTACGACGAGCGCTGCATCTCCTACGCCACCGACGTGTTCAACGCCGTCGCGGGCGAGGACGGCCAGCCCTACACCCACGCGATGGAGCTGGGCAGCGGCACCGGGTTCTTCCTGCTGAACCTCATGCAGGGCGGCGTCGCGAAGAAGGGCTCCGTCACGGACCTCTCGCCCGGCATGGTTCAGGTGGCCCTGCGCAATGCGGAGAAGCTGGGCCTCGACGTCGACGGCCGTGTGGCCGACGCGGAGCGGATCCCGTACGAGGACAACACTTTCGACCTCGTGGTGGGCCACGCCGTGCTGCACCACATCCCGGACGTGCGCCAGGCGTTCGGCGAGGTGCTGCGCGTGCTGAAGCCCGGCGGGCGCTTCGTCTTCGCGGGCGAGCCGACCAAGGTCGGCGACTTCTACGCGCGCAAGCTGGGCCAGATCACCTGGTACCTCACCACGCGCGTCACGAAGCTGCCCGCGTTGAACGGCTGGCGGCGCCCGCAGTCCGAACTGGACGAATCCTCGCGCGCGGCGGCCCTGGAAGCCGTGGTGGACATCCACACCTTCGACCCGTCGGAGCTCGAGGGGATGGCGCGCGGCGCTGGTGCCCAGGACGTGCGCGCGGTGACGGACGAGTTCTCGGCCGCGCTGGCCGGGTGGCCGATCCGGACGTTCGAGGCCGCGGTGCCTCAGGAGAAGCTCACGGTGCGGTGGCGCCTGTTCGCCTACCACCTGTGGCTGCGGCTGTCCGCTTTGGACAAGAAGGTGCTCTCGAAGGTGCTGCCGCGCGAGCTGTTCTACAACGTGATGATCACCGGGACCAAGCGGCCTTCCTGAGTTGGCTTACGGGTTCTCGCTCGACGACGTCGCCTTCCTGCGCTCCGCCGCGGGACGGGCGGCGCTCGCCGACTGTGCGGCACTGCCACTGACGGACGCTTCCCGCATCGCCGACGTCGCCGCCGTGCGCCGCTCGGTGGGGGAGCGCTTCGCCGCGGCGGTGCTGGAAACGGTGGTGCTGCGGCGGAAATCGGCCCTGAAGCTGTCTCAAGCGGCCTCGTGGCTGTTCACCGGTGACGCGCTGCAGCAGGCGAGCGCGACGGCCGTGGCGCGGCACCGGGCATCCCGCTTGGCCGGCCGCGATGTGCACGACGTGACGTGCTCCGTCGGCGCCGACCTGGTGGAGCTGGCGCGCGTCGCCTCGCGGGCGCTGGGGTCCGATGTGGACCGGGTTCGGCTGGAAATGGCGCGGCACAACGCTTCCGCCGCTTCGGTTTCGGCCGGCGTGGTGCAGGCCGACGCGCTGCGCCCGGTCAGCCGGGACACGGTTGTGGTCGCCGATCCGGCCCGCCGCGACTCGGCCGGACGGCGTACGTGGAAACCGGCGGACTTCCTGCCGCCGCTGGACGAGCTCGTCTCCGCGTATGCGGGACGTCCGCTGTCCGTGAAATGCGCGCCGGGCCTGGACTTCGCCATCGCGCCGTGGGCTTCGGAAGTTGAAGTGGTCTCGCTCGACGGCGCGGTGCGTGAGGCCTGCCTCTGGCGCGGCCTCGACGGGGGCGTCTCCCGCCGGGCCACGGTGTTGCGTTCGGACGGTACTCAGTGGACGGTCACCGACACCGAACCCGACGACCTGCCTGGGTTGCCGCCGGGGGAGTGGATCATCGACCCGGACGGCGCCGTCGTCCGCGCCGGCCTTGTCCGCCACTATGCCGCTCGCCACGGCTTGTGGCAGCTGGACGAACGCATCGCGTACCTGACCGGTGACACACCGCCGCCGGGTGTGCGCGCCTTCCGCGTGCTGGAACACGGGCCGTACAGCGAAAAAGCCTTGCGGGCCACGCTGAAACGCCGCGACGTCGGCCGTCTCGAGATCCTCGTCCGCGGTCTGGACATCGACCCGGACGCCTTGCGTCGCCGTCTGAAACCTCGTGGCGGCGCCGAGTCCTCTGTGGTGCTCACGCGCATCGGCCAGTCGCCGGTGGCCTTCGTCTGCCGCGCCGAACGCATCCCTTCGGAGGGTTCTCCTGGCGCCTGAGGTGGCGTAGATTTCGGGCGCAGTTTACCCGAAGTTCACTCTGGAGGGGTTCGCCGTGTCCCGTTTTCCCACCTTGCTCAAGCTCGCCGCCGCCGCGGCGATCGGCGCCACCGTCGCGAGTGGTGCGACCGCGCTGGCCGGCTCCGACGCCGTCACCGCCGCCCACGGTCGGGAGCCGGCGAACATCGGCCAGGTCAAGAACGACGTGAAGGCCTACTACGGCGACTACCTCGACGCGTCGGGCAAGCACCAGTACTCCGACTCGAGCCGGTTCGTCACCGACACCAAGCGTGTCGTCGCTGACGCGAAGCGCTACCTCACGCAGAAGCTCGGCAAGGTGAAGAACCCGGCGATCGTCCTCGACGTCGACGACACGTCCGAGGTCACCTACGGGTGGGAGGCCGACAACGACTTCGGGTTCGACCCGGTCAAGCAGCAGCAGGCGATCGACAACGGCACGTTCGTGGCCAACAGGCCCGTGCTGGAGCTGGCGAACTGGGCCGCGCAGCGCGGCGTGAAGATCTACTTCCTCACCGGCCGCAGCACCCCGCAGGGTCCGCAGTCGCTGAAGAACCTGGCCAACGAGGGCTACCCGGCCCCGGCGGGCGCGTTCTTCAAGCCGGCCGGCACGGCGCCCGACTACCTGCCGTGTGGTCGGACCTGCACCACGATCCAGTACAAGTCGGGCACCCGCGCCCACATCCAGGCGACGGGTGCCCACATTGTGCTCAACCTGGGGGACCAGTTCAGTGACCTCGAGGGCGGCTACGCCGACCACCCGGTGAAGCTGCCGAACCCGATGTACTACCTGCCCTGACGGCGTTGCCCGGCCCGGCGTCCTGATTGGACACCCGGGTCGGGCCTCCGGTCAGCCGTTGTACCCGGAGAAGATCTTCGAGAACTCGTACGGCTGCTGGGAAACGTTGGTGCAGCGGTAAAGCGCGCCGTTGCACGCGTTCGCGTCGCGGCCGGCCTCCCAGAACGACAGCATGCCGAGGTGCACGCTCTTCGCGAAGTTCACCACCGCGGTGGCGTCCTTTTGGTAGAAGATCTCGTTCTGCGAGTCGTTCACGCCCAGCATCGGTGTCAGCCCGACCTTCTTCCACGCGGCGGCGTCCGAGAGGCCGAAGATGGACTTGAGCTGCGCCTGCGTCGCCTTGGCGGCTGAGATTGCCTTCGCACCCTGGTCGCCGGCGCCCTGGTAGTAGTCCATGGCCATAACGTTGACCAGGTCCAGGTTCACACCCGCGGCCTTGGCGGCGTTGACGACACCGAGGCCGTTGCTGTCGAGCCCGTTGGGCAGCACCGGCAGCGTCAGCGAGATCTTCAGCCCGGGATTGTTGCTCTGCACGGTCTTCAGGGCCTGCGACCGCCGCTGAATCGACGCCGTATCCGCCACGGCGGCACCCTCGATGTCGAGGTCGATGTACTTCAGCCCGTACGCCTTCACCACCGCGTCGTACTCCGCCGCGAGCGACGACACGCTGCTGCACGCCTGCGCCAGCTCAATCCCCGACGCACCCCCGAAGGACACCTTCACATCACCCCCACCCGACCGGATCTTCGCGATTTCACTCGCCTGCCACGCCGATCGCGGGTCATACGCGTTGAACCAGCTGGCCTTACACCCGGCGCCCGTCACGAACCCGAGCGTGAATCCTTTGACACCACCCTTCGCCGCCATCGTCGACAACACCGGCGTCGGCCACGCCCCCATATCCACATACGGCGCCACAGGCACCGGCGACCCAGCCGCCGCAGCCGCCACACCCCCCGGCGCAACCAACCCGGCGGCCACAGCCGCCAATCCACCCAACGCAGCGATCAACTTCCGGGGAGAGGCGAGCCTCATGGTGAAACCTCCACAGCGGGGACCTGAAGATCGGGGAAACCTTGTCAAATGGTATAGACCAATAATGTGACTCGTGCCATACGCCATTCGGATGCCACCCCGTCCCGATCACCGGCAACGATGCTGCTGACCTGCGTTTTCACTTCGGGCCAACCTTCTTCACACTTCCGCCGCGACTAAGAGATTCCGCAGTAGAGGACAAGGCGTCATGGTCGGCGGGCTGGCTGTGGGCCAGCGTTGGCTGGTCGGATCACGATGATCGCGGTCATCAACGCGAGCAGTGCGTTGATGACGACCGCTCGACGTTCCGTGCAGGAAAGGGTGAAGTTGAAGCTGCGGCTGTACCAGGAGTCGGTGCGCTCGCCGACCCAGCGGCGAGTGTGGTTGATCGGGATCACGACGCCCTTGGGCCGGATTCGCCACTCACAGCCGAGATCGGTCAGCAGTTTGCGGGTGACCGTGGAGTCGTAGCCCGCGTCAAGGTGCACCGTGATCTGCTCAGGCAACGCGAGCTCGAAATGCCCGAGCTTCTCTGGCGTCGGGCGCAGAAACGGGGAGTCGTGCCGCTTCGCGCCGGTCACGACACAGCTCAGCGGGATCCCGCGTCCGTCGGTCATCCGCGACCACTTGATCCCGAGTTTCCCCGGTCAATCGGTGATTTCCCGGCGATCTGCTCCAGCCCTGCGAAGACACCGGCCGCGATCCACTCGTCGCGTCGGGTTCTCGTCGTGGTTGCCGAGCACGATTGATCGGCGTGCTTCTCGTACGAGCCACCGAAGACGAGTTTCGCGACGAGCTTGTCGAACACGATCCGGTCCGGGATCCGTGGGTTGTGACAGCCCCCCGGACGTGTCTCGAGATGCGAATTGCAGCAGGGCCTCGAACTGGACCCGCAAGGGCTCGATCGCCCTGCTTCGACGGCGGGCACCGGTGCTCCGTTTTCAGATGTAGAGATGTCGAAGTCCCACGTCAAAACGGATCCCGGTGCCCGCGTCACATCAGCCTGACGCCCCTACCCGCGAAATCTCTTACCAATTGACCAAACTCAGCCGGTGGACGCGCTCCTTCGGTGCCCACGGGCACGCTCCGCTGCGCGTGGCCCTGCTGCTGGCCGCGGTGGCGGGCCTCCTACTCACCGGGCTGTCGGGCAACGCGCGGATCATGCAGTTGCGCGCGACCGCCCGCAAGCACCGCCGGGCCGACCACAGGGCTGTGAAGGCCGAGGCCAAGGACTCGCCGAAGGCCCGGCGGTAGCCCGGACTACCGGGAGCCCGGCACAGGGTGCGGCTTGTAGAAGGACTCCTCCAGGTAGGCGGCCTCGTGCGGCTGGTAGGGCTCCTCCAGGTAAGCGGCCTCGTCTTCGTCGAGTTCGACGTCCACCGCGGCGACCGCGTCGGCCAGCTGAGCCGGCTTGGTGACCCCGACGATGGGCGAGGTCACCGCCGGGTTGCGCATGGCCCAGGCCAGGGCGACCTGGGCCGGGGACAGACCCCGCTTGCCCGCGATCTCGTGGACGCGCTCGGCCACTGCCTGGTCCCCGTCGCGGTAGAGGATCTTGCCGCCCTCGTCGGTCTCGGCACGCGCCGTGGCGGTGTCCCGGGCCCGCGTCAGCCTGCCCCGCGCCAGCGGACTCCACGGGATCACGCCGATGCCCTGGTCGGCGCAGAGCGGGAACATCTCCCGCTCTGCCTCTCGGTGGATGAGGTTGTAGTGGTCCTGCATCGACACGAACCGGGTCCAGCCGTTCAGATCAGCCAGGAACAGGGCCTTGGCGAACTGCCAGGCGTGCATGGAAGAGGCTCCGATGTAGCGGACCTTCCCGGACTTGACCGCGTCGTGCAGCGCCTCGAGGGTTTCCTCGATCGGGGTGTCGTAGTCCCAGCGGTGGATCTGGTACAGGTCGATGTACTCGGTCCCCAGTCGCTTCAGGGACGCGTCGAGCTCGGCGAAGATCGCCTTGCGGGACAGCCCGGCGCCGTTCGGGCCGGGGCGCATCCGCATCCAGACCTTGGTGGAGAGAACGACCTCCTCCCGCCGGGTGAAGTCCCTGACCGCCTGGCCGACGATCTCCTCGCTGCTTCCGGCGCTGTACCCATTGGCCGTGTCGAGGAAGTTGACGCCGCCTTCGAGGGCCTGCTTGATGATGTCCCGGCTGGCGTCCGCGCCCAGCGACCAGGGCTCGCCGCCCCGGTCCGGCTCACCGAAGCTCATGCAGCCGAGGGTGATGGCGGAGACTTCCAGTCCGGTCGTTCCGAGTTTGATGTATCGCATGCGGCCGAACCTAGGAGTTGGAGTGCGCTCTAACGCAATACCTCTCGGTCCGGAATTCGGAGGCGTGGGGCATGAGTGCCCCTGTCAGGTTTCGACCGTTTCGGCCAGAAGTACCAGAGAAAGCGGTGGTAGCGAGTAACAAACTGTCAATTCTCGGCCGAGCGCGTGTGGCACTACCGTCCTCGCGGGTCCGTCGCCACGACCGATCATCGCTCGATCACTAAGGGATTCCGACGGTCCGGGCGGCGGTATCGCGGCGCTCGCGACGGCGCCCCTACCCGCGGGATCTCTAAGTAGGCACCCCGCCGCAGCTCCGTCCGACCTCTCTCCACCAACTCGGCTCGACAGCCTTCGCCCGCCAACTCGCGCCCGATTGGTGCCTTCACCAACGAGCTCTGCGTCCGCCCGGCGGCTTTCGCGTGCCGGCTTCGCACCGGCCCGGCGGCCTTTGCTTGCCAACTCGCGCCCGCCTGGCGCCTTCACCAAGGAGCTGTGCGTCCACCCAGCCGCTTTCGCGTGCCAACACGCGCCCGCTCAGCGATCTGACGAATCGTTAAGAAAAGCTGGAAAATGTCAGGCGGTGCCGCACTCCTCCAGGTATTGTTTCCCGATCTTCTTCGGCACCCGGCAGAGCCACCCCTCGACGAGCGCCTCTTCAAGCGTTGGCAGATCAATCTCGGCCAGCCGCACGAGCACGGCCGGGTAGCCGTCGAAGTGCGGCGTGGTGAAGAAGACGCCCGGCTCGTCCGCCAGCAACGCCTCCTTCGCCCCGATATCCGGCACCCGAACCGCCAGCACGTCGCCCTCCGGTGCCGCGTCCCCGAGCGCGTCCAAATCGGTTTTGCGCAAGGGCCGCTCCCACGCGTATGCCTTGCCCTTAACGTCCCACGACCGCGTATCCCTCTTGACGACCAGCTCCGTCCCCGGCAGCTGCGCCCCCAGTCGCGCCACGTCTTCCCACGTCGCCATACCGCCCAGGCTAACCCGGCTTCCCCCTCGCGGCGCCGTTTTTCGCTCGTCCACCAGCCGATCGCCACTGAACGGCGAACGCCGTCGCCACTGAACGGCGAACGACGCGAGCCATCGCCACTGAACGGTGACAACCTTCAGTCACCGGGAAAACCCCGGCCGGACACCCGTCGCCGCCAAACGGCAACAGGCGCCCGGCCAAGAGAATCATCGCTTCCGCGCCACCAACACAGCGTCGCGAATGGACACTTCGTGCCCTTCGATCACGTGCGCCCGCTCGCGTGCATCGGTCACCACGGACTCCCACGACTCGTCCAACGTCGCCGCCACGTCCTCCGCCAGGAAGAACATGTCCGGCACGTTCGGCCGGTGCGCGGCGCCCTCCACGTCCGTCGGGTGGTGGCCGACGATGAGCAACGTCCCGCCCGGCGCCACCGCGTCCGCGAGCCGCGCGAAGATCGGCACGCGCTGGGCGGTCGGCAGGTGCAGGAAGTGCGACGTGACGAGGTCGTACTTCTCGTCCGGCACCCACGTCATGAGGTCGGTCGTCAGCCACCGGATCCGGTCGCCCAGGCCCAGCTCGGCCGCCTGCGCCGCACCCCGGTCGAGGGCGGTGGCCGCGAAGTCCGCCGCCGTCACGCGCCAGCCGTTCTGTGCGAGCCACAGCGCGTCGCCGCCTTCGCCGGACCCGGCGTCGAGCGCGCTGCCCGGGCGCAGGTCGGCGGCCTCCGTCACGAGCTGCGCGTTGGGCCGCCCGCTCCAGATCGCGGGCTTCGAGCGGTACCGCTCGTCCCAGGAGTCCTGATCGAACGGGACTTCTTCGTGCTGCTCGGGCATCGTCACACCCCGTGCTTCGTCGAGCCGCCGACCAGCGCGGCAACCTGTCGTTCCATTTCGTGCGCGAAAGGCTCCCGCGCGCGTCGTACGTCCTCGGCCACAAGATCGCCGTTGATGACCGCGCCGGCCGTCAGCCCGGCCGCCGCGGATACGACGACCTGCGACTTCATGTCGGTCACGTTCCCGGCCACCCACACCCCGGGCACCGAGGTGGCGCCGTTCGCGTCGGCCGGCACCGAGCTGCCGATCACGTGCCCGTCGACCTCGAGCTCCACCGGCTCCAGCCCCAGCGACACGAGCACGTCGGCCCGCGCCGTGAACCGTGGCGCGACCACCACGGCCTCCCGGGCCACCATCTCACCCGAGCGCAGCACGACTCCGGTGAGCGCGTCGTCCTCCACGCGAAGCGCCGCCACCTCGCCGTCGACGACGCGGATCCCGCGCGCGGTCAGCTGCGCGAGCTGCTCCTCGTCGAACGCGGCCGTGTGCCGGAAAACGACGATGTCGTCCGACAGCTGCCGCCACATCAGCGCCTGGTGGACGGCCATCGGGTTCGTCGCCAGCACGCCGATCGCCTGGTCACGCACCTCCCAGCCGTGGCAGTACGGGCAGTGCAGCACGTCGCGGCCCCATCGCTCGGCGACGCCCGGGACGTCCGGCAGCTCGTCGACGAGCCCCGTCGCCACCAGGAGGCGACGCGCCCGCGTGGTCCTCCCATCGGCGAGAGTCACGGCGAACCCGCCGCCGTCCAGTGCGACGGCCGAGGTCACCGCGCCGGCCACGATCTCGCCCCCGTACCCGATGACCTCTTCGCGCCCGGCCGCCAGCAGCTCGCCGGGCGGCGTGCTCTCGCGGGCGAGGTAGTTGTGCACGTGGCCGGCAGGCGCGTTGCGCGGCTCGCCGGCGTCCACCACCAGCACGGAACGCCGTGAGCGCGCAAGCGCCACCGCCCCGCTGAGGCCCGCGGCGCCGCCGCCGACCACCACGACGTCGTAGTTCTCGTTCACCTGGTCCTCCTGTAGTTCGTCCCTCCCCTCGGACTATCCGCAGATCTCGCCGGCTTGACAAATGAGTTTGCCGAAGTAGCAAATGGAGACATGGACGGTGAACTCCCGGACGTCGACGGCGTCCTCGAATCGGTGGGCCCGCGGCTGCGCGCGCTCCGCCAGCAGAACAACGCCACGCTCGCCCAGCTGTCGGAGACCACCGGCATCTCGGTGAGCACGCTCTCGCGCCTCGAATCCGGCCGGCGCAAGCCGACGCTCGAGCTCCTGCTCGCTCTCGCCCGCGCCCACCAGGTGCCGCTCGACGAGCTCGTCGGCACCGCGCCGACCAGTGACCCGCGGCTGCACGCGAACTCCTTCGTGCGCCACGGCATCACGTTTTTCCCGCTCACTCGCCGGCCCGGCGGGTTGCGCGCGTACAAGCAGATCTTCCCGCCGCACTGGCCCGACACGGACCCCGATCCGCGTGTGCACGAGGGGTACGAATGGGCCTATGTCCTTTCCGGACAGTTGCGGCTCATCCTCGGCGAGCACGACGTGATCCTCAAACCGGGTGAAGTCGTGGAGTTCGACACGCACGTTCCGCATTGGTTCGGCAACCCCGGCGACGTGCCGTGCGAGGTTCTCGCCCTTTTCGGGCCACAGGGGGAGCGGTTCCACGTCCGCGCTCGGCCGGCGTCCTCTTGACACATACCCATATGGGAATACGATAGTGGGCGTGGCACGAGCAGCGACGACGACCGACGTGTTCAACGCCGTGGCCGAACCGCGGCGACGGGAGATCCTCGATGTGCTCGCCGGTGGCGAGTACCCCGTCAACGACCTCGTCCGGCTGCTCGGCATGGGGCAGCCGCAGGTGTCGAAACACCTGCGTGTGCTGCGCGAAGTGGGCGCGGTCGACGTCCGGGACGAAGGACGTCAGCGCTTGTACCGGCTCAACGGCCGTGCCCTGAAGCCGATCCACGACTGGGTGCGGCAGTTCGAGCGCTCTTGGGAGGAGCGGTTCGAGCTGCTGGATTCCGTGCTGGAGGAACTCGAACGCACCGACGACCGATCCACGGGCGAGGAGAACGACCATGACCGAGACGACAACGGGCACGGCGAAGGTGACCCTGCCGGCCGATGACCAGATCCTGATCACCCGCGAGTTCGCCGCCCCGCGGCACCTCGTCTACCGCGCGTGGACCACGCCCGAGCTGGTCAAACGCTTCTGGGCGGGCCACCGCGGCACTATGCGTTCCGTCGAGATCGACCTGCGTGTCGGCGGCCGGTGGCGCTACGTCCTCGACGCCAACGGCGGCTTCGAGGTCGCGTTCCACGGCGAGTACCGCGAGATCGTCCCGAACGAACGCATCGTCAGCAGTGAGGTCTACGAAACCCCTGGCGCGTCCGACGAGGACGCCGCCGTCACCACCACGACCTTCGCCGGCTCGGGCGACCGCACCAGCCTGTCGATCCTCATGGAGACGGGCAGCCGCGAAGTCCGCGACGCCATCATCGAGTCCGGTATGGAGGGTGGCATGCAGGAGCAGATGGACCTGCTGGAGGAGCTGGCCGCCTCGCTGGCCTGACTCGCGGATCTGTTCTGCGGCACCGGATTCTGCCCGCGCGGAGTCCGGTGTCGCGAAGGGACCCGCCGTGTCGAAAACGGACACGATGGGTCTCGCCACGCCGGGTCGGCACGACGGGTCCCGCCGCGCCTGAGCGGGCTCGCGACGGCTCAGGTCTGGGCCGTCGGCCGCACCACGATCTCGTTCACGTCCACCGCCGCCGGCTGGCTCACGGCGTAAGCGATTGCGTCCGCGACGGCCGAAGCCGGGATGCCCAGCTGCTCGCTCGCCGCCCGCGCCGCCGCCTGTGTCTCGGGGTCGCCGCCCTGGTCGGCGAGCTCCGAGTGCGTGAAGCCCGGGCTGACGATGGTGACGCGGATGTTCGTGTTCTCCTGGCGCAGGCCTTCGGAAAGGGCCCGCACCCCGAACTTCGTCGCGCAGTACACGGCCGCCGTCGGGTCCACTCGCAGGCCGGACGTCGACGCGACGTTCACGATGTGCCCCCCGGTTTCGCCCATCAGCGGCAACACGGCGGCGATCCCGTGCAGCGTGCCGCGCAGGTTCACGTCGATCATGCGGTTCCAGTCATCGACGCGAAGCTTGTCCAGAGTGGACAGCGGCATCACGCCGGCGTTGTTCACGAGCACGTCCACTCGGCCGTGGGTCTCGTGCGCGGCCGTCACGAACGCGCGCACGCTCTCCATGCTGGTCACGTCCAGTGGCCGGAAGTCGGCATCGCCGCCGTTCGCGCGGATCTTCTCCGTCAGCGCCGCGAGCCGGTCGGTGCGGCGCGCGCCCAGGACGACGTGGTGTCCGTCGGCGGCCAGGCGCAGTGCGGTGGCCTCCCCGATGCCGCTGCTCGCACCCGTGATCAGCGCGATTTTGCCGTTCATGCGTACTCCTCGTGAGGTCTGCGCGGTCGTGGGGACCGTCGTGACCTCGAGGCTGCCCGCGGCGAAACGCCTCCGGAAGGACGCCGTTGCCTAGGAGTGGCACACCCTGGCCGGGCTCAGCGCGGCTGGTCGGCCACCGCGTGCAACGACCCCAGCAACGCCAGCGCGTCGGCACTCGCGCTGTTCGGCTCCGCGATGCCCACCAGCAGGTACTGGCCGGACGCGTCGCGCACGTCGAAGGTCTGGTAGTCCAGCACGATCCGCCCGACGGCCGGGTGGTGGAACGTCTTGCGCGTCCCGGCGAGCCCCTTCACGCCGTGGTTTCGCCACAGAACGGCGAATTCCTCGCTCGTGACCAGCAGCTCGTCTACGAGCTCGCCGACCTCCTCGCGGTCGTAGCCGCTCGCGAGCCGCAACGCGTCGACGGCGCTGGCCGCGATGTCGTCCCACTCCACGAACAGCTCGCGCGCCGCCGGGTCGCGGAACAGCGTGCGCACCATGTTCGCCGGCTTGCCGACGGGGGACAAGAGCGCGTCGGCAAGCGCGTTGGTCGCCAGCAGGTCGAGGCGCCGATTGGTGACGTACGCGACCGCGTTGGGGAAGGTGTCCATGAGCCGCAGCAGCTCGGGGGAGACGTCGTCGCGCCGGTGCTCCGGCACCCGCGGCACGAGTCCGGCGAGGCGGTAGGCGTGCCAGAGGCCATCGGCGTTCAGCCGCAGCGCCCGCCCGATCGCGTCCAGCACCGGCCCGGACGGGTTGCGCTCGCGCCCCTGTTCGAGGCGCGCGTAGTAGTCTGCGCTGACGCCCGCCAGCACTGCGACCTCCTCGCGCCGAAGTCCGCTCACCCTCCTCGGGTGATGACTGGCCACGCCCGCGTCCTCGGGCGCCCGCCGGGCCCGCTGCGCGCGCAGGAACTCTCCCAGCTCATTGCCGCTCACGTCACCACGGTACCGGGCGCTCCGGCTTCCCGACGGTGCTGTCCACGCGGTATCACCACAGGCAGGACGGGCCTTGGATCTGGCGAAACTCCGCAAGGCGAAGGGGAATCCGACCTCATCGGCAAGCGGCTGGTGCCTCGCCGAGATCGTTGCCGAAAAACGGCGACACCGAGGTCAGCGCCGATTTCCGGCCCGAGGGCATCGCCGGATCCGACCTCAGGAGGACGGCTCCAGGTGCTGCCTCAGCACGTCGGCTTCCGCGCGCAGCCGCTCCGCGGCCTCGGTCCGGCCGAGCCTCTCGTACTCATCCGCGGCAGTCGTTCGCTCCAGCGCCTCGTTCTCGACGATCGCGCGCACATCGGCTTCCGTCAGATCACGACGCTCGGCCTCCGCGGCGCCGACACCCAGCGCCGCACCCACGACGTGTTCCGTCCCGGTCGCCGTGGACAGCTGATCGACGGGCACGGCCTCGGCGTTGTCGATCGCCGCCAGTGCCGAGCGCAGGGCGGTGGTGGTGACGCGGTCGCGGTTCTTGAGTGCCGTCTTCAGGCCGGCACGAAGGCTGGCGCGCATAGTGGGAATTCCATCCGGGAGTCGGAACAAACGATTCCGACGCTAAGGGATGTCTCGTAACCCGGTGTGGGTCTGGTTGCCTAGATAGTTGATCATGTTGTGGTGCAGGTGATCTCGGCGTCGCGGTCGGAGTGGAT
>NZ_JBFBAE010000022.1:0-186605 GCF_040689465.1 Amycolatopsis sp. NPDC051373 | reverse complement strand
CCTGCTGAAACGGACCGGAAACGGCTGGGCCATCGCCCTCTACCAAGTCTCCAAACTCGACCCGGACACCACCGGCGAAGACCCCGAGGGCCAGTCACAGCTGAGACCTGACGGCGCGACCGGAAGCTCCGCCCGACCGACCGCGCTGCTCCTCGAGCCGACCGTTCGCCGCGGGCGCATGCGGGCGGTCGGCCTTCGCGGACCATCCTTCCGAAAAATATAGGCGGTCTTTACTAAGCAAGCCGCAGTCCGACTTTCGGATCACATTGATGATAAAAATGTGCCAACTGGCACAGCTTTGCAGCATCTATCAAGCGGGCGGGAAGCTGCTCGGCATGGATACAAGTGAGCATTCCAGGGTCGACATAGGTACCCTCGAACCTCGACACAGAACGGATGGGGTAGCGACTGCAAAAGACCTTCGAAAGCATGGCGAATTCGTGAGCCTCGGTGGCCCACTGACACGTTCTCGACGCTAGTCGCGTTCAGGATCAGGTACTGTCGACGCCTTTACCGGTCCAGCTCCCGAACGCCTTGACGACGGCTACGTCGCAAGTGGTGGTCGTGACCGCCGAATTCCTCGTCCGAACAGGGCGGCCGCTGACGCGACGAGGCAATATCCAGCCGCGCCCGAATATCTGGAATCGTAACTGGATCAACCGCAAACGGCGGCTCCAGACGATGAGTCGTGCCCGCACTGAGGGGGATGGGTTGGTCGCTCAAACCTGTGGGTCGAGGATCTCAAGCGCCCAAGGGGAGCGCGCCGCGTTTTGTGCCAACCAGCAGTACCCGCAAGTGTCTCGCGGGGAAGCATTTCCGTGGCCCATCTGGTAGAAGGAAGATATGAAATTTGGGATCTCCACGTTTGTAACCGACGAAGGCATCCGCCCCACAGTGCTGGGAGAGGCACTGGAGGAGCGCGGATTCGACTCGTTGTTCCTCGCTGAGCATTCGCACATTCCGGTGGACCGGAAGAGCCCGCACCCCCGCTACGACGAGCTCCCGCGCCACTACTACCGCACGCTGGACCCGTTCGTGGCACTCACCGCAGCCGCGGTAAACACGTCGAACCTCGTGCTGGGCACGGGCATCGCGCTACTCGTCCAGCGCGACGTGTTCTACACGGCCAAAGAGGTCGCCTCGCTGGACCTCGTGTCACGCGGCCGGGTGGTATTCGGTGTCGGCGTGGGCTGGAACCGCGAAGAGACGGAGGACCACGGCATCGACCCGAAGACCCGCGGTGCGCGGATCGACGAGCAGATCGAGGCGCTCAAGGTGATCTGGACCCAGGAGCAGGCCGAGTATCACGGCAAACACGTGAACTTCGACCCGATCTTCGCCTGGCCCAAACCCGTGCAGACCCCACACCCGCCCATCTACATCGGCGGCGGGAGCCCGGCCGCGCTGCGCCGGCTCGCCCGCCACGGCGACGCCTGGCTGCCAACCCAGCAAACCTCCGCCGACGAAATCCGCCGCGTCCGCGAATGGCTCGCCGAGCAAGGCCGCACCAACGTACCGTTCACCGTCTTCGGCGACGGCTCCACAGACACCGACGCGATCAAGCGATTCGACAAAGCCGGCGTCGAGCGCTACACATTCCTGCTACCCACAATGCCCGAAGCCGACACGATCACCGCACTCGACAACCTCGCCCGACTCGCGTCGGACCACCGATGAACCGAGACTCAACGAGCGCATGAAGTTCAAAAACCTCAACTCGCCACGGACGAGGGCCTCACTCCCACGCGCACACATCCCAGCACGCCCAGAGGGAGGCGGGCTCGTGCGCTGGCCGGTGCACGCATCGGCCAGCACGGATCAGACTGAAAAGTGAAGCTGGCATATTGCCATTCGAGGCGCGAGCCGGATTGATCGCCAAGACCGACGACAGCATCTTCATGATCCGGCGCTGGTTCGGTTTCTGGCTGTTGGGGACGACGGACACGAGATGGGCGCACGCTCGCGACGACCCCGCAGCCAATCGCGCCGACATCGACTATCTGCTCGACCAGGCGAACCGTTGGCTGCGGCGGCCGCTGCGCGACGCGGACGTGGTCGGGGTCTACGCCGCTACCGCTGGTGGGGGACGCACTGTCCCCCCTCGGAGACCGAAAGACTGCCGATCCTGGGTGCCTCGGGTTACCCCGCGTTGCTCAACCAGCGGCGCGCGCTGGCGGCGGAGGCAGGGTTGACCGAGCCCCTGATCAACCATCTCCTGGGCCGGTACGGCACGCTCACGCTGGACCTTCTCGACCTGATGGCCGACCGGCCCGAGTGGGTTCGGCCGGTGAAGGGTGCGCCGAACTATCTGACGGCGGAGCTCCACTACGCCGCCCGGAACGAAGGTGCGGTGCATCTCGACGACGTGCTGGAGCGGCGCACCCGAATCTTCATGGAGACGCCCGACCGAGGGCTGGCTGCCGCGCCGTACGTGGCCGAGGTACTGGCCGAAGAACTCGGCTGGGACGACGACCGGCGAGCCGCGGAGGTGGCGCCGTATCAGTCGGCGCGGGAGGCCGACCGGCGCGCGCTCGCGGCGGCCTCCGACGACGACGCGGTGAACGCGCGCCGGGCCATGCGGAGCTGACCCGGCCCGGATTGGCGCATGCAGGATTGCGGGCGATGGCCTCTCGCGTTCGGCCCGGTCGAAGCTGGATTACCGTCTGTTTGAGGTTCACGCTGGCGGATTGCCCTCAGCCGAAGTAAGAACCGATCGTTGACTGACGCTGATAGGACAGTGAACGTAGAGGAGGGTGTAAGCGGTTGTTTCCGCTGCGCGACTACAACCACACATCGCGCTGGATTGCAGCCCGGACGAGATCAACGAGGGTGTACATGCAGTGAGGCCTGGGCGCGCTCGCCTCCCCCACAAACGTACCCACGAAGCGTCCGCGATGAACGGTCGCTACCTCGCGACGCAGTTCGAGTTAACTTGCCGGCTGATACCCGATACCAGACGCACAGATATTTCTTAGAGACACCGGTCAACACGCATATGAAAGGTGGAGTGCGGCGTCGCATGACGGACTACTTGGACGAACCAGACCGTACTGGCCCTGGCGGTAGGCCTCGCGACGCCGCCTTGGATGGGGCAATCCTCCGGGCCACCCGCCGACGGCTGGTTGTGGACGGCTATTCCAAAATGACCATCAAAGACATCACTGCCGATGCCAAGGTCGGTCGGAACACTCTGCGTCGACGGTGGAAGAACAAGTTCGACCTGGTTGTGGACGCCCTGGACTACGGTTTCCGCACGCAGGGCAACTTATCCGCGGTTGATCTGGATCGCCTTGAGCCAATCGACGCGCTCATAGAAGCCGTCCGCTATGTCGACCCCGCTAGCTATAGCGCCGACGCCATGATGCTGATAGGGAACCTCGCCGCCGAGTCCATCCGCACGCCAGAGTTAATGAATATCCTGCGCGAGCACGTAGTCCGACCACGCGTGGAATTCATTCAAATCGTGCTGACACAGCTGCGGGCGAGGGGCGCCGTCAGAGCCGACATCGACGTCCACACCATCTCGACATTATGCTTCGGCTCCTACTTTGCGAGCTACTACCGCGGCGAGATGGACGCACATATCCCTGAAGACGTTGTCACTGTTCTGTGGCCGACGATCGCTGGCCGTCGAACGAGCGCAAATCGGCGCTCGACCGCACGGGCCGGGCGCGACGGGTAGTCGGCCCGCCAAAGATCGCGACCCGCCTGACCACACGCGGCTGCACGAGTTGGTGAACCGGGTTGCTCGGCATCCCGCAGAAGGACCGCAGCGTGTTCTGGGGCTGGGCCCAGCAAAATCAACGATGCCCAAATCGGCGACGGGCGTTACCAGGCGCGGGCGGAAGCCGCCGAATACCTGACCGCGTTGATCGAACGCAAGCGTGCGAACCCCGGGGCAGAACTGCTCTCTCCGAACTCGTCGCGGTGTCCGATGAGGACGGTGATCGGCTGAGCGCGGACGAGCTGGTCTCCACTTCGGTGCTGCTGTTGATCGCCGGGCACGACACGTCGGTGCACCTCATCGCCAACGCCGGGCTGCGCATGCTGACCTCGCCGGACCAGCTCGCCGCCTTGCGCGCCGATCTTTCGTTGGTGGACAACGTCGTGGAAGAGGTGCTGCGGTTCGAGTCCCCGGTGAACATCCTGCCGACGCGTTTCGCCGGTTCGGCGTTCGAGCTGGCTTACGTGACCATTCCCGAGAGCGAGACAGGGCTGCTGTCGGTGCTCTCGACCAACCGCGACGCGTCGGTGTTCCCGGACCCGGACCGCTTCGACATCACCTGATCGGCCGCCGGCGAGCACAGTCGTACACCCGAGAAGCCGGGCCCTCCCCGCGTGCCCGCAGCAGCCGAAAATGACGGCTCACGCCGCCGGGCGCCGGCCCCTCGTTGCCACCACGCCGAGCGAAGCGAACCATAAACTCGGTCGTGTCAGCTTCTCCTTCCACCGCCCGACCGTCTCGGGGTCGAGGATGTCGCCGCCGGCGCGTTCGGCCAGCTGGTCAAAGGTCAATGCCAGCCATTCCGTCCCGAGCGAACCGCCTTCGGAGAATGGAACTTCACATTCGACTCCGACCTCGGTGAGGCCATAGGAGACAGCCAGCCGGGGTAGCTTGCGGCCGTAGTCGACGTCGGCAGCACTCGCGAGGAGGTCGCGTAAGGTGCGCATGGCGCGAGCGTGGTCAGGATCCTCGTCAACGACACCGCTGGAGAACATGTCGCCCTCCTCGAGCAGCAGCCATCCGCCCGGACGCAGGGCCGCCACGAGTCGGCCGACGATCTCGTCGCGTTCGGACAGATGGTTGAGCAGCAGGCGGGCGTGCACGACGTCGAACGCGACCTCGGGCAGCGGGTCGAGGCGAACGTCGGCTTGGCGCACCTCGACGTTCGCGGGCAGGTGGTGCAGGCCGCGGATGTCGAGGTCCACCGCGCTGACGTACCCGGTTGGACCCACCTGCTCCCCCATCCAGCGCGCGATCGATCCCGCACCTGCTCCAACCTCGAGGCACGCCCAGCCGGGAGCAAGCCCTAGTGAGCTCAGGCGCCGCCGGGTCGTCGGGTCGTAGGTAGCCTCCAACCCCTTGAGCCTGCGTTGCGCGCATTCCCACGCGTTGGTCAGCGCGTAGTCAGTACTCATTCTTACCTCCGTCAATCGATCTTCGACCTACTTCAGCCTTCCGTAGCGAGCGCCCAAAAAACAACTATTTGTCGCGTGATACTGCTCGCCAGGGCCGAAATTCCACCCCAAATTCACTGCTCGACGTCGTGACGATTCCGGTTCCCTGCCCCTTAGGCGGCTCGCTCCTGCGGAACCAGTGCTCGGTCATTTCCGCAGGAGCGAACTGTCAAGCACGCCGTGTCCGCGCCAAGTCGTCAGGAGTGGGGGTCGTTGACCTTGAGCGGGTCTCCGATGTCGGACACGAACACGACCAGCAACCGCGCGCGGGCCGTCTGGCTGGTGTTCTGTGTGAGGACGTGGTGGGTGCCCGGCTGCTCGACCCAGTTCTGGCCTTGGTGGAAGGTGGTGATGGGCTTGTCGTCGAGTTGGCTGCGCACGGTGCCTTCGAGCACGTATGCGTAGACGAACGCCTGGCCGTGCCGGTGCGGCGCAGCGACCGCGCCGGGTGGGAAGTCGACGATCGCCGAGGTGAACGTCTTGCCCTGTACGTCCGGCAGCGCCTGCTGGATCAGGGGGGTCAAGGATTCGGCGGGCGGCTTTGCTCCCGCCGTGTCCTTCGGGTTCGGGGCCATCGAGGTGGCGGCGGCGGGCTGGTCGGTCGGCTCGTCGGCAGCGGTGCAGGCCGTGACTCCGGCCAGCACCGAGAGCGCCAGGGCACTTGCGGTGATCCGCTTTGCGATCATGAGGGAGTCCTGTTCAGTCTTCGGTGATTCGGATAATCGTCTTGCCGGGCGTGCGCACGCCCGAGGTGAACGCGGCGCGTGCCTCGGCAAGTGGCGCTACAGTGCCGATGATCGGTTTGAGGCGTCCGGCGCGCACGCGTTCGGCGAGGTCGGCGAGCCGGACACGGTCTGGTTCGACGACGAAGAACACGGCTCGCCCGTCGGCGGGCTTGACTTGGGGTGGCATCGCGATCGTGACGAGCGTGCCGCCGGCGCGCACCAGCGCGGCCGAACGGGCGAGAACGTCGCCACCGATCACGTCGAACACCACGTCGACCTCACCGACGTCTTCGAGCCGATCGGACTGCACATCGAGAAACGCGTCGGCGCCGAACTCGAGCACCCGCTCCCTGTCCGCGGCCCGGCCCGTGCCGATCACCTTTGCCCCGGCCTCCCGGGCCAGCTGCACTGCGATCGACCCGACACCACCGGCGGCACCGTGGATGAGCACTGTCTGACCGGTGCCGAGCCGGCCGTGGTCGAACAGGCCCTGCCACGCGGTCAGCCCGGAGATCGGCAACGCGGCGGCCACGATGTGGTCGACTTCCGCGGGCAGCGGCGCGAGATTCCGCGCTTCCACCGCGGTGTATTCGGCGAGCGAGCCGTCGCGCGCCCAGTCGGCCATCCCGAACACCCGCTGCCCGATGCTCAGGCCGGTGGTGCCGTACCCCAGCTCGGTGACGACACCCGAGAGCTCGTGACCGGGCACGCTCGGCGTCCGGTCGCGGCCCGCGCGGTCGGTCCAGGTGGCCGGCCAGCTCAGCTCCCCCGGCGTGAAGCCGGCGGCGTGCACCCGCACGATGACGTCGTTTTCGGCAGCGTGCGGGTAGGGCAGCTCCACCGGGGTGAACCCGGCGACGCCCGCGTCGCGGTCTCGCACAGTGATGGCTCGCAATGACAGATCCTTCCTTGCTCTCCGGGTGCATGATCATCAGTGAGACGAGGCAGCCCCGCAAGATGTGACCGGGATCGGATCGCCGGGTAAGAAGCTCGGAGCCCGGGGACGCCGTGTACATGGTCAACGAATCAGGAGGAAACACGAATGCTTAACGGTGACGAGCACGTCCGCCTCTACGAGGAGATCGACGGCGCAGTCGGCCACGACTGGCAGCCGGGGGTACCGGCGCTGGTCCTGATCACCAAGGGCCGCAAGAGTGGTGCGGACCGCAAGCTCGCGCTGATCTACCAGGAGGTGGACGGCAACCCGGTAATCGTGGCGTCCAACGGGGCGCCCCGAAGCACCCGAGCTGGTACCTCAACCTGCAGGCCGATCCCCACGTCAGCGTGCAGGTGAAGGCCGACAAGTTCACCGCCCGCGCCCGCACGGCCGTCGGCGACGAGCGCGCGAAACTGTGGGACAAGATGGCCGAGGTGTGGCCGCACTACAACGAGTACGTGAAGAAGACCGACCGCGAGATCCCCGTGGTGGTGCTCGAACGGGTGTGAACACGAGGAAACGCGTGGCCCCGCCCTCGTTCGCGGTTCCGTGATTTCGCCGGTGGTCGAGGACGCCTTGTCGCAGCAAGCGGGCTTCGAGTCGCGCTCGGCCCGATATCGACCGGACTCCGGGGCGGAAGGCA
This sequence comes from Amycolatopsis sp. NPDC051373, assembly GCF_040689465.1. Lineage (NCBI taxonomy): Bacteria > Bacillati > Actinomycetota > Actinomycetes > Pseudonocardiales > Pseudonocardiaceae > Amycolatopsis > Amycolatopsis sp. NPDC051373. The sequence goes on along the minus strand of NZ_JBFBAE010000022.1, from coordinate 179,122 downwards.
GTGGAGGTTTGGCAGCCTTCCGCCACATGCGCGTCGAAATGGCGACGGGATTCTCCCTCAGGCCGCCTCCACGAGTATCCGAGGTATCAGACGCCGATTCGGCCAGGAGGTCGGGATGTTGTGGCTCGGCGGCACAGATCGGTCGCGTTGTCAGCCTTCTTGATCTTGGCGAAGCGGACGTAGCGTTCGGCGTTTCGGCCCCTGGCCCACAGCGGAGAGGAACACGCGGGTTTCGACCCAGCGGCGTCTCACTTGCGTGCTTCACCATCGACAGACGGAGCCCGGGACAGCCCCATGTCCGACCAGGTCCCGCCAGTTCCCCGTCTTCGCCGACGAGATACCGTGCCGCCGCCGTCAGCAACAACTCATCCTTCAACACTGCCGACAGGAACTGGACCTTATCGTCCAGAAACACCGGTCAGGCCGATTTCTGCGGTCTGCTCACTCAGGCCGAGGGCTCCCGCGGTAGCGCTGGCGGCTCGTCGAGGAACCGCAGGTGACATGCGGTCATCGTGTACGCGCTGTTCGCGGACTCCCGGGTCCGTGAGCCGTCTTGCGGGCCCGTTCGCCTCGCCATCACCGCGGCGAGCGCGTCGCACCAGCCCTGCAGTGGCAACGCCCCGCCCCGGAATGTGGGGCTGCGCACTCGTCCCCGACATACGTCACACGCAGATCGCCTTCCACGTCGTGGAACTGACGAGGGAGTGCGTACTCGCAGCCCGGCAGCTGTGGGGCCAGTACGGACCGGTCCTTCCTCGACAGCGCACCAGGCGTCCCCCAAAGCACCCCACTCAGGTTCGCCATCAGTCCACGCCTCGGGCGCCAACGCGAGCCGCGTCTGCATATCCAGCTCGGCCAGAGTGTGCACGTAGATCTGCGTATTGGTGACGGACCGATGTCCCAGCTGTGGTCGTACCGAACCGAGAGGATCCCCAATCACCTGCACGTACTGCCCTGGTCTGGCCTCGTCCAGTGTCCCCGTGGCTGTCAGATGGCTGCGCTGCAGCTGCGCCAGTGTGATCACCGCGAACGAGTGCCGCAGCATACGGGCGTGCACTACGGTCCGCAGGCCAGCCATCCGGCGTCGGCCGTTCGCCTCGGCGAACATCTTCTTCAACCGGGCCACCGACAGCAGCAAGCGGTGTTCGCCCAGCCGCAAACGCGACGGGTCGGGTCCGGCGCCACACCGTTTTCCGGTTCACTGAGCGCAAATCGCATACCTGCGACGATGGCGCTCCGGCCGGTGTGGACTACACCCCCTCGACGGCAGGACGGAGAGGTTCAGGAGCGCGGCGTGTACGTCCGGTGCCGGACTCGCCTGGCTCTCAGGAGCAAGCACCACGTCGGACCGCACGAGGCTCCAGTCGGGTCGCCGAGGTCGCGTCCGCGGTTCCGGGATCGCGACGATCGCGTTGCGGGCTCGGACCCAGCCGCTGTCGGATGCAAACCTGACGCACGCGCTGGAGGAGAACCTCGCAATCGTCCCGGCCGTCGCGTACCTCAGGGGCTGACGCCACTGCTGCCTCTGCTCGGCTGCGCGCCGCCTTGCTGCCGCCGCAGCGATACGGCCGCATGGCGCTCACCAGCTACCTCACGCACGCGGGTTCTCGGCCTCGCGGTGGTGGGCGCGATTGCTTCGGCGTGGACGATCCCGACGGCGCTGCTTCGGACGTTGTGCGTGCCGTTCTCGGTGGCGCAGCTGGCGTTCAGCCACCCGTGGCTCTTGCGCTTCGCTACGGACCGGGCGAATCGTTGTAGCGCGCCAGGACGTATTGGACGCCGCCCGCCGGGCGGGTGCGCTGACGCAATCAGGCCCGGCCCGCGCTGCGGACCGGGCCTTGACGAGGCGATCAGGCTGGCGCACCGGCACCCGCAAGGACGTGCAGGGCCTCCGCGCCCTGCTGCCGCAGGGCCGGCAGCAACGGCCGCACGGGTTCGGGCAGCCCGGACAACACGACGTCGACCTCTTCAGGAGTGCCGACCTGGTCGAAGAAGCCGACCATCAAGTGCGGCGCGACCGGCGGGGCCGTGGCGATCACGTGCTGGGAGAACTTTGCCCAGGACTCGGCGGGCAGGTGCTCGCGCAGAGCAGGGAAGAGCACCGGCTCCTCATGCTCAAGATGCTGGTGGATGAGGTCGCGGACAGCGACTGCCGTTCCGTGCAGCGCGGCGCGGTCGTCGTCGCTCTCGAGCGGCACGGCGGCCAGGGCGTCGAGCTTGCGGTCGAGTTCGTCGTGTTCGTCGCCGAGGTCCGCGAGGCCCTTGCCCGCGTCCGGGGCGACGGCCGTGATCAGCGGCCACAGCTCGTCGTCCTCGGACTCGTGGTGGTGGTGCAGGTTCTGCACGAGAAAATCGCGCAGCTCGGCCAGCGCTGACAACGGCACCGCCCGATCGGCGGCAGCGTCGCTCAGCAGCGTGGTGGCGCGGCGGTGCAGGTCGTGGGTCAGGCGGGTCTCAACGACCGCCACGACGTCAGTCAGGGCTTCGCTCATGGCCTCCACTGTGCTGAGTACAGGGCTCTCCAATCAATCTGATTGCCCCTTCGAACCGCACGTCTGCCCGCTCGACACCTGCGCTGACCTTGGTGAACCGTTCACTGCGGGACCCGTCGACCACGGACGGCGGATCTTTCTGGCGCCGCGCACGAGGTGCACGCGATCGGCGCCATCACGGGACAGGCCCTTCTCTCGCCGGTGACGGCCCGATCTTCGTCTCTACCATCATCGGCAAGGCTGCCGGCACCGATGTCAGGATCGGGGAACGAAGCCTGCATGCCCGAGCACGCGGAGAACCGAAAGTCGGCCAGCGGGATTCCTCGCCCTCTCCGGGGCCGGCGCCGCGGGGCTCGCCGCGGGCGCCACCCGCCTCGGCGGGCGCACCACCCAGCCGGCGCCGCGGAGACCCAGCACCTCCTCGGCGCACGGCACGAAGACGCGCTCACCGACCCACTGCCGGTCCGGCCTGCTGAGGTGTCCGCCAGCACGTTCGTTCGTGCCCTTCGGCGACTACCCCGCACCGCGGCGCCGGACGCGCGACGCCGACTTGAACGCGTGGAACGCTGTGAGCCTGGCGGGACCGTCGGTCGGAAGGCTCCCCTGCTCCATCACACGTGACGATCCGGCTCCGTGACGGCAGCAGGCGGGTGTCATTCGTCCTGTGACGATCATCATTCCCGCCGCCCGAGTCCGGGAAACCGTTGCGCGCTGCACCGAGACCGGCGGAAGGGAAATACGCGACAAATAACCCCAGAACGACGCGAAACTTCGGACCGCAGCGGGTTCAGCAGTGACCTCGCTGTGATCTACACCTCGATCACGGGTCCACCGTGTTCAACACTCGATGAGATTGAAATCGATCCGGGCACTCTACGCCGACATATCGACTCGTCCACCGTGTTGCCACGCCAGCCCTGCCTGCCAACTCCGGATCCACTACCCGTCTTACCCGGTTGTTGATCTCCTTCTGGACTTCATGGTCCCGTCTTGCTAGGAAGGTAGTTGAAACTTTGACAGCTAGCACCGGCCGCCGCACCGCTGAATCGGCCACCCTCACTTCGGAAGGAAAAAGTCTCATTCAGAGTCTCAGGCGTCGCTCGTCAAGTGTTTATTGAATAGCCAATACGATAAAGGGCATGCAGGGTGATCTTTCCTCGCAATTTCTGACGCCCTTGGTTTGAGAAATAATTGGTGATCAGCGTGATGCGATATCTACTTCTACATGCAAATAGTACCTCTTATCAGACGACGCCGTTTGAGCTGGTCGCCGACGCCCCGGTGGACGGATTCGGCGCGGAAACGAGCAGTCAAGTAGACGATCCGGGAGTCAACGTGGTTCTAGCGCGCTATGCCAAGCTCGAGGATACTTTGGGCCGATATGAGCCAAGGTCGACGGTTCTTAATCGGCGTCCTGGGCCGACGAAAAACGTGCGTTCGCCACTTGAGGGCCGCTCGGCGACCGCCACCCACGCGGCCGGTGGTGACCCCGATTGGGATCAGTGTTCGGCACGCCGCGCTGGCGGTTCCCGAACTACACCAATCCTGACCAATCCCGCATTTTATCAACGGGTGTGACCGACTCTGCGCTGAGTGCTCGAGTTTTGGCATGAGACGAATTTGCCGCCGAAGTAGAAGCCTAGCGTTTTCGTTGCTTGATCGAATATGCGGACGCGTTGCACGCACGCGATCGAAACGATACTTCGTGGATCCCTTTGATGTCGATCGCCAAGAAGTTTTAACCAAAATCTGATCCTGCAAGGAAACCGGCAGGCCGAAGTGCACGCACTCGCTTCCGCCGCCTTCACAGGCGCTCTGTGATCGGCAGGGAGCTGATCGATGATAAGGCTGTTGCATTCAGGGAAATCACATCCTTCCGTCTCCTGGCAAGAGACAACCTGAATGCCATGATTGGGCGAACCAGCAGATCAGCTGGCGGCTCGCCGCCACCCAGCCTCAATCGCGACGTGACGCGTCGCTACCGCGGCTGGGAAGTCAACAATAACTCGAGGTCCTGGCCAGGACCTCGAAGTTTGAACATGCGTCGGTTCTGGGTGCCCGCCCTTGCGTGGCGCGCGAGGTCGACGAGAGCAGTTACGCGCGTTGAACCCCGAAGTTCACCCCTCATGTCAACGGTCTCTACGAATTGACCCCCGGGCAGGACTCTGAAAGTTGACCCCCCGTGCTGGTGCCGACAGGGGGCGAGCCAGGCTCGACGCGGCCGCGCGGCTCCCGCCATAGACGGCCGCCGCACCAAGTCCGGCCGATTCGGCAGCGACCGCCCGAACGGCGCCGAGGCTGGATCTAGGGATCTCCATAACAACCGCCCCGCGCCCGGTGACTTCGACAGTCCAGGCTCTGGCCCGCCCCGGAATCGGCATGGTGGAGTGTCTTCTTCCATGCGCTCTTCCCGGCCGGCTCGGTTACTGGAGCCCCAAGGCTGCCGGACCTATCGCCAGGATCGAGCGACGGCCTCGGGGCGTGTACTGCGGCGCTGTGGCGTTCCGCCAACCCGGAAAGGTCTCGCCCATGAGGTCCTCCGTTGGCATCCGCAGCCTCACGATCTCGACCCGCCCGGGTTACGCGGCGCACGAGACCGGGGCGGTATCACCTGGTCGTCGGAACCGGACGCCGAGTGGGACGAGCTGTGGACGAAGACCGCTGTCCCCGACAGATCGGCACCTCCTTCCTGACACAGGAACCGCCCGGCCCACGTCGGGCCCACAACATCCTCGCCCTGCCAACCCCAGCCGACAGAGGAGAGAGAATCAGTCCTTCGTGAGTTGGCTCCGGACCTCGTGGTCCCGCTCGAGGCTCCAGATGGCGGGAGCCTTGCCGTCGAGTTCCTCCCACACGCGCTGGACGTCGAAGACCATCGCGGGCTCGAACACTGGCATGCCACCGTAGTCCGGAAGCAACTGTTCACGAGCGGCCCGGTGAGCGTCCCTGATATCGCCGCCGGCGTTCTTCACGTTCTCCACGGCCCTGAACAGCCTGGTGATGAAGTCCCTGGTGAGGTCGATCGCGCGCTGGGCTTCAGCCTTGGTGTGTGCAATCTGGCCACCGCCGCCGACCAGCACCTCGACATCCAGTTCGGCGATCTTGTCCAGGGTACCGGTCATCCAGTCGCGATGGTAGGCGTCGCCGCTGTAGACGACCGAACCGTTCTCCACCATACAACCCGTGAACAGGACCTTCTGTGAGGGAACATAGGCGACGATGTCGCCGGAGGTGTGGCCCTTGCCGAGCCAGGACAGCTCCACCGTGCCGCGGTTGCCGCCGAGGTCGATGCTGAGGTTCCGGTCGAAGGTCATCGTCGGCCACGTCAGCCCCGGGATCTCCTCGTGCCCGTCGAACGACCAGGGCAGGCGGCCGAGCTCGACGTCCCAGTCCTCTTTCCCACGCTCGGCGATGAGGCGCGCGGTCTCAGCGGACGCCACGATCTGCTCGGCCTGGAATGCTGTGGCGCCGAGGACCCTAACGGCGTGGTAGTGCGACAGCACCAGGAACTTGACCGGCTTGTCAGTGTGTTGGCGCAGCTCCTCAAGCCACCGCCGCGCCATCAGCGGCGTCGCACGCGCATCGAACGCTACGAGGAAGTCCTCGCCTTCGATGGCACCGACGTTGTTGTCACTCTCGGTGAGAGCCCAAATGCCGTCTCCAATGGACTCCAGAGCCTCGGCCTTCGGGGCGGTGTCGCCGGCAGAGGCAAATGGCTTTGACACGTGTGGCTCCCTCGCTGAGTACTGGCTGTAGCAGATTAGGTCGCTTCAGAGAATGAGCGCCTTCGGTGAGCAGCTTCTTACCTCGAGTCCTCCGGGGGGCCGAACCGGCTGCCTCGGCCTCCACTCCGGCGGCCCCACCCGCCTGGTACCGCAAGGCGGCATCCGCCGACTGGTGCTCACGGTTGAGGCGGGTGCGCACCGGCTATTCCTAGCTGTTGCGGGTCGTGACGTTGGTGTCGGCTGTCTGGGCCTGAGGCGAGGGACGGGTCTTTCGGCGGCAGGATGGAAGTGCGACCAACACATCCGCCGAGAGAAAGACCCGTCCGTGCACCACCGTAATGCTCCGCTGTCTGTCGAGGGCCGGCGCAGGCTCGTCGCGCGCTGCCAGACCCGCCCGATCGCCCACGTCGCCGCCGAGATGGGGATCTCCCCTCACTGCGCATCCAAGTGGGTCAACCGCTGGCGCCGCCACGGCGAGACAGGCCTGCTCGACCGGCCCAGCGTGCCGCACCACCAGCCCACCGCCACTCCCGCCGAAGGGGTAACCCGGATCGAGCAGCTGCGCCGGCAGCAGAAGTACTCCGCCCGCCGGATCGCCACCGAACTGGCCGCCGACGGCATCACCATCTCGGTCCGCACCGTGGGCAGGCACCTGCACCACCTCGGGCTGAACCGGCGTCGGTTCCTCGCCCGACCGGCGCCACCAATCGGGAGCCACGGCGGATTATCGCCCGCTGGCCCGGGCACATGATCCACCTCGATGTGAAGAAGACCGGCCGGATCCCCGATGGCGGTGGCTGGCGCGTCCACGGCAAAGGCAACGACCAGGACCGGCTGGTCGCCCGGGGCAAAACCCGAGGCCAGCGGGCCCGCTACACCTACCTGCACTCCGCCGTCGACGGCTACTCACGCCTGGCCTACACCGAAGGTGCCGTCCGCGATGTCAGCGCGGGAACGATGTCAGTCGCGTCGCGGGCTCAGCAGTGTCGAACCGCATCACCAGCCACGGCAGGTCTGCCGGTGTCGCCGGCGCGGGTGACGGGTCGAGGTCGGGCTCGCACACCGGCAGGGGGCCGAAGATGCTCTCGTTTGTCGACGTTATGAGGCTCGCAGAGTCGCGACTCTGGCGGTGGTGATCTGACGGGTTTGTGGATAACCACGAGCTTTCCACAACCTGCCGAAGTGGGCTTGACGGTCGAGGTCGGCGGCCCTGGCACCTTCAGTCGGCGCGCGGGTTCGTGTTCCCCGTGGCCAGCGCGACGAACGGTCGAAGGCCATCATGATTCAGGGCCTTGATCGACGATCACCGGCAAGCCGAGGTCGACCGGAGCGCGGGCTGGCGTTCACGAGGTTCGGTCGAAGCTGACCAGTTTGCGCGCGGCTTCGTTCAGCCTGATCTGCAGGCCGTTGTCGCCGATCTGCGCGCGGCCGCTGTGCTGCTCGCCGATCGGCGATCGGCGATCGGACGTCCTGCGCCGGCTGGTGTTCTTCGAGAGCCGCACCGAGCAGTTGCACGGCGTCGGCGACCCGCTGCTGCCCTTCCCGGTCTTCGAGGACGCGCCGCCCGGGGACACGCGGATTCGCGGGGCCGCGTGACCGGGCGTGTGGTCGACGTCGCCGTGATCGGCACTGGAGTGGTCGGGCTGGCGGCCGCGTACGAGCTGCTCGCCCGCGGCCTCACGGCCGGCCGTGCTGGGGCCACGCCCTGCCGCCGCGCCGGGCCAGCGCGACGGCCGGTGCGATGCTGTCACTGTTCTCCGAGGTCGACGCCGACCAACCCGACGCGCGGGCCGAGCTGCAGGTCAGCCAGCGGCTCAAGAGCTTCACGCCGTACCTTGCGTGGCTCGCCGCGCTCGCGCGGGGCCCGCACGACCTCAGTGGTCGGACCCCGGCTGTTCGCTCGGTCGGTCACGGCGGACGGGGAGAGGCCGTGTTCTTCTCCGGGTTGGCCATTTACAGCACGCCTCACCAACGGACCTGTCGATCGGAGTTTCGCAGGCGACTGGCGCAGACGAGGTCTGCTACCCGAACCCCACAAGCCAGATCAGGCGGACTCCGACGTCAGGCCCTCACGGACGGCAAGGAGCGCTGCCTGGGTCCGTGAGACAACCCCCAACTTGGCGAACAAGTTGCTGACGTGCGTGCGGGCGGTGCGTTCACTGATCTGCAGCTTCTGCGCGATCTGGATGTTGGACTGCCCGGCCGCGAGGTGGATCAGCACCTCACGTTCACGCGGCGTCAGTCCGTCGAGGCCGGCGCCATCTGGTTCGACTGGATCGGTCAAGCTGCGGGTGACCGCGGAGTCCAGATACAGCTCGCCGCGAGTCGCGGCCCGCACCGCCGCGACGATCTCGTCGGACCCCGCATCCTTGAGGAGGTAACCGGACAGGCCGGCATCGATGGCCCGCCGGACGTTCGCTATCTCACTGAAGCTGGTCATGATCAGGATCTTCACTCTGGGATACCGCGCAGTGATCAGACTTCCGACCTCTATCCCGTCGACACCCGGGATGACCAGATCCATGAGGATTACATCCGGTAGCCGGCCCTCCTGGGCCAGTTCCGCCAGGCGCCCCAGCGCGTCCGCCCCATCGACGGCCTCGCCCACCACCGAGAACCCGGGAACCGCGTCAGCATACGAACGCAGGCCGGCCCTGACCACCGCGTGGTCGTCGACGAGCATCAGCCGGATCTGCTCGGAGGGCGGCTCGTTCACGGTTCCTCGCCCGTCGGGTCGCTCGGCTCCTGCCATTCGATCTCGGCGGCTCCCTCAGTGGGGCGTGCCCTGCTTCCGGTGTCGGCAGGGCAGAACTCGAGACGTACGAGGGTGCCGTTGCCGGGAGCTGTCACGATGGTGAGTTTCCCCCCGAGCCGCCCTGCGCGCTCGCTCAGCGAGATCAGACCCACATGGCCGGGGAGAGAACTGCGTTCTTGGAATCCCACCCCGTCATCCGATGTCTCGATGACCAGGAGCGTTCGAGATTCCTCGCGACGTTGCGCGAATCGAATCACCGCGTTCTTCGCCCGGGCATGCTTGGTGACGTTGTGGTACGCCTCACGAATGAAGTACCACAATTCCTCCTGTTGGTCGGGAAGCAGGTCCATCTCGCCGACTTCGTCGACGACCTTCACCGCGAGGTCGGTGTCGCGACTCGTCGCCGCGACCCACTCGCGGATCGACATCACCACGGACCTCTCCTTGGGCTGAGGTAGCCGCAATTCCGCGATCATCGCACGGAACGACTTCACCACCGACTGGGACAGATCTACCACCCGGGCGGCGTCGGCACGGATCTTGGCCACCGCCTCGGCCCCGGAGGCCTCGTTGGTGAGCCCGATGGCCCGGGCGTGCATCGACAACGAGAACATCTCTTGCACGATGGAGTCATGCAGATCACTGGCCAACTTACGGCGCTCTTCCATCGCCGCGCGGGCGCGGCTGTCGACGATCATCCCTGCGTGGTCGATGGTCACCGCGGCCTGGTCCGCGACGGCCGACAGGAAGTAGATCTCGTCGGGATCTGGGTTCCGCCCGGGCGGATAGAAGGCACTCAGGTAACCGAGCACGCCGTTGTGCGAGATCAAAGGCGCGGCCACGAAGCTCTCCCAGGAGATCGCCTGATGGATCGACATGATCGGCGCCCACGAAGGATCGTTGCGAAAGGTTTCCCAGCGACGGGATACGACGACGGGCCTGCGTTCCGCTATGGCATTAAGGGAGACCATTTCGGCGCCGAGAGCCTCGCACTGGATGAGCCGGTCGCGCAATTCATCCGCAGTTCCGGGTAGACCCGACAAGGCACCGATGGGCAGTGCGCTCCGGCCTGCGTCGCTGAGGCGGATATGAACGGCCGCAAGTCCGGCCAACTGCCGAACCTCGCTCGCCAATGCCGCGAGAGTGTCGGGCAGCGAACCCGATCCCGCCAGGGTCGCCGCCACCCGCGACATTGCATGAAAACCTCGATCAACAGCCATCATCGCCTGCCGCATTGACTGACAAGAGAGCCAAAGTTCCGATCTCCTCCCGCGGCAGGGCAACCTCACCACGCTGAGTGGACCTTGAAGGTTACCACGCCAAATGTCAGTGGACCCCGGAGACCAGATCGGATCTGTGACCGGCTGGTTGCGTGACGTCATAAATCGAGCACGAGCTTGGGACACGCGGCTCGAGAAACACAGATCATCATCGTCTTGCCTTCTTCGCGTTCCTCATCCGTGAGGATGGAATCGAGATGTTCCGGCGTCCCGGAAAGCACTTTCGTCTCACAGGTCCCGCACATACCCTGCTCGCACGAATAGGGAGGCCGGGCCCCGGCGCGTTCGACCGCCGCGAGAATGGTCTCGCCGGGCGATACCGTCACCGTACCGCCTGTCCGGGCCAGCTCGACCTCGAACGACTGGTGGTCTGCCGGATCGGGTACCGCCTTCGGGACAAACCGCTCCAGCCGCAGCGAGCCGGCCGCCCAGTTCGCACACCGGTCCTCGACGGCGAGCAGCAAGGGTTCTGGCCCACAGCAGTAGACGAGTACGTGGTCGGCCGGAGCCCCGAGCCACTCGTCCAGGTCGAGTCGGCCGGTCTCGTCTTCAGGGCAGACGACGACCTTGTCCCCGTACTTCGATACCAGCTCGGATCTGTACGCCATCGACGCGCGGGTGCGCCCGCCGTACACCAACCGCCACTGAGCGCCGGCCTCCTCGGCCGCGGCGACCATCGGCAGGATCGGCGTGATCCCGATACCGCCGGCGATGAACAGGTAGCGCGGCGAGGGCAGCAGCGGAAAGTTGTTCCTCGGCCCCCGAACTCGCACCGAGGCGCCTTCGGCCAGCCGATCATGGACGTACGCGGACCCGCCGCGCCCGTCGGGCTCGCGCAGCACCGCGACCCTCCACTCGTCGCGCGCCGGGCGACCGCAGAGGGAGTACTGCCGCACGAGCCCGTCATCGAGGAGAAGATCCACGTGGCTCCCGGCTTCCCACGCGGGAAGACCCTCTCCCGACCGGCTCGACAGCACCAGCTCTACGACACCCTGGGCGACGACGGTCCGCTTCCGCACCACAAGGTCGAGTTCGACCTCTCGCCGCGTCGTGTCCATCTCAGGCACCGTTCAACTCCACATCGTTGTCACTTCCGAAGGCCGGCCGACCAGCGAAGGTAGGACGGCCTTCGGAAGCGATGGTGGTTCGATCAATCAGTGACGTTCGTCGGGACCAGCGTCTGCCACGGGACCCCCTGGGCGATGATTCCCGATCCGGCGGTGAATTTGGCCCAGTCAACGGAACCGTCGAGGCCTTCGGGATCGCCGCCGGCCTCGACGCGGCGCGCCGCGTCGATCAGCAGGCGGCGCATGCGCACGACCGCGATGTCCGCCGCGACGAGGTGCTCTTTCGACCGGTCGACGATGGGTTCCATCGAATCGGTCACCAGTGCGTCCTGGGGAATGAGGCCGGCCACGCCCGAGAACGAGGTGCCCGCCACCATCGCCTCGCGATCCTGCTTAGGATTCAGGGTGTAGTCCGGCGCTTGGACATCCTCGAGGCTTCGCCACTTCAGCCATTCCGCCTTGTCGATCGGCTTGGCCGGATCGCCCGTCACCACGTACGTGCAGGTGTGCGTGTCGTCGATCGGGACGTACATGAAACCCAGGTTCATCGGGGGGATCAGCGCCTGGAACGGCATGATGAACGGCGTCACGCGAACGTAGGACTGACCTTCGTGCTCACCCTTGAGCTTCCGGATCGCCGCATAGTGGAAGCCGAACTTCGTGTCCTCGACCTCGAGTACCGGAGCGTCGTCGGTCGTCGGGAAGCGGTCCCGGCCAATACCCTCCGGGTCGTATTCACCCGTCCGGGCGAGGGCGATCTCGGTCTGATGGAGCAGGCCGACATGGGACGAGTCGATCTCTCCCTCGACCCCCTGGATGAAGTTGCCCTTGTGCACCATCTTCGTCGTCGCCAGGTGTCCCGGCGGCACGTTCATCCACACGTAGCTCGGCGGCGGAGGCTGCTTGTCCGCCGGGCCCAGGTACACCCACACAATCTGACCGGCCTCGTGCACCGGGTGAGCCGGCGCCCGCAGCCGGTTTCGGAACCGTGAGTCGGGGAGGTTGGGTGTCTCCTGGATCGACCCGTCCACCCCGAACTTCCACCCGTGGTACAGGCAACGGATACCGCAGTCCTCCACCCGGCCGATCGCCAGGGAAGCGCCGCGGTGCATGCATTTCTCATCCAGCACGCCGACGGTTCCAGAGGAATCACGGAACACCACGAAATCCTCGCCGACCAAGCGGAACTTCCTCGGGGGTCCGTCCGGCTCGGCCACGTCACTCGAGAGGCAGATCGGGAGCCAGTACCGGCGCAGCAGCGCACCCATCGGCGTGCCCGGCCCGACCCGGCAGAGATACGCGTTCTCCTCAGCACTCAGCATTGAGACTCCTGTTCCGGCGTTCCCGCCCACGTGATGGCCGTCTTGTCGCCCTCGAGCGAGCGATCGACGACAACATCGAGATCGAGCAGTACCAATGGATTTCCGCGGGACACTTCGAAGCGCTTCACCAGCGCAACGGATTCGTACCCGGAGGGACTGACGCGCAACTCCGACGGCTTCGTCCACCCGTCTCGGTAACCGTTGAGGATCGCAATGCACGCGTCATCCAGCAGATGGACGATCGATGTCAATTTGAGTCCCTCCTATCACCTACTGGATCGAACCTACGGCGCGCTCGTGGACGCAGCAATCGGTCTTTCCCCCCAGAGCGCACTAGGTCATTCGACATACTGCCTACGTCATCTGACGTAGACGATCGATTGTTCGCCCACCCCTTGCGGCAGCGCAGACCGCAGATCCCCCGGGAAATCTGAACCGTGCATTGACACCGACAGTCGTGACGCTTCAGAATCACGCAACTCGGCCGGTCCCACCAATGCGCCGGCCGAGTACGGCACTCTTGGGAAAGCCGGCTCCGGCGCGAGGAACGCCCTGGCTCTGCTGTGCAAATCGCACGGTGCCAAATATGTTCACGGTTCGTCAGTGGCCAGGTGCGTCCGGCACGCCACCCTGAAAACCCAGTCCGAGAGGCACAGCATGACCGTCCTGCACTATCGCGCAGCCGGCGCAGGCAGCGCGCCCCCATTGATACTCGGACCGTCCCTCGGCACCTCGCTGGCCGTGTGGGAGCCGCAGGCGGCAGCCCTGGCTCGTGGCCGCCAGGTGATCCGGTACGACCTACCAGGGCACGGCGGCTCCCTCGCCCGACTACTACCCGCCGTCCCCACTGTCGGTGACGTCGCCGGTCTCGTCCTCGCTCTCGCCGACCGACTCGGCATCGACCGCTTCGCGTACTCCGGGATCTCTTTCGGCGGCGCCGTCGGCATGTGGCTGGCCGTCAACCACCCCGAGCGCGTCACCTCGCTGATGCTCATCTGCACCTCGGCCCGATTCGGGGAGCCCGGCGGCTGGCGCGAACGGGCACACCTCGTCCGAACCGAGGGCATCGGTCCTGTTGCCGACACCGCAGCCGGCCGATGGTTCACCCCATCCTTCGTGGACGATCCCGCGGCCCGGAGGATGGTGGCCGACCTACGGGCCACCGACGCCACAGCCTACGCCGCGAGCTGCGACGCGCTGGCCTCGTTCGACCTCCGTGCCGAACTGGGCCGCATTACCGCGCCCACCCTGGTCGTAGCCGGTCGCGAAGACCTCGCGACACCGGTCGACCACTCCCGCCTCCTCGCCGACCGGATCCCTGGAGCGAGCCTCACCGAGGTGGCACACGCAGCGCACCTCATCACGGTCGAACGTCCCGGCTCCGTACTGACAGCGCTGCGCAGCCATCTCGACAACGACACCGAGGCACGCGACTGGGCTGCCCCCGGTGACGACGGCTCCCGCTATGCGGCCGGCATGGCTGTACGCAGGGTCGTCCTGGGCGACGCCCACGTGGATCGGGCGATCGCCCGGACCACCGAGTTCACCTCCGTCTTCCAGGACTTCATCACTCGCTACGCCTGGGGGGAAGTCTGGACCCGTCCCGGCCTCTCGCGAACAACCCGCCGGTGCATGACCCTGACAGCAATGATCGCCAACGGCCATCACGAGGAACTCGCCATGCACATCCGGGCCGGACTACAGGACGGACTCACTCCCGTCGACATCCAGGAAGTCCTGCTGCAGTCGGCCATCTACTGCGGAGTTCCCGCGGCGAACACCGCGTTTTCCATTGCCAATAAAATTATCCAGGAATACGACAACTGATCCGATCTGAGCCACTATAAGTTACGAACACGTCCATCCTGGGAAGATTTGCGGGCCGGCACAGCCACATTCACCTAAGAAGATCCACCAGGTATTTCACAAATGCTCGAACTGGCGCAAGCGGCGGTCGCGTAATTCAACGAAAGGCGATATCGCTATGTCTCAAGTAGCAGACCAGGGTCCCGAGGTACGCCTGGACGAAATGATCGACCATCGACCGGTGGGACGGTTCCATTACCTGGTCCTGGCGCTGACCGGTCTGGTCATGTTCCTCGACGGTCTCGACACCCAGATGATCAGCTTTGTCGCCCCGGCCGTGGCCAAGGAATGGTCTCTCCCGGTTGCCGCCCTCGGGCCGATATTCTCCGCGTCCATCGTCGGACTGATGATCGGTTACCTGGCCCTTTCACCACTGGCCAACCGCATCGGACACCGCCGACTGATCATCAGCTCCACCGTGGTGTTCGCCGTCTCCACCCTGCTGTGCGCAGCCGCCGTGAACGGGACCCAGCTGATCGCGCTGCGCACCTTGACCGGCGTCGGACTCGGCGCGACCATCCCCAGCGCCGTTGCCCTGGCCAGCGAGTTCGCCCCCACCCGTCGTCGCTCGTCATTCGTCATGCTGATCTACTGCTGGCTGGCCCTGGGATTCGTCGTCGCCAGCTTGATTTCCGGAGCGGTCATCCCGGAGTGGGGATGGCGCCCGATGTTCGTGCTCGGGGGCCTCCTGCCTCTGCTCCTGGTTCTGGTCCTGCTGTGGTTGCTGCCGGACTCCCCCAGCTACCTGTTGCCCCGTAACCCCTCCCGCGCCCGCTCCACCCTCCGCCGCCTCGACCCCGACCTCGCATCGAATATCCGGATTCTCCCCGCCGAACGCCGCGACGCCGGGGCGCAGACCACGACACGTTCCCCGATGGTCGAGCTGTTCCGCCGTCAATGGCTGGCCAGCACTGCACTCCTGTGGATCGCGTTCATGCTCAACCTCGGTGTCTTCTACGCCGTCCAGAGCTGGCTGCCTGCGATCTTGGGTCGACTCGGACACGCCCCTTCCACCGCCGTGCTCGCCACCGCCCTGACCACCATCGGTGGGATTGTCGCCGCCATCGTGATCGGGCCCTCGATGGACAGACGCGGCCCGTTCGGCACACTCGCGGTGGTCTACCTCCTCGGCGCACTGTTCGTCTCCGCGCTCGCGTTCGCCCTCACTGGAGCGAACTGGGTGGTGCTCGGCGCCGCGTTCCTCGCCGGTACCTGTATCACCGGCGGCCAGATGAGCGTCATCGCACTCGCCACCGTGCTCTACCCGCCACAGATTCGACCCACCGGCGTCGGTTGGGCGCTGGGCATCGGCCGAGTCGGAGGGATCGTGGGCCCATTACTGATCGGTTACGCCCTCGGCGACGGCGTAATCCCGCAAACCGTATTCCTGGTTATGGGCGCGGTGCTCCTCATCGCCGGCGTCGCCGTCCTTGCATTGGCCAGAATCTCCCGCGCCACCCGAACCCGCGCTCCACGAGCAGACCTCACCTCACCGGTCACGGCCGGCCCCGACGCACCGTCACCGGTGGCGAGCACCGAGGACTGACCGGCCACCCTTTCAGCACGTCACCTTCGCCGAGCAGCTTGACCCTTCGGCCATGAGGCCATGGCCACGGGCGCGATTGCCACCGTGTTCCGAGAAGGAAGAATCTCTCATCGAAGACGGATCCCACCCTGACGCGCCCGTTCCCGCGGCGGCAGATCCAATCACCAGGGTCCGGCCGGTCACCACGGTCTGACAAAAGTTCAGTCTGACTAAGATTCAAAGGGGAATCCCATGGCGAACTACTTGCTCGTGCACGCCGCCTGGTGCGACGGCTCGATGTGGCGGCACGTCGCCGCTGATCTGCGCCTCGCGGGCCACGATGCCCGCGTGATCGACCAGCTGCCCAGCGTCGGTGATGAACCCGGCGCACTCGGCGACCTTTACGCCGACGCCGCCTACCTCCGGTCCATTCTGGACTCGGCTACCGAGGACGTGGTGCTGGTCGGGCACTCCTACGGTGGCATGGTGATCACCGAGGTCGCCGACCATCCGCGGATCCAGCACAGTGTCTACCTCGCCGCGTTCTGGCCGAAAAAAGGCGAGACACTGCTCGACATCCGCTCGGCGCACCCACACGAATGGCTGGTGCCCCACGGCGAGGGCGCACTGCGGGTCACCGACGACATGGCGATCGCCCAGGAAATCATGGGCGCCGACCTCGGCGACGACTACGCCGAATTTCACCGGAACCTGCGACTCCAGTCGCGCGCGAGTTTCACTTGCACCAGCAACGCACCGGCACGCACACACCCGACCAGCTACGTCGTATGCGAGCAGGATCGGTCGATCTTCGTGGCTGACCAGGAACGCATGTCCACCGCCGCGAACATAGTCACCCGCATCGATGCCGCACACATGGCACCACTGTCCCGACCTGAGGCGGTCACCGCCGAGCTACTCCGATCCACGTCCTTCTCCGCCGCCACCCCGTCCGACAGCTCCGATAGGAGTGAGACCGGAATACGCTAGAAAGCTGCCGCGAAGGGTCGGTAGCCGCGGGTCAGCTGTCTGACGTCTGCGCCTCGGTGAGGTTGCGGTAGTGGGTGGCGCGGCTGACGCCGAACGCCGCCGCGACCTTGTCGACGGCCTGGCCGCCCTCCGTTGCAGGACAACGGGTTTCGTTACATTCGCCCCTGTTCTCGCTGCCCTCGTTGCGAAACTCGGTGAGGGTGGACAGGTCAGCCGTCGCGTCGTCTGTGTCGGTGGCCCGGAGTGGACGGTTGGACCAGAGAACCTCCGTGCGGTTGTGCCCAGGTTCCGCCCTAGCTGGTGGACGCAGGCAGTTCGTGCCGGTGCCACTCGCATACAGCTCGTGGTCGTCGAGGTCGCTGACATAGCGGCGCGCGCCACGGTCGCGGCGCAAACGTGCAGGGCCTCGGCCAGGGCGCGGTGTTCGGTGTCGGTGTTCATTCCGGCGAAGGAACGAATCGAGGGTGTCCTGGCGTACCGGCAGGATCGGCACCGGCAGCCGCCGCAGCGGCGTGGCCAGCTCCGGCCCCACCGCCCTCATGCGGCGCCGGTGCACGTCGACGCCCGGCGCTTCGCGAACTTCGCCGCGGGCGGGGGCGTGGACTGGGCGGCGTGGTCGAGGCGGATGGCGTCGAGGCGCCTTGGTGATCTTCTCGGTCCCGTCGAGGATCGCGTCGATCGCCGCACCACGGATCAGGTGCGGACCCGGCGCACGCGCACAATCCCGGCCGCATTCAGCCCGACGGCCCACAGCACCACTACGACACTCCATTGCGCCCACGCCAGCCCGTTCATCGAGCCCGACAGCAGGTTGCGCACGGACGGGTAAGGCGTGAGCCAGGCCTGCACAGGCGGGTAGACCACGCCGAGCACGAACCATAGGCCGAGCGGGAGCACGATGCTCGCCAAGCAAGCCGTAGCGCGGTGGCGGATCAGCAGACCCAGACCGGTACCGACGAGTTGCGCCACCACCTGCACCAGCACACCCCCGGCGACCACGGGTCCCGTGTCGTGCCAGACGAATGCAGCGGACGACGTCGTGGCGGCGAGAGCGCACACCACGGCGCCGAATACGCCGACGGCGGCGGCGAGCGCGGACGCCGCCAGGAGCCTGGGCAGGACGGGAAAACGCGACCGCAGCACGTCACCTGCTGTGAGGGCGCCCGTGAAGGGCACGAGCACCGACATGAGGCTCTGCACCGGATCCGACAGCGCGGCGAACGTCGGCGAGCCGTATACCGAAACGGCGACGGCGCCGAGCACACCGAGAAGAAGAGCGACAACCAAGATCCACCGCCGGACCGCGGTTCCAACGGTGCGGCGAAGCGCGCCCACGAACACTGTGAACCCCCTGCCCCAGATGCCGGAATTGTCGCAGGGGTCGGACTCAGCAGGAAGATTGATGGGTTCGACCCCAGTCCAGCGCCCGGCCACGGCGGTGTGACCTTGCACGGACTAGATGGCGGCCAGCGGCATTCCGATACCGGCAGATAGCGGCGGATCCCATTTCCCATTGAGACATCGTGACGGTCGGCCTGTTGCGATCAGCGCACGTCAGGCGGAGTACGCGAACACGCGTTCGATAGTCGCTGGTCGCTGGACTTCCCACGGCGAAGGAGTCGTTGTGGGAGTTCGTCGTGGCGTTCAACAACCCGCCGATGCCGTGGTCGGAGCTGGAACGGATCGCCTCCGGCCGCAACGCGCCGACGGTGCACGGGGATGGCGGGGATTCGCCGGCGTGGTCGCGCAAGCGCGACGACTACCGCCCGCCCGAGGGGCTGCGCCACCCCGCGGCAGAGGCCGGCACCGAGCGCGTCCTCAACGCGGAGCTGCACACCCACTCGTTCTTCTCCTTCCTCGACGGCGTCTCCTCCCCGAATCTCTGGTCGAGGAAGCGTGCGCCTCGACCTGGATGTGGTGGTGCTGACCGATCACGACGGCATGTCCGGCGCCGTGCGCTTCGCCGAAGCAGGCCGCGACCTCGGCATCCGCACCGGTCACAGTGTCGAGCTCTCCCTGGGCCTGCCGCAGCCGCAGGGCGACACCGCCGAGCCGGTCGGCACTCACCTGCTCGCCCTCGCCCGCGACCTGACCGGGTATCAGCGGTTGTGCCGGATGATCTCCCGCGCGCAGCTCGCCGGCGGGGAGGAAGGCCGCCCCCTCTACGGCCCCGACGAGACGGTGGAGGAGCTGCGCGGGCACGTGCTGGCGCTCACCGGTTGCCGCAAGGGCACCGTCCGCCAGGCCCTCGCCGACCGCGACACACCAGCTGCGACGACTGGTCGAGCAGTTCGGCCGCGAGCACGTCGCCTTCGAGCTGACCGACCACGGGCAGCCGCTGGACGACGCGAACAGCGGCCCTGCTGAACGCCCCAGCGGGTATGCCACAGTAACAATCGAACAGGCCCTGTCGTGTCCCGGTCTCGAGGCAGGACAGGGCTTCGCGTCGCGCACCACCGGAACATACAGCGAGCCACGAAACCCAAGGGATGTCTCGCGCAACCGCTCGGCCAGGTTGCTGTCACCAACGACGTTCAGTACGCGATCCGGTCGTACACACTCCCCGTGCCACGGCGGGGGTGAAGCCTTCCAGCCCCACAGCGAAAGAACCCACTCACGCCCACCGGCCCCCCATCAGCGCCGCACGGAGGGCGTGCTCGACATCGTTAACATCGTCGGCACGCCATGGCTGCTGCACCATGCCTGGCCCGGCCGGGGGCCTGGTGATGCTGGACAACGTCGGACACACGACGTCCGCCGCCTCGATGCAAGACGTGCTGGTCTGCGCAACGGTTCGCCCAGTGACAGACGGGCGCGGGTCTCTCAGAAGTCCGTATGCGCGATGTCGTCGAGGACCAACGGTCCCACGGGAGACCAGCCCAGTACACGCCGGGCCGTGTCGCCCGAAGCCTGCTGGTCGAGGAGAAGGGCCTTGCCGAGCAGCCCGAGCCGGTCGAGCGTCTGCATGACGGGTTCGGGCTCGACGCGTCCGGCCAGGCCGAGAGAGCGGCTTACCGCTTCGGTGATCTGCCGTACGGTCGGGTTCGCGCCGCTGGCGCCGATGAAGTACGAACCGCGTGGGGCCTTCTCCACCGCGAGCACGTATAGCTCGGCCAGGTCGTCCACGTGCACGGTGCTCCAGTGCTGGTCACCCAGACCGATCATGGTGAGCGCCGGGGCGTTTCCGGCGGTTCGAGGGCCAGCGGCGACGCGGTTCAGCAAACCACCGCCGTGGCCGTACACCACTGCCGGCGCAATAACCGAGGTCCGGACGCTCTGCGCTGCGCGCACGAGCTTGCCGAGCGGCACGCGCCAGGCGATCAGCCGCGGGGCGTTCATGCCGGTCGACTCAGTGATTCCCGAACCGCTGCCGTGCAGCCAGACGCCGGTGGTGTACACGAACGGCCGGTCGGTGTTCCGCAGCGCGCGCAGGAAGCTGGTGACCGCCACCTCTTCGACGGTCGCACTGGTCTGGTCGCCTGGCGACGCCAAGTGGATCACACCGTCGCTCGTCGCGGCGAGTCCCTCCAACGCGTCACGGTCTGCCAGGTCGGCAATCGCGGGCTGGGCGCCCTTGGCCCGTACCAACTCGGCCTTCTCGGCGGAGCGGACCAAGGCAGTGACCTGGTGGCCGCTGGAGACGAGCCGATCCAGCACCGCGGCTCCGATGTAGCCGGTACCACCAGTGAGCAGTACGTGCATGGTTATCCTCGTTGCTGACGTTTGTTGGGAATCACCGTAATACTCGCAGTGCATCAGGCGACTTTGCCCTACCAGCAGTGATCAGTCGTTGGCTCAGTGCTCGTTTGAACGACCACTACTGCAGACCGCCGCCGGACGCCGGGCCAAGGGGACAGCCCGGCGTCCTACCTGTTCACCCAGCGGAGGATACGTGACTCGCCCAAATGCGGACTATTACAGCCAACGTCGCGCACGCTTCGTCCTTGACATCGGGGCGTCCGGGCTCAGGGCAGATGTGCGGCCAGGTTCAGCACGCGCGTGGTCTGCATCGCGGAGAAGTTGTCGTCGCTGATCAGGCTCACGCCGATCAGGCCTGGGCCGTTGCCGGTGATGGCCATGCCTTCGTAATTGTCCAGCAGAGGGTTGGCCTGGGCCTCTTTCGTAGGTGCGCCCAGCGTGGGGCAGTTCACCAGATCGGCCAGGTGTTGCTTGGCGACGATGTCCGCACGCGGAGCGTCTGAAAGGTTCGGCAGCGCACCGACATCGGCAGCTTTTCTGAGACCGGTCACGGTGAAAAGGTCGACACTGTTGCCGGCGGTGCTGTCGAAGGCGGCCTCCTCGACCAGGATCGCGTCATCGCGGTATGCGGCGACCTCGGGGATGCGCATATCCGGCTCGGCCCGGTATCCGACCTGCTTGATGAGGTGCCATTGTCCGGTGCCGTCGACGGTGTACACCAGAAACCGGTGCAGGGAGGCGTCGCCGGTTGCAGAGACGTCGCCGGAGAGTGCGTCCTCCATGGAGGCGATGATCTCCCGCCCGGACGGCGAGACTGTCAGTCCTTCGAGGGTGGCGTTGGAGGCTGGCTCACCGTCGGGGGTGGTACCGGCGACCGCGAACCGCGCCGGAACCGGCAGCGACTCTTTCTGTACACCGTCGCGGTCGAAGATCCGGATCGACGGCTCGGTTTCCGAGCTGACCACGTAGTCGCCGTCCGGGAGCACGGCGAGCCCCTCATTGTCAGAGCCGGTCCCGGTATACGGCGTGCCGTCCGGCTTCCTGAGCACCAACGGGTCACGAACCGGCTTCGGGTCTCCGAGGTTGCGGAAGAACCAGATGCGCGCTGGATCACTGGCGTGATTGTCCACAGCAGACGCCCAGGAATGCGACCGGACGTCGAAGGCCAGCGAGGACAGCCCACCGACGTCGGCACCATTGACGACGCGCTTGTCCAGGGCGTCGCTGAAACCGAGCGCGGACACCCGCGGGGAGCACCGTGGGCCGGTTCCCGGCCCGTCGGCAGCACCCACCGCGGCGGCGGAGGCAGGCACTGTGATCGCCGTGGCCATAAGTGCCGCTGTCGCACCGGTGAGCACCACCGACATTCGCGGGATCCTGTTCATAATCATGATCACAGGAGGCCCGCGTCCTCGCCGGAGGGGATGGTGCGTGAGGTCGTGACGACGGCGTGGCCGAGCTTGCGGTAGGCCTCGACCAGGCCGGCGCCGATGCCCTGCGAGGGTCCGGCGATGACGGCGACCTTCTGGCTTTGCATGGTAATCACATGTCTCCAGTTCTTCGACTCGAGCACGAGTACGCGCCCGATGACGGGATGGGGGTTCTCGACCTCGGCTGCTGCCGCCGGTCGGCTCCTGGACAGTGGGCCACACTCGGCGGCGGCGCGCCCACCGTGACAGGGCTAGGTACGGTTGGGCGGTGGTTTGAGCTGGTACCGCGCGACGATGTCCGGCAGCCAATCGGGGGTGGCGAACTCCAATCCGTACTCGGCCGCGAGCCGTGCCAGCTCGCCTTCGGGGGGCGGGCCGCCTGCGAGCATGTCGGACAGGTTGTGGAAGAACCCTTCGAAACCGCCCGGGGTGATCACCTCGATCATCCGCGCGGGCATCTTGCCCGCGTTCCACATCGTGTGAACTTCTCCACGGGGCTTGGCGATGTACCCACCTGCGCCGAGTACGACCTCGCGGTCGCCCGACCGGAAACCGATCTCCCCCTCGGTCACGATCGAGTACTCGTCCTCACGGGTGTGCCGATGCGGAGCAACCAGCGCACCGACCGGGAAGGGGTGCTCCACGATCGACACAGCACCTCCTGTCTCGTGGCTCCAGAGCTTGAAGGCCACTCCAGTAGTTCCGAGATTTTCGGTCCGTCCCTCTCCTGGTTGCACGATCGTCAGCGGTGGAGGCGTTGTGTCGTCCATGGCAGCTTCTCCCGTTGTCATCGATCTGACTTGCCGCAGGCGTCGTCCGACTCACTCTGTGGCGAGTCCGGCTCAGCGGGCACGGCTTCGCGGGCGCGAGCGAGCTGAGCGATGAAGTACTCCGGGTCGTCTGGGTAGAAATTCCGTCCGGTGGTCTCCACCGACATCGCTGGCTCCGATCGCCGTAGGGGCTGCGGCACCGTTCGCCGCCCTCGTCCTTGATTGGCGTAAGCGCACGGCGAATCTTTCGGGGGGTCGGCGAAAACTCGCCCCGAAGGTCCCCGTGGGGTGCCCATCCGGGCAAGGCACCTGCTCGCGCGCCGGGGTGCTTTGCCGTACTCGGTCCGCTCCGCGTCACTGGAGCCGGACCACGGGCAAGTCCGTCGGGGCCTGCGCCGGGTCGGCCAACATCCTTCAGTCGCGCCGCTCTACCGCGTCCCCGCCGACAACGAGGGTCCACGAAGTACTCAGGAAAACTCCGGCGGATATGGCTGGGTAGGCCCTTGGCCAGGGGCCTTCGGGGTTCGGGTGGGAAGTCGCCGGTCGGCGCTACGGTGTTCACGGACGAGTAGCTGGAGGGTGCGGTAGTTCCCGGAGATCGGCCGGGAGGACTTGTTCCCGTTCTTCACCCTGGCCCCGGCGACCCTGGCGTTCGTCAATCCCGGCCGCGTCACACCCGCTGACGAGGCTGCACCAGGCCAACCAGCGCGGTCGCTGCGCCGCGACGGCACGGCCAGGCGTTCGTCTACGCATACGCGCTCGAAGGCACCGTGCGCAGCCAACTCGACGACAAGCCCATCAGCACCTTCCACCAAGGCCAGAACTGGGTCGAGCAGCCGGGCACCCACCACGTCCTCACACAGAACACCAGCCAGACGGCCCGCGCGCGGTTGCTGGTCGTGTTCGTGTCCGACACCGGAGACCCGCTCAAGGTCAACGACCCCCACTCCCGATGGCGACGGGTCCATCGGTGGCGAGTGTGATCAGTCTGTCGGGAAGCGCACTACATCGCACGATCATTGCTCGACCACCGCGACTACGAGCCTCGCCCGTCCTCAACTGCGGTGAGCCCCTACAGCGAGCTTGGTCAGCAGCTCCCGGCCCTTCTCCGCATTACGCGGCTCGCACAGGACGTCGTAGCGGCCGGCAACGAGCTGGCTGGCAGAGGAGAAGTCGCGACGCCCTCGCGACGCGGTATAGCCGAGCGCCGCGAATACGCCGCCGAACAGGGCCCCGGCGACGAGGCCGACGACCATCGGTGCCGCAGCCGTGCCGTTGGTGTTGCTGAACAGACCCAGCAGCAGGCCGACGAACAGCCCGAACCAGGCGCCGGACAGCACACCAGTGCCCAGCACTTTGCCCCAAGTGAGCCTTCCGATGACACGCTCGACGAGCATGAGGTCGACGCCGACAATCGTCAGGTCCTGAACAGTGAACTCGTTGTCGACCAGATACTCGACCGCGCGCTGTGCTTCTTCATAGGTGCCGTATGAGCCGATCGGCCAACCCGATGGTGGCGTCGGCAGGCTGGGCAGGCCCGGCGTCAGCCGTCCCGGCGAGAGTGGATTGGTCACGAACATCACCTGTGCTTCGTTCGACTGCGCTAAGGGTCTGGACGGGGTCGATTGACTTTGCGACGCGTTGCGCAACCGTCTTACTGAGCGCAAGCACGCGATCGGCCGTTACGGCGGAGACTGGAGCGCCAAGGACCACCCACCCCGACGGCGGCGATGGCCGGCCAGTGAGCGGGCCCACCAGGCTGGACAAGCGCCGATGTCCAGGCACCTGCGGATTCCGCCTTGGAGAGCTTTCTCTAGGGCAACATCAGCGGAGGGCCAATGGCTGATCACTGACCGCCGTTGATGTCGAAGTCCGCCCCGGTGATCCACTGCGCGCGAGCGGAGGCCAAGAAAGCGACGATCTCGGCGATGTCGCGCGAGTCGCCGAAGCGGCCGAGCGGGATGCTCTGCCCCACGGCCTCGATGGGCGCGCCCATCGCCTCGGCGATCGGCCGCAGGACGTCGAGTCCGCCTTCGGTCTCGACCGGGCCGGGGCTGACGATGTTGACCCGGATGCCTTCCGGGGCCACGGCCTTGGCCAGCGCACGGCTGTAGACGTTCAGCGCGGCCTTCGCCGCGGCGTAGTGCGCGACCGGCGGCGGGACGTCCTTGACCACACCGGTGCTGATGTTGACCACGGCCGCGCCGCGGCCGGATTCCTTCAGCGCCGGGAGCGCGGCGTTGGTGACGCGCACCGCGGCGAGGAAGTTGATGTTGAGCGAATCCAGCCACTCTTCGTCGGGCACGGCCGCAGGCCCAGCCAGGTGGGTGCGCGCCGCACCGGCGGCGTTCACCAGGATGTCCAGGCCGCCGAGTACGTTGGCCGCACGCTCGATGAGCTCCCGCGCTCCCTCGGCCGAGCGAAGGTCGGCGGTGAGGAACGTGGAATCCTTCGGGGTTTCGTCGGTCTTGGTGCGGGCGCTGGTGGCGACGACTGCGCCGCCGTCGATGAGGCGCTGCGCGATCGCGGCACCGATGCCGCGGGAACCACCCGTGACGAGCACGCGGCGGCCGACGAACTCGTCAGGCAGAGCGGAAGTGGGGGTGTACATGGTTGCTACCTCTCACGGATGTTTTCTTGCTGTACAAGGACGGTTTCGAATCAGGCGAGGATGAACGTCATGGCGTTTCCTTTCGCGTTGCTCCGAGTGCGCCAGGCCGGGCAGCGGCGGCGACGTGCTCGAAGAAGAACAAGACCAGGAGCGCGGCCGCGAGCATCACACCGGCACCGATGCGGAAGGCCAGGACGTAACCGTCCACAGTGGCCTCCTGCGGGTTCGCCCCGCCGGCGGCCAAGGCCCCGGCGTGCCGCAACGCGACGGTCACCAGCACCGCGAGGCCGAGACTTCCCCCGAGTTGCAGCGTGGTGTTCTGCACGCCGCCGGCCAGCCCGACCTCGGACGGCGTGGCACCGTGTAATGCGGCGTAGCGCAGCGCCGGGAAAATGACCCCCTGCGCAAACCCGTAGCACAGCGTCGCCGGCAGCACGAGCTGCGCGTAGTGCAGGCTGCCCCCGATCTGTCCCAGGGAGAGCATCGCTGCGGCGCCGATGAGGAACGCGCCGGCCACACCGAACTTGATGCCGATTCGCGGCAAGAGATTGGTGCTCACATAGATGCCGACGAGCATCGCGAGCCCGAACGGCAGGTAGGCCAGCCCCGACCGCAGGGCCGAGTAGTGCCCGAAGTCCTGCAGGTACAGCGTCAGCACGAAGAACATCGTCATGAACGACGCCATGCCGAGGATCGCCGCGACGTTCGCGGCCGACCGGGTGCGGTCGCGGAAGAATCCGAGCGGCAACAGCGGATCACGAACCAGCGCCTGCGACGCGATGAAGGCACCGAGCAGGACCACTCCCGCAACGACGGGCACGAGGACCGCCGCGCCACCCCACGCGTGGCTGCTCGCGTTTAGCAGGCCGTAGACCAGGGTCGTCATCGCCGCCGTGCCGAGGACCGCACCCCACGGCTCGATCCGCGCACGCCGTTCGACCGGGCTGCGCGGCACCAGCCGGACCGATGCGGTGAGCACAACGACGGCGATCGGCAGATTGATCAGGAAGATCCACCGCCAGCTGATCGCGCTGGTGACAACTCCGCCGATGACCACACCGAAGGTTCCGCCGAGGCCGGCCAACCCGCCCCACATGCCGATGGCACGGGCTCGTTCCCGGGCGTCCGGAAACATCAGCACGGCCAACGCCAGGGCAGCGGGGCTCACCACGGCGACCCCGAGACCCTGGGCGAACCGCGCCACCACCAGAGTCCCAGGGTTGGACGCGACCCCGCTCACCAGCGAAGCCCCGGCAAACAGGACGACACCGATCATGAAGAGCCGCTTCCGGTCGGCCAGATCGGATACCCGGCCCCCGAGCAGGAGGAAACCGCCCGCGGTGAGGCTGTAGGCGTTCATTACCCACGCGAGACCGGCCGGCTGGAACCCCAGGTCACCCTGGATCGACGGCAGCGCCACGTTCACTACGGTGCTGTCGATCGAGAGCATGAACTGCACGAGGGCGAGGACACCGAGCGCAAGCCAGCGGCGCGCATACGGCGCCTGCGGAACCTCGCAGAGGTCCACGCTCCTCACGTTCTCGGTGCTCACACCTTCTCCTACCGCCGGGGAACCAGCCGCCAATTTACTGGCGCTACTCACTAAAACTACTAGCGGGGTCCAGTATGTCAACCACAGGTGACCGCCGAGACATCCCCTTGACCTGGGGACAGCGGGAGAAGGCAGGCTCGATAGTTGAACGTTTTTCTACTTCAAACGCAGTGCGAGCAGAGAAGTACCCGAGCCATCGGAGCCAGCGTGAGCGCGAGCAGGGCAGGACGACGACAGCACGGCCACGACAGCACTCCCGAGAGGAGCCCGGATCGCGCTGGTCGGAGTCGGTCGGATGGGGTTGCCGATAGCCGGCAATCTGCTCGCCGCCGGCTTCGACGTCGTGGCGAGCGACGCGCGACCTGAGGCAGAGGAAGGCGTGGTCGCCCGCGGTGCGAGCTGGGAGCCCGACATCACTGAAGCCGTGGCACGCGCCGAAGTCCTGATCACGGCTATGCCGGGCGTGCCGGAGATCCCGGACTTGATGCACGGCGCCGAGCCGTTGCTGAAGGCGCTGACGGCGGGCACGATCTGGATCGACATGACGAGCAGCTCCCCGCTGGTCATGAAGCCGATCCAGCAGGACGCCCTCGCTCGCGGCATCGCGGTGCTGGAAGCACCGATGGCGGTGGGCCCGAAGCCGCAGAGGCGGGCACTCTGCAACTGTTCGCCGCGGGGGACGCCACGACGTTCAGTCGTGTTCTGCCGATCCTCGAGGCGGTCGCGGACGCGGACCGGATCGCGCTGGTCGGCGGTTCAGGCCTTGGCTACAGCGCCAAGCTCTTGGTGAACCTGCTGTGGTTCGGGCAGGCGGTGGCAACCGCCGAGGCGATGCTGCTCGGCCAAGCAGCGGGCCTCGACGTCGAAGCATTGCGCTCACTACTGGCCGGCAGTGCGGCCGGCAGCGAGTTCCTGCACCACGATGTGCAGCGCGTCTTCAGCGGTGACTACCTGCTCCTCTTCGGGCTTGACAGATGCACCGAGGAACTTGAAGTGGTGAGCGACCTGTTCGACAGCTTCGCAGTGCCGTCGGAGCTGTCGCAGGTCGTCACCCGAGTCCATCGCGAAGCCCTCGCCCGCTTCGGGCCGGTGGACGGAGAGCTGATGGCCGTCGCCCTCCTCGAGGAGCTCGCCGGTAGGCCGTTGCGGCCCGAGTAGTCACAGCGCGCGGATGGCTCCACCGTCGATGGAGACCAAGCTCCCGGTCACGTACGACGCGGCCGGCGACAGCAGGACCGCCGCCATGCGTCCGAACTCCGCCGGGTCGCCGAGGCGGCGCAGCGGGATCGCAGTTTCGGCTCGGGTTCGCGCCTCCGGGTCACCCTTCTCGAGTGCGAGAGTGCGGTCCGTCAGCACCTTGCCGGGCAGAAGACCCAGCACCCGGGTGTCCTGGGGGCCGAGTTCGTCGGACAGATCCTTCACCAGCATGCCCAGGCCCGCGCGCAGCCCGTTGGACACCGAAAGCCGCGGCAGCGGCGTCTTGGCCGAGCTCGACAGAACGAAGGCAATCGCCCCGCCGTCGGCTCGGTCCTCGCCCTTCGCGAGCAGTGGAGCCAGGTGACGCACGAGGCGGACCGTACCGAGGAAGATGCTCTCGAACGACTGCCGCCACACCTCGTCACTGACGGCTGTGGTGACCCCGGGCTTCGGCCCGCCGACGCTCACCAAGGCGCCGTCGACGCGGCCGAACGCCGCCAGTGCGGTTTCGGTGAGCAGGCGCGGCGCGTCGGGATCGGCGTTGTCGACCGCGACTCCGGTCGCCGTGTCTCCCAGCGAAGCGACGGCCTTCGCGACCTTTTCCTCGTCCCGTGACGACACGACGACCTTTGCTCCGTCCCGGACGAGTGCTTCCGCCGTGGCGTAGCCCAGCCCGCTCGTACCGCCGGTCACCACGTACACGCGTTCCGAAAGACCGAGATCCATGGGCACCTCTCACAGTGGGGACAGCGCATAACATATTCGCTGTATGAAGTTCCGTCATGCTAACCTCAGGGTGTGCACGATGTGAAGCTCGCATTCCGCGGCGGCCTGGTGACCACACCCACGGGCACGCAGCTCGCCGACGTGGCCGTGTCCGACGGGCGGATCGTCGCGATCCGAGAGCCCGGGACCGTGAACGCCGAGCGGGTCGTGGACGCCGACGGCCTGCACGTCCTGCCCGGCGGAGTCGATCCGCACTGCCACCTCATGGCGGGACTGACCCCGTCGACCCGCGCGGCCGCGCTCGGCGGAACCACCACAGCGCTGTCGTTCTCCTTGCCGGACGACGGCGAGGAGACCGTGTCCGCGTTCAAACGGGCTCAGGACCTCGTGGCGCAAGGCCTCGCGGCCGTGGACCTCGGCCTGCACGCGATGTGCTACCGCCCCAATGAGCTCACCGCCGCCGACGTGGCCGAACTGGCCGAGCTCGGCGCCGACGCCGTGAAGGTCTTCCTCGCCTACCCCGAGCTGGGGATCATGGCGACGGGGGACGGGCTGTACCGCACGATGCTGGCGGCGAAGGCCGCCGGCCTGCCGGTCCAGGTCCATTGCGAGGACGGCGAGATGGTCGAAGCGCTCGTCGAAGAGGCTTCGGCCGAGGGCCGCCGAGGGCCGCGCACGTTCGGCGGTGTGCGGCCACCGGTGCTCGAGGAGGTCGCCGTGCGCCGGGCGCTCGGGATCTCCGGGCTCGCCGGCGGGCGCCTCTACGTGACGCACCTGTCGAGCCGCGAGGCGATCAACCACGTGCGGTCCTCGCGCGCCGCGCGCGAGACCGAGGTGACCGCCGAAGCCTGCTTGCACCACCTCCTGTTCACCGAGGACGAGTACGACGGGCCGCGCGCGGGCGCGCTGCTCGTCGCTCCCCCGTTGCGAGCAGAAGACCACGTAGCCGCCGTGCGTGAAGCGCTGTGTGACGGGACCTTGGACACGATCGGCTCCGACCATTCGCAGGAGCGCACCGAGGTTGACCGGCGGATTTCGCCGTGCGGTGACGCTCACTACGGCATCCCCGGGATCGGGGCGCGACTGCCGCTGATGCTGTCGTGGGGCCTGGACAACGGCGTCCCGATGGAGCGCCTCGTGCACGTTTTGTGCACCGGTCCGGCCGACGCGTTCGGCCACCACCGCAAGGGCCGGATCGCGCCGGGCACCGACGCCGACCTGGTCTTGTGGGATCCTGATGCGAGGTGGGTGGCTGACGAGTCCTCGTTCGCGGACGGCACGAGCATCAGCCCATACGCGGGCACGGCTGTGCGCGGCAGGATCCGGTCGGTCTGGACGCGCGGGCGCGAACTGGTGCACGAAGGCGAGTTCACCGGTACCGGGGAGCCGGGACGGCAACTGATTCCGGAAAGGGGAGGGAAGACGCGATGACGGAGCTCACGCACAGGACCGAGGAGAACGAGGCCGAGGCTTCGCTCGGTCTCGCGCCCCGTCCGGACAGCCTCGCGATGTCGGTCTACAACACAATCCGCCAGGCCATCGTGGACGGGAAATTGCCCGCCACGAGCCGTGTCACCGAAGCCGGCCTCGCCAAACAGCTCGGTGTCAGCAAGACACCGGTGCGCGAGGCGCTGCTGCGCCTCAAGGAAGTCGGTCTGGTCGAGTCCGACGGCCCTCGCGCGGACCGCATCGTCACCCCGTCCGCGGTCCGGTTGCGGGACGCGTACGAGGTGCGTGAGGCGCTCGAGATGAAGTCCGCGCGACTGGCCGCCGAACGCGGTCATCGCGACGTCCTCCTCGCCGCGAGGCACGAGGCCGAGCGCACCGTGGTCGCCGCGGACCAGCGCGACTTCGCGGCGTACCGCGCCGCTGACGAGGCCTTCCACACGACGATCGCTCGGGCCACCGGCAATGCCCGGCTCGCGCGCCTCATCGACGACGCGAACGCGATGATCATCGCGCTGCGCCAGCGTGACCTTCCCGGCATCGATGCCTCGCCGGTGTGCGCGAGCCAGCACATGGCCATTTCGAAGGCGCTGCTGGACGGCGACGTCGAGTTGTCGAGCAAGCTCATGGAAGAACACGTGCGGTCCGTCGGGGACAACGTGGTGGCGTACTTGACCGACCACGGGGCTCCGCAGCACGCTTGACCACGTCCTCGTGGGGTGGACCGGTGGCGTGACGGGCTGATCGCCGAGCCACCGGTCCGCCTCAGCGGGCGGTCCAGCCGCCATCGACCATCAACGTCGTGCCCGTAATGTAGCTGGCGTCGTCGCCGGCCAGGTACAGCGTGGCGCGGGCGACGTCCTCGGGACTGCCGAGGCGCGGCCACGGAGTGCGGCTCGTCCAGTACTCCTGCCACACCGGGTCGCCGGCACGCGGGCTCGGGCCGGTTTCGATCTTGCCGGGCGCCACGGCGTTGCAGACGATGCCATGCCCCGCGTACTCGGCCGCGGTCTGACGGGTCAGCTGGCTCAAGGCGGCCTTCGACACCCCGTACGCGGTGTCCTCGCGGGCCGCCACGATCCCGTGCTGCGATGTCACGTTCACGATGCGGCCGCGGACCTCCGACCGCCCTTCCTGGGTCAGCATCTGTCGCACCGCCGCGCGGCTGAGCACGAACGGCGCCGTCAGGTTGACCGCGAGAACCCGGTTCCACTCGTCGTCCGTCGTCTCGAGGAGCTCGTGCCCAACGCTCGTCGCGGCGTTGTTCACGAGCACGTCAAGCCGCCCGAAGCGCGCGACGGCTTCGGGCACCAGGCCGTCCACCGCGACCGGATCGGCCAGATCGCACTCGACGAAGACGGCGCCCTCGGCGAGCTCGTCGGTCGGCTCGCCGCCGTGCCATGCTTCGCGCACCCGGTCCGCGACCACGACGTGTGCGCCAGCTTCGGCGAAGCACAACGCAATGGCGCGGCCGATCCCGGAAGCCGCCCCGGTCACCACAGCCACACGCCCGTTGAGGTCGCTCACGTTCGGCTCATCTCCGTCAGTTTCCTCAGATGGACAAGATCGGCGGCCAGACTGCCAGGCTCCTGGGAACTCAGGTGATCCAGCACGAACCAACCGGAGTAGCCGGCCGCTTCGAGCGCGTCCGACACCCGCGGCCAGTCGACGATCCCGGTGTCCAGCGCCGTGCGCCGCCACAGCCAAGTACCGTCCTCGGCCCGTTCGGGCGCTACGTTCTTCACGTGCACGTGCCGCAACAGCGGCCCCAGCACACCGGTGGCCAGGAACGGATCCTGCCACCCCTCGCGGGCGAGGCTGCCCGGGTCGTAGACAATGCCGACGCGGTCGACGTCCACTTCGGACAGCGCGCGGCACGCGAGCGACGGATCCGGCACCAGCGTGGTGGGAGCGGGCTCGAGCAGGAGCCGCACACCGCGCGCAGCGCATTCCGCGGCTTTGCCCGCCAGCTGCGAGCGCAGGCGGGTGAAGTCAGTGTCGAAGTCGGTGCCGTGGCCTGTCGCGTAGACCCGCACGTGCGGAGCGTGGAGTGCTACGGCCAGGTCGCACACCCGCTGCCACAGCGGGCCGGGGTAGGCGAGCGCGTCCGGTTCGTGCACCGCCACCCCCGCGCAGGCAATACCGGCTTCCTCTGCGGCACCGGCCACGGCGGCGAGCTGAGCGTCCGAAGCGGTGAGCTCCAGGGCGTGCCCCACCCCGACGCCCCACTCCACGCCGTCGAGGCCGTGCTCCGCGGCGACCGCGCACAGCCGCCGCGGATCCAGGTCCGGCAAGGCGGCGCTCGCGACGGCGAGCGGTACCGCGGTCATCGAGCACCCGTCCATTCGTCGTGGTGGTCCAGCCACCAGCGCGCGATGTCGAGGCGCCGCATGAAGGACACACCTTCCTTGCCCGACACGTACTCCAGCAGATCTCGCACGGCGCTCGCCCGGTTGGCCTGCCCGCTCCACCGCGGGTGGAGCCCGACCGTGAGCATCCGGGGCCCGAGCCCGTGGTCGATCTCTTCGCAGAGGTAGTCGATACCCAGTCGCATGCTCTCGAAGAACTGTGAAGGCGAGCCGTAGGTCGGGTTCAACAGGTAACGAGTGTCGTTGTAGACCTTCGAGTAGGGCACCATCAGCAGCTGCTGCCCCGAAACTTCCATGAAGTAGGGCAACTCGTCGTTGCACACGTCGGAGTCGTAGAGGAAGCCGCCTTGCTCGACGAGGAGGTCGAGCGTGTGCTCGCTCGGGAACGACCGCAGGTACCAGCCGAGTGGCCGCTCCCCCGTCGTGCGCTCCAGCGACTCGATGGCCAGCCGTAGGTGCTCGCGTTCCACCTCGCGGTCCACGCGGTTGTACTCGAGCCATCGGTAGCCGTGGCCGATCACATCGTGCCGGCTCTCCCGGACCCATTGGGCCACTTCGGGATTGCGCTCGAGCGCCGTGGCACACGCCCCGATCGTGACCGGTACGTCGAATCGGTCGAACAGCCGGGCCAGCCGCCAGATGCCGACACGGCTGCCGAACTCGTAGTGCGTCTCGCTGCCGAAGTCCCGGATCGCCGGGTCGACCTCGTAGTCGTACTCCCCCCAACCGTCGTTGTGGTCGTCGCCGTCGAGCACGGAGTACTCCGAGCCCTCCTCGTAGTTGACGACGATGTTGATGACCAGCTTCTCCTCGCCGGGCCACCGCACCCGCGGGGCGTTCCGCCCGTACCCGACGAAATCCCGTACGCGCGTGGTCTCTGCCACTTTCCGCTCCCTCTCGTGATTCACCCTGCGGTCCAGCCGCCGTCCACAGGGACGACGGCACCGGTCATCGAGGCCGATCCCGGCCCCAGCAGGAACGCGATCGTCTCGGCGACGTCCTGCGGCGGCGCCGGGGTGCCGAACAAGTTCCGTTCCCGTACGCGTTCGGCTTCGCGGCCACCGGTTTCGTCCCGGCCGCTGCGCGCGAGCATCGGGGTGTCGGTCGGCCCCGGACATACGCAGTTGACGCGGATCCCGTCCGGCGCGTGGTCGACGGCCATTGCCCGGGTGAGCCCGATCAGGCCGGCTTTCGCCGCGCAGTACGCCGGAAACCCGGCGCCGCCGACCATTCCGTACTGCGAACTCACGTGGACGACGGCCGCGCCCGCCCTGCCGCGCATCAGCGGCAACACCGCACGGGACACCAGGTACGCGCCGGTCAGGTTCACGTCCAGAGTTCGCCGCCAGGACTCCGGTGACGTCTCGGTCACGTCGCCGGTGTACCCGCCGATCCCGGCACAGTTGACGAGCCAGTCGACGCCGTCGAACTCGGTCCGAACCGCCTCTGCCGCCGCGCTCACCGAGCCTTCGTCTGACACGTCGGCCGCCAGTGCGAAGTAGGCATCCTCGTAACCGGGATGCGCAGCACCTGCGCCGAGGTCCAGGCCGGCCACGCGCGCGCCCGTGGCGAGGCACATCTGCGTCACGGCGCGCCCGATTCCCGAGGCCGCGCCGGTGACGACGACGTTCGGTGTGGTCACGACAACGTGACCGTTCGTCCGGTCGCGAGCGCTTCTTCTCCCGCGAGCGCGACCCGCAGAGTGGCCAGGGCATCGGCAGGGGTGCACGCCACCGCAGCGGGGTCGCCCGCCTTCACCGCGGCGAGGAACCGCGAGTTCGATGCGCTGAACGGCTCTTCGGCCACCCCTGCGGAAACTTCCAGGCCGCGGTTGCGTCCGGTCAGCCTGAACTCCGGGTCGAGCGCCACCCTCAGCAAGCCGGAGTCCGTGACAACGTCCAGGCCATAGCGGCCCGAGACGTCCGCCGGCGTCCAGGCGATGACGATGGTCGCGACTGCACCGTTGGTCATGCGCAGCACCAGGGTGAGCGCATCGTCGATGTCGCGCGCGGCGACGCCGGGCCGATCAACGCGCACGGTGCTGCCGACGGCGAAAACGGATTCGACCTCGCCGGCCACGGCCCGGGCCAGGTCGATCTGGTGGCTCCCGCGTTCCAGCAGGTTGCCACCGCCCTGGGCCTGGTCGAGGAACCAGGGCCGGGCTGCGGTCGGGCCCACGCTGTAGCCGGACAGGCTCACGACGTCGGAAGATTTCAGCTCCGAGCGCACAGCATCGAGCAGCTCGAGCGCGCGCCACTGGTAACCGACGGCGCACACCCCCCCGACTCCTCCGCGAGCCGAGTCAGCTCTGTCGCCTCGGCGAGATCGCGGGCGACGGGCTTCTCCAAGTAGACCGGGATCCCGCGAGCGAACGCCTGCCGCGCAGGCGCCAGGTGGTGTTGCGGCGGAGTGCAGATCCAGACGGCGTCGAGTTCCGTTGCGAGCAGCTCGTCGACGTCCTTGCAAGCGCGTGCGTCGTAGCGTCCCGCGAACTCCGCCGTTCGCCCGGCATCGAGATCGCACACAGCGCGGATCTCCACGTCCGCACGAGCGGCGAGATCCGTGAGGTGGCTGTCGCCGATCCAGCCGAGGCCGACCAGGCCGATCGCCGTGCTCATACTGCGCTCCAGAGGGTTCGCGGGTCGAAGTGGTTCGCGGGTCCTTCGGCGAGACCACCGATGGACACACCGGTCACACGCAGGTTCTTGATCCAGTAGCCGATGATCGCCGGCACCTGGTCATGCTGGATCACGGCCATCCGCGCGGCGGCCTTGAGCCGGGTCTGCTCATCGAGCGAGGCGTTCAGGTCGGCGAAGGCGCGGTCGAAGTCGCGGTTCTTCCAGTGCGCAGCGTTCCAGATGCCGCCCGAGGTGTACGCGGGCAGGATCGCCTGGCTCGGCACGCCGCGCGCACCCCAGTCGACGATGCCCATCGGCACTTCGAGCCACGGCTGGCTGTTTCCCGTGCCGTAGTAGGCGCTCTGCTGCTGCACGTTGAGCTGCAGGTTGATTCCCGCCGGCTTCAGGGCCTGTTGCGCGAGGACCGCGTACTGCGGGATCTCGAGGTACTGCTCGGTGGTCAGGGTGACCGGGAAACCGTTCGGGTGCCCGGCGCGGGCGAGCAGGGACTTCGCCAGCGCGTAGTCCTGCTTCCGTTGGGGGACTTGGGCAATCGCCTGCTTCGAGACCGGGAAGACGGGTGCGAACGAGTGGTCGTTGCCGAGCTCGCCGTCACCGCCGAGCAAGGCCTGAACGAGGGCGGGCCGGTCGAAGCACGCGGCGACGGCCTGCCGCACCAGCGGGTTGTCGAACGGCGCCTGGTCCGTCCGCATATGGAAGCCGCGGTACTCGCTGGACGGGCTCTTGATGATCTTGAGGTTCGGGGTCTCCTGCAGGGCCTGCGCACTTTGGTGGGGCGCGATCGGCCACACGTTTTCTCTGCCGCCCTGCATGTTGAGGGCGATGGCGCTGTCGTCCGCGTAGTAGGTGAGGCGCAGGCTGTCCAGGTAGGGGTAGCGCTTGTCCCAGTAGTCCGGGTTGCGCGCGAAGGTGGCGCCGGTCTCCGGCTGGTAGCCGGTCATCACGAAGGCGCCAGTCCCGACGTGCCCCTTCGCGAAATCGCCGATCTGGTAGTTCTTCGGCAGAATGATCGCGTTGAAGTTGAAGGCCGAGACGAGATAGGGGAAGTCCACGAACGGCTGGTCGAGATGGAACGTGACCGTGTGGTCGTCGACCTTCTCGATGTTGCCGTGCGAGAAGATCCCCTTGAACGCCGACAGCGCCGACGAGTTGACCTTCGGATCGGTCAGCAGATTCATCGTGTACACGACATCGTCCGCGGTGAAGGGCTTGCCGTCGTGCCACTTCACCCCCTGACGTAGTACGAAGGTCCACGTGTCCGGTCGCTTGGCCGACCACGACACCGCGAGCCGCGGGTCCAGGGTGTAGTCGGCGCGCGGGAAGCACAGGTATTCACCGGCGATCTGCGCTGTCGTCTGACCGCCCTGGTTGTAGAGCGTCACCGGGTCCACGAGCGAGGCCGGCCGGGTGATCGCGACATTCGCCGTCCCACCTCGGCGAGGCGGGCCCACCGCCGGCACGGAGTTGATGCCACCGCCTTGACCGCAGGCCGCGAGGATGGCCGACGCGGCCGGCAAGCCGAGCCCCAGCACACTGGCCCGGCGCAGGAATCCGCGCCTGCTCAGCCGCCGGGCCCGCACCTCTTCGAACAGGTGGTACTCGTAGTCGTCCATCGGCAGTTCCTCACTCGGGGCGCACCGAACGGCGTCACCGGGTTCCGATCCTGAGCTTCAGATCGGGATTTGATATTCCATATAAGTTAGCTCCCTGAGCCCGCAAAGCACAATCCCCCGCGCGGCAGCGCCTCCTTGCAATGCACGTTTTTGCCTTGACCAGCAGCATTGTTACACCGGGAGCAACAAGAACGTAACACGGCGAGACCGCAGCAGCCCGTTGCTTCCCTCTTGGGCGACAGATACGCTATACAGAATATCAACGGGCAGGGCGTGTTGCTCGCCCGTGACAAGCCATCCCCGGCGTTCTCCCCGGGTGCGCCCCACCAGACGACAGGCTGGGCTCAGACATGATCGGATTCATCACCAAACGGCTCGCGCTGAGCGTGCTGACGCTCCTGCTCGTGTCGATCATCGTGTTCGCGGTCTCGCAGGTGCTCCCCGGCGATGTGGGACGCACGATCCTCGGACCGTACGCGACCAACGACCAGGTCGCGCAGTTGAACCACACGCTCGGGCTCGACCGGCCCCTGCCCGTGCGCTACCTCGACTACATGTGGGGCTTCCTCCACGGCGACTGGGGCAAGTCTTACCTCCTGCAGGAACCGGTCACGGGCCTCGTACTCGGGCACCTCGGCGACTCGCTGCTGCTCGGCGGGTTCGCGCTCGTCATCGCCGTGCCGTTGTCCCTCGGCTTCGGCGTGGTGGCAGCCCTGAGGCGGGACAAGTTCACCGACCGCGCGATTTCCGTGACCGGACTGTCCCTCATCGCACTGCCCGAGTTCGTGGCGGGCACCGTGCTGCTCGTGGTGTTCGGCGTTTCGCTCAAGTGGTTCCCGGTGTCGTCGTCGGTGCCACTCCCCGAGATCACGGACGTCTTCCGCCAGCTGCTCCTGCCGTCGATCCCGCTGATGTTCGTCCTGTTCGGCTACATCTCGCGCATGGCGCGGGCCGGCACTGTCGACGTGCTCGACTCCGCTTTCGTGCGGACCGCAGTCCTCAAAGGACTGAAACCGGGCCGCGTCATCGGCAAGCACGTTCTGCGCAACTCCCTGTTGCCGGCGATCACGGTCGTCAGCGCCCAGGTCGGGTACGCCGTCGGCGGCCTCGTCGTGGTCGAGAAGCTCTTCAACTACCCAGGGATCGGCCAGCTCATCTACACCTCGGCCACCGGGCACGACCTCCCGGTCCTCGAGGCAGCCGTGCTCGTCATCGCGGTGATCTACACCGTGGCGAACCTGTGCGCCGACCTCCTCTACGGCGTGCTCAACCCCCGCATCCGGCTCGCTGCGGCGTGACCGGGCCGGACGAGAAGGAGCATTCATGACGTCAACGGAGACCATGGCCGCACCTGCCACCGGGCAGGCGGCGCCCCGCCAGGCGTCCACGGCTGCGAAGGCCCGCCGACGCGAGATCGTGCGCGGGCTGCTGCGCTCCCCCACGTTCCTGATCGGTGCGGTGATCCTGCTGTTCTGGGTCGTCGACGCAATCTTCTGGCAGTCCTTCGCCCCGCACGATCCGCAACAGATCTTCCCGCAAACATTGCAGGGGCCGTCTGGTGCCCACTTGTTCGGGACGGACAACCTCGGCCGCGACGTGTTGTCGCGCCTGCTCGCCGGCGCCTCCCCCGTGCTCACCGTCGCCCCGGCGGCCACCGCGCTGGGGCTGGCCGGCGGCGTCGCGCTCGGCCTGTTCACCGGGTACTACCGCGGCGTGCTCGACGATGTCGCGATGCGCATCGTCGACGCGGTGCTCGCGTTCCCGCTCGTGATCATCGCCGTGCTCGTGCTCACGGTGCTGGGCTCCGGCGAGCTGCCGGTGATCCTGCTGATCGCGGTCACCTTCGTCCCCGGCGTCGCCCGGACGGTGCGCGCGGCGGTGCTCACCCAGCGGGAGCTCGAGTACGTCGCCGCCGCCAAGCTGGCCGGCGCGTCGGGCCCGAAGATCATGTTCACCGAGATCCTGCCGAACGTGACCGGTCCGATCATCGTCGAGGGCACGGTCCGGCTCGGCTACGCCATCTTCACCTCGGCAACGCTGTCGTTCCTCACGCTCGGCATCCAGCAGCCGTCCCCGGACTGGGGTCTCACGATCTCGCTGGGCCAGATCTACCTGCAGGTCGCGCCGTGGATCGTCCTGTTCCCCGCTTTGGCGCTGGCGACGCTCGTCGTCGCCGTCAACCTCGTCGCCGACGGCTTCCAGCGCGTGCTGGACGCTTGATCCCCCCGGAAGGCACCGTTATGACCACCACGCTGGAGCAGCCGACGCTGGCCGTGCGCAACCTGGACATCAGCTACCGGAGGGGTTCGCGGGTGTCGCCGGTCGTGCGGGACGTGTCGTTCACGATCCGACCGGGCGAGGCGTACGGCCTCGTCGGCGAGTCAGGCTGCGGCAAGACCACCGTCGCCATGTCGATCATGCGGTACCTCCCGGACAACGCGGTCGTCAGCGACGGCAGCGGCATCACGTTCGCCGGTGAGGATGCCCTGTCCGCAGGCAAGGGCCTCCTCCGCCAATGGCGTGGTGGGCGGATCGCCATGGTGTACCAGAACCCGGGCGCATCCCTGAACCCTTCATTCGCATCGGAGCGCAGGTCGCCGAAGGCATCAGGGTGCACAGTGGACTGTCCACTGCAGAATGCAAGGAGAAGGCCCTCGAGATGCTGGCCAAGGTCCGGATCCCGGACCCGGCCGCGTGCGCCCGCCGCTACCCGCACGAGCTCTCCGGCGGCCAGCAGCAACGCGTGATGATCGCGATGGCGCTCTCCGGGAACCCCGATCTCCTGGTGCTCGACGAACCCACCACCGGCCTGGACGCGACCGTCGAAGCCGAGGTACTCGAACTCATCAAGCAGCTGCGCGAAGAATTCCACACCGCCGTGCTCTTCATCAGCCACAACCTCGGCATCGTGGCGCAAATCTGTGACCGCGTCGGCGTTCTCTACGCGGGCCGGCTTGTCGAGGAAGCTCCCGCGGACGAGTTGTTCGCCTCTCCTCGGCACCCGTACACCCGGGACCTGCTCCGCTCGGTGCCGCGCCACGGCGTCACCAAGTCGGCCGGTCTTCTCGCGACGATCCCCGGATCACTCCCAGCGCCCGGCACCGCACTCACCGGGTGCCCGTACGCCGCGCGCTGCGAACTCGCCACCGACCGCTGCCACACCGAAATGCCGCCGGCGGAATCACTCGGCACCGACCACGCGGTCAGCTGCTTCCACCACGACCGGACCCGGACGGTGGGCGAAGTCGAACAGTTCTCCGCAACCGAGCGGACGACCGAGGAAGTGCTGCTGGAAGTCCGCAACCTGACCAAGCGCTACCGCACCGGCGGACACGAGTTCACCGCCGTTTCCGACGTCTCCTTCGACCTGCACCGCGGCGAGGTCTTCGGTCTGGTCGGCGAATCCGGGAGCGGCAAGACCACCATCGCCAAGTGCATCGCGGGCATGACCCACCCGTCCGAAGGCACGCTGCAGTTCGAGGACGTCACGCTCTCCAAGAGGCCTGGGCGCGCCGAGCAGACGATGCGCCGGAAGATCCAGATGGTCTTCCAGAACCCCGACAACGCGCTCAACCCCCGCCACCCCGTGCGGCGGATCCTGAGCCGGGCCGTGACCCTGCTGAACGACCGCCTCCGCGGCCGGGGGCGCGAAGACCGCGTCGAAGAGCTCACGTCGTCGGTGCGGCTCGAACCGCGCCACCTCGACGTGCGCCCCAGCGCGCTGTCCGGCGGACTCAAGCAGCGCGTGGCGATCGCGCGGGCGTTCGCCGGGTCACCCTCGCTCGTGCTGTGCGACGAGCCCGTCTCCGCACTCGATGTCTCAGTGCAAGCGGCGATCCTGAACCTGCTGGTCGAACTCCAGGTGGCCAAGGACGTCGCGTACCTGTTCATCTCGCACGACATGTCCGTCGTCCGGTACCTCGCCGACCGCATCGGGGTGCTCTACCTCGGCCAGCTCGTCGAAATCGGCACGGCCGACGCCGTGTTCCAGCCACCACACCACCCCTACACCGAAGCACTCCTCTCGGCGGCGCCCGACCTCGACCCGGACGAGACCCGCCAGCGCATCCGCCTCGACGGCACCTACCCCAGCGCCTCCGCTCCGCCGAGCGGGTGCCGGTTCCACACCCGGTGCCCCCGGGCGCTCGGCGACGTCTGCCGCACGCAGGAGCCGCCGTGGCAGGACACCGGGAAGGGCAACCGATACCGCTGCCACATCGCGCCGGAGGACCTCCTGCGGAGGATCAAGTCCGAGTAGGACAGACTCAGGCGGTTCCGGCCGACCCCCGACCCCGGCCGGAGCCGCCTGTCCCCCGGTGTGCGCTCCGCGTCGCGGCCGTCATCTCCAACCCGTTCGCCCGCCGTGCCGACGACGACCTCGACGAGCTCATCCAAGCCGGTGAGGACCTCGGGGCGCTCCTGGTCGCGCGCGCCGTGGATGCGCTCGGCGTCAAGCCTGCTGACGTCGCCGGCTACGGCAAGGGCGCGGTCGTCGGGACCGGCGGCGCGATCGAACACGCAGTTGCGGTGCTGCACCCGCGGTTCGGCAGGTCGGTGCGCGCACTCGTCTCCCCGGGCAAGGCGATCATGAGCAGCAGCGCCAAGGCGGGCGCGCCCGGCTCGCCCCTCCTGATCCCGCTCGCGAACAAGGAGGAGATCTGGGCTGCCGACGACTTCGACGCCGCCGAGATCACGATCCCCGATGCGGCGCACCCCGACGAGATCGTGATCGGGCTCGCCCTCTCCGTCGGGGGCCGGCCGGGGCACCGGATCACCCTCAGCCCTCCGGCTTCGTCGAACTAGCGGCGGTCGCCGACCGCGTGAGTGTCGGGCGCGATCGCCGGGACCTG
Source organism: Amycolatopsis sp. NPDC051373 (assembly GCF_040689465.1). Classification (NCBI taxonomy): domain Bacteria; kingdom Bacillati; phylum Actinomycetota; class Actinomycetes; order Pseudonocardiales; family Pseudonocardiaceae; genus Amycolatopsis; species Amycolatopsis sp. NPDC051373. The sequence continues at coordinate 137,198 of NZ_JBFBAE010000022.1, read as the reverse complement.
TCACGGATCTTCAGCTCCCAAGCCAGGTCGGTGACGTCGAAGAACATCCAGCACTCGTCCTCGGCACTTTGCTGTCCGAAGCAGAAGCGCCGGCACTTATACCCGGCCCGCACCAGCGCAGCGGCTCCACTGCGCCGACATGCCCACCGACCCCCGCCAGGAGCTCCCACTCGCCTACGGTGCAGAGAACAGGTGCTCCACATTCGGTCCGGTCGTTGGGGCTCCGCTGCTGGAGGCATCCTGGCGAGCCGAAGCTCCGCGCGACAGAGCGCTCGATGGTGTCGTTGATGGTGAATCGATCGCTCGCCGCAGGTGTTCTGCGGTCGATCGTTGTATGCGTGAGCGGAGAGGGTGCAGCGGTGGCCATCATAGGCTTGGCACGCCTGACGATGCCGAGCCGGCGGCATCCTCCCCGGCTTGAACGACACCGCACCGACTCAGGACGAGTCCGGTGAGGGTGAGCAGGGCTCGAGGCCGTCACATCGCATGTCAAGCGGGTCCGAAAACAGAGCCGATGTAGGGCTCCGCCCCAGACTTGGGAACGACGACAGGGCCGTTGCCGACGAGCGCCGATGAGATGTCATCCTGTTCCAGGAAGGCGCGGCTGTTGTAGTCGAAATACCATGCGTCGGCGAGTTCTTTGCACTCGCTGATCACGATCTCGGCGTCGTTCTGGGCCCGAATCCCGGCATCGAGAAATCGCTGGGCGGCCTCGAATGCGTCCTGAAGTACCACGTCAGTTCGTCCTCGCGGAGTAGAATCTGCCCCATTGGTTGAAGGAGGCCGGGCTCACAGCTGTTCGGTCGCATCTTCCGCCCACCGGCAGAAGTCTCGGCCCAGAACTGTGATCGCGAAGCTTCCGCCCTGCGGCGCGCTGGGTTCGTCATCTAGGTTCGAGTAGGACGTGGGGTACTGCGGCGACAGGAACTGGTCCACGCCGCGGACCAGCCCGTTGCTAATCAGGACGCTGAGCGTGAAGTCCACGAACTGAGGCGGATCGAGAAGATTGGCCCGGCCGACCAGCGTCGCGGTCTCAACCGACGCCAACTCACTCAAGATAGCGAAGTGCGGCTGTTCAAGGTCATTGAGGATGCGCGCCATGTAGACCCTGTTCTCCAGCTTCGACTGGTCCGCCTCGCCGTAACCCTCGGCCAGCAGCCGGGCCAGTATCCGGCGCTTGACTCGCAGCGGAGTCCGAGCCGACGCCTCAACACACACTCCGAACAAATCCAGCAGCCCCTCAGTCGCGAGAATCGCCGTCAGCATTTCCTCAGTTGGGATGCCGGCCATCGCCGCCGCGTCATCACAGGTGTCGATCGCACGCCTGGCCCGCAGCTCTCCCAGCTTCCGCAGCCCGGCATCGATACCCACGGCTGCCGAGGCTGCCGCGCCCACGACGAAGGGCGAGCCAGTTGCGTCCGCGAGCCCTGCGAGCGAGCCGGCGACCGCAGCGGTAACCGCCGGCACCCAGGGCCGATCATGTTCTTCTGGCACAGGGCAATGTCTACCTGACCAACTTGTGGCCTGGCTACCCATCAGGTCCCATCCTTGCTCCTGACGAGGAGTCGCCGCAGGGCTCAGCTGAGGGCTCGCGTGTCAGCTCGCCGCGGCGCGGCGAGCTGACACGCGAGCCCGATCGGGCCTGACGAACCGGCCGTGGCCGGGTTCGGCCACGATCTGCCCTCGATCGAAAACACGCTGCCCGCGTACGAAAGTGGTCACCACGCGCCCGGTGAACCGGGAGCCGTCGAGGAACGTGGCGTTCGGTGCGGCCTTCGAGAAGCCCTCAGGGCGAAACGTCCATTCGCTGGTGGTATCGACCAGCACCAGGTCCGCGTCCGCGCCCGGCGTGATCCGGCCTTTGGCCGGCAGGTCGAAGATCTCCGCGGCCCGGCCGGACGTGAGCCTGGCTACGTCGGGCAGCGTGAGCCGGCCCTCGTGCACGGCGGTGAGCAGGATCGGCAGCATCGTCTCCAGCCCCGGAAGCCCGGGTGGCGAAACGAAGATGTCCTCCTCACCCGTGGCGATCTCCTCTGGCCGGTACGGGCAGTGGTCGGTGCCGATCACGTCGATCCGGCCCGCGCGCAGCTCGTCCCACAGCCGCTCGACCGTTGCGGCGCTGCGCAGCGGCGGATTGCATTTCGCCCAAGGGCCGAATTCGAACAGGGCTTTCTCGTCGAGCTGCAGGTAGTGGGGGCACGTTTCCACAGTCACCTGCACCCCGCGCGCCCGCGCCTCTGCGGCGAGCACCACCGATTCGGCACTGGACACGTGGACGGGCTGTACCCGGGCGCCGATGGCGGCCGCGAGCGCCAGCACCGTCGCCACCGAGGCGTTTTCGGCGATTTCCGGCCGAGCCGCCGCGTGGACCGCGCCCGGCAAGCCGTGTTGCCGGCGGGCGGCTTCACCCGCAACGGTCAGGATCTGCTCGTGCTCGCAGTGCAGGGCGTGCACCAGTCCGGTGCGCGCCACGTCGCGCATGACTTCGTGCAGCCGCCCGGCGTCGGGGCAGGACAGCCCGCGGAACTCCGCTTCTCGTCCTGGCGCCGGTGCGTGCAGCCAGGTCTTGAACGCCACCGCGCCGGCGTCGGCCATCGCGGCTATCTCGTCGCGGTTCTCCCATGCCGCGCCGCCGTAGAGCGCGTAGTCGACGAGGGCATCGGGCCGCAGCTCGACCGCGCGCCGGGCGAGCGTGGCGCCGGAGTTGACCGGCGGATCCGACGTCGGCATCTCGCAAATAGTGGTCACTCCCCCGGCCGCGGCAGCCGCCGTGCCGGTGCGGAACGTCTCGCGATCGGGCCGTGCCGGCGCTCGCAGGTGCACGTGCGTGTCGACAAGGCCGGGAAGCAGGTGCAGCCCGCCGGCGTCGAGGTGTTCGGTCGCGGAGGGCCGGGTACCGGCATCCAGTACGTCGGCGACCTGCCCGCCGGAGATGGCGACCGTCGCCCTGCGGACGCCGTCTGTGCTCACCAGCTGCACGTCGTGCAGGACCAAGTCGTATTCCACAGTACTCCTTGTCGATCCGCCAAAAGTCTTGCCGGCAACCGGTTTTGCCGTCACTGTGCGACGTAGCCACCGTCGGCAACGAGGGTGGCGCCGGTGATGAAGGACGCCTCGGGCGAACACAGGAACACCGCGGCGGAGGCGATCTCGTCCGGCCGCCCGAAGCGGCCGAGTGGGACCCGGCCGAGCGCCGTCGCCCTCGCCGCCGCAGCGTCGCCAGTCCGCGCGAAACTGCGTTCGAGGAATGGCGTCTCCGTCGGTCCTGGGCAGAGGCAATTGACCCGGACGCCGTCACCTGCGTGGTCCAACGCCAGCGACCGAGTCAGATTCACGACGCCGCCTTTGCTGGCCGTGTACGCGACGGAACCGCGAGTGCCGACGAGTCCCAGCTGGCTGGCGATGAGCAGCAACGCTCCGCCACCGGACCGGGCGAGGTGGGGAATGGCAGCCGCGGCAAGGTGGAACGCCGCGGTCAGGTTGACCGACAGCACTCCGCTCCACTCCTCAGGCGCGAGTTCTGGCGCGGTGCCACCGACAGACATCGCTGCGCTGTGGACCAGGACGTCCAGTCCACCGTCCGCAGCCGTCTCCTCAACCACCTGTCGCGTCGCGGTTCCATCGGCGAGGTCGAGCAACCGGCCGCGATGGCCGTCGCCCGGGAGCTCCTGCACGACGACCTTCAAGGCGGCGGGATCACGGTCGAGAACGGTGACCGAGGCGCCCTCGATCGCGAGTCGCCGGGCGATGGCCAGGCCGATACCGGCCGCTCCTCCGGTGATCACGGCACGCCGACCGGTGAACCTCGCCGCGATCGGAATTTCAGCAAGCATGGTCACGAAGCCATTCAAGGTAGGCGGCCAAAGCATCGGGGAGCGGCGTTGCCGCGCGTCCGGACAGCTCGCGCAGCCTCGTCACGTCGAGGACACCGCTGCGGTGCTCCGGCGGCAGGCTGAGGAAAAACGGGGGGTCTGTCGGCTCAACTGGCCCGACCGCGGAATTCACGGCGTCGGCCAAGGCGGCCAGGGTGATCGCGGTTCCGGAGCCGACGTTGTAGAGCCGGTGCGGCGGGTCCACCGTGGCGAGTGCGGCGATGCCTTCCGCGATGTCCCCGACCCACGTCGGGTCGAAAGCCCGCCCCGCCTGCCCCGGTTCCACCTGGACTGCGCGGCCGGCGAGCGCCGCCCGGATCGCGGTGTAGGGCAACGACATCACCTGACGGGTCCCGGTGTCGCGTTCGAGCGGTCCGTAACACGCCGCCACCCGCGCGATCACGGCTCCGGCTTTCACCGCCAGTCGCTCGGCCGCGAGTTTCGAGGCCGGGTAGCCACCTGGATCGGTCCGAACCGAACTGTCCTCGTCGAGCACGGCACCGTCCGCGTACACCGATGCCGACGACACGTAAACGACCCGCGCCGTCGCCGCAGCGGCGAGCACCGCCGCCGTGCCACCGACGTTGACCTCGTCGAGGATCCGGCGATCACCGTTGGTCACGGCTGCCGCGTGGACCACCACGTCCGGCCGCACGTCGGCGAACACCGCCGCCGGCTCCCGCACGTCGAGCTCGCGGAATTCGACGACGTGATCAGCCCACAGCGCCCGGACGTCTGGCGGCGGCTCCGCCAGATCCGCCGCGACGACAGGGCCATTCCGCGCGGCCAGAGCCCGGACGAGGTGAGCCCCGAGAAACCCGGTGCTGCCCGTCACGATCGTCCCGGCCACGATCACACGGTCCAGGACGATCGGCGCACGTGGTCGAAGAACGCTCTCGTGCGGTCATGCACCGGGTTCTCGAACACCACTTCTGCGGGACCCTGTTCGGCGATGTGACCACCGTCCATGAAGACGACGCGATCAGCCACTCGCCGCGCGAAGCCCATCTCGTGCGTCACGACGAGCATGGTCAGTCCGTCGTCCGCGAGCTGCTTCATCGTTTCGAGCACCTCACCCACGAGCTCGGGGTCGAGCGCCGACGTCACCTCGTCGAACAGGACCAGGCGAGGCCCCATGGCCAGTGTGCGGGCGATCGCGACCCGCTGCTGCTGACCACCGGAGAGCTGGCTGGGGTACCTGTCCTCGAAGGCCTCCATCCGAACTCGGGCCAGGAACTCCCGAGCCTTTGCCTTCGCCTCGCCCGGATTGGTGCCGAGCACGCGCACCTGACCTTCGGTCACGTTGCGCAGCACGCTGAAGTGAGGCCATAGGTTGTACTGCTGGAAGACCATTCCAACGCGGCTGCGCAGCGCGCGTATCGCCTGTTGTTCTTCCTTTCCGGTCATCTCGGCGCGCAGGCGCACGCCGTCGAGCATGACTTCGCCCGCGCTGGGCTTCTCGAGCCAGTTGACGCATCGGAGCAGCGTCGACTTACCGGTGCCGGACGGGCCGATGATTGCCACGGTCTCGCCTGCGTGGACCTCGAGGTCGATCCCCCGGAGGATTTCGTTGGTGCCGAAGGACTTGTGCAATCCGCTGAGGTGCAACAGCGGGAGCGCGGCTTCGGTGGCCGGCTGCTGGGTCATGTCTTGCTCCGGTCGGCTCATCGGTCAGGAAGGGCGAAGCGGCGTTCGCTGTAACGCTGCGCCAGCATCAGCAGACTGGTCACGACCAAGTACAGCAACCCGGCGGTGCCGAGGATCTCGACCGCGCGGTAGGTGCTCGAAACGATCTGCTGCGCGTTGAGCATCAAGTCCGGCACCGTGATCACGGAGACCAGCGCGCTGTTCTTCACCAGCAGAATCGCGTTGTTGATGTACGGCGGGATGACGATCCGCACGGCTTGGGGGAGCACGATCCGATGCATCGTCTGCACGTAGGTCATGTTCACCGCCAGCGCCGCTTCCGTCTGCGTCCGCGGAATCGCTTCGATGCCGGAGCGGATGATCTCCGCCTTGTAGGCCGCGGAGTTCAGCGTCATGCCGATCACTGCCGCGGCGAACGCCGGCAGCTGCAGTCCGAAACTCGGTGCCGCGTAGTAGATGAAGAACAGCACCAGCAGCACCGGGGTGCCGCGCATGATCCACACGTAGATTCCCGAGAGGACCCGCAGCCACTGACGGTGCGAGATCCGGGCCATGGCGATGAACGTGCCGAGCACGGTCGCCAGCACCAAGGTGATGGCCGAGACCTCCACGGTGACCAGCAATCCGTCGAGCAGTAATGGGAAGTACTGCGCCACGACGGAGAAGTCGAGATTCATGGGTGATTCCTCTTCGTCGCGCTCACTGCTTGAACGGTTGGCCGAGCCATTTCTGCGCGATGCTCTGGTACGCGCCGGCCTTCTTGGCGTCTTCGATCGCCTTGTTGACGGCCTGCAGCAACGCGTCGGAACCCTTCGGGACACCGACGGCCAGCGCGGTCCCGTCCGTGCCGTTCTGGGACACCGCGTATCCGGTACCGTCACCCGACTTGATCCAGTACAGCGCAAGGATCCTTCCGGTGACCATCAGGTCGCACCGGCCGTTCTTCAGGTCGGAGAACGCTTCAGCCTGGCCGGGGTAGCGTGTCACCTTCGCCGCTCCGCCGATGCGCTGGACGGGAGCCTCGCCGTTGGACGAACCCGCGACGACGCACACGCTCTTGCCCTTGATGCTCTCCGGACCGGTGATCCCGGTTTCCTTCTGCGGATACACCGCGACGGCGTCGTCGTACCCGATCGGTTCGGAGAAGTCGACGACCTTCTGCCGGTCGGGCGTCACGCGCAAGCCCGACATCGCGATGTCGAACTTCTTCGCCTGCAGCCCGGGCACGATGCCGGAGAAGTCGAGAGTCTTCCACTCGACCTTCGTTCCGAGGCTCTTCGCGATGAGGTTCGCCCAGTCGGCGTCGATGCCGACGAAACCTCCGGAGGGATCCCGGAAGATCGTCGGTGCGTTGTTGCCGGACGTGCCGATCGTGATGGCGCCGTGGGACTTGATGTCGTCCAGGTTCGACCCGCCCGACGAACAGGCGGACACGGAGGTGAATGTCAACCCCGCGGCGAGGACCGAGAGCCAGATACGCAGGGTGCGGCGTGGATTCATGATGTTCTCCTCGACGGTGAGGATCGGTGGGACGGGGAAAGTCGGGCGGGGAGGACGAACAAGGGAGCACGGCAATGTGTTTCTGGGGAACGACATTGACCAGGTGAGCCGCAGCAGGCCCGAGGAAAGTGGTTGTACTGCACGGCACGGTGACTGTCACTACGCCGCGTGCCGGCGGGAGTCTTGCGATTCCCCGCCGGTTCAGCTGAAGATTTCCGCCGGCCGCGGGATCTCCAGCATGGCGAGAACGCGTTCGCGCAGAGTGTCCAAGTGCTCCGCCATGGCATTTTGGGCAGCCGGCGCGTCGCCGTCGGAGATGGCGGCTGCGACACGCTGGTGCTGTTCGCCGCAGCGAGCACTCTCGGACATTTCCGGTACATCACGCTGCCGCAGGGCCCACGTCAGCACGTAGTAATTCTCGATGTCGGCTGCGAGCTTGATGTTGCCCGAGCCCGTCGCGATGAGGGTGTGCAAGATCCGGTCGGCGCCGCGGCGCCCGGACTCGTCGCTGGCGATAGTGCAAGCGAGCCCTTCGTCCGCGGCTTTTCTGATCTTGCTGCAAACGTCGTCGCTCGCCCGCTCGGCTGCGAGGCCCGCAGCCAGCGACTCGAGACCACGGCGCACCTCGTACGCGTCCTGAACGACCTTGATCGAAGGTTGGACAACCCGGAGTCCGCTGCCAGGCCCAGGCTCGACGAGCCCAACGTGCTCGAGCCGGATCAGTGTCTCGCGCACCGGGGTCTTGGAGACCCCCAACATCGAAGCCAGTTTGGCCTCCGACAGCCGCTGCCCTGGCAGCAGCCTGCGATCGACGATCGCCTGCCGGATCTCGTCGAAGACGCGGTCGGTGATGCTGTCCCGCTGAACGTCGAGTGGATCGAGCATCACCGGCTCCGTATCTCATATCCGTATCTCGTATCTGGATACGGGACTATAGGCTCCCCTCCGACTAGGGTCAATAGGGTTTTACCTGGATGTATACGGACGAGCCAGCGTTCGACATCGTTTGCCGGTCCCGGCGATCGGCAACCGCCTTGCGCCAATCGGGTGACGTAATCACGCAGGCTTGAAGCGATCGATGTCGAGCCTGTCGAGTGATCACCGAGCCCGGAGGGCGCTACGCCGGTGGAGTCACAACACCTAGATCCAGCCGCGCCGCGCTGCTTGCAACCCGGCCTGGAACAGATTCGTCGCGCCGAGGCGGCGCCGGAGGACGGTCACGTGCCGCAGGATTGCCCGCTGGGAAAGGTCCAACCGACGCGCGATAGTGGTGTAGGTCGCGCCGGCTGCCATCATCGTCTAGATCGTCCGCTCGCGTTGGCTGAGCCCTGCCGCCGTCTCAGCGGGCTGCCGCTCGCGGCTCAACGGGATCACCATCTCACAGAGGGTCTCGAAGAAGTCAATCAGCAGGGTCAACAGACCGGACCGGTAGACAACGAGGTGCGCCGAACTGTCGTAGTCCGCGGTGTCGAGGTGCACCATCGCCAGCCGGCCGTCGGCGATCATGCATTTGAGCGGGAGGTCGATCGGGAGCATGCGCGAGCGATCCCCCGCGTCCATCATCCGCAACGCGGCATCACCGACCAGCGGATCGTCGAACAGCCCGTTCAACGAGATCGACCGTACGGCCACGTGCGCCCGGGTGTAGCCGCGTGGTCGGCGACGAGCACGTCGACGACGGTCGCGTCTCGCGGCGTAAGGAACGGCGACCGGTTGCACGCCCGCACCTGGGTTGTGGCACGAGACAGCACCGACATAAAGAAAGGCCAACTCCCTTTCCCCGCGCACGACCCCGAGGCCGGCGTAGTCTCCCGCCGTGCCATCCAGTAGAGCCGCGTCAGGTCCTGGCTCGCCTTGCGTGCCTTGATGAGAGTCTGTTCCTGTTACTCGATGAGCCGATCGACAGTGAGGTCTGGCGGCACCGGTTCCCAGGTCTTTTCATCGTCCGCCACGTCGAGGCCTGCCAGACCCTGCTCGCACAGGGTTTCGAGTGATGCGCGCACCTACTCCGCAGCCAACGACGTCACAGAGACGAGTTCGTGTTGCGTGGAGCCGGGATGAGCGATGAGAGCCGTGTACACGGCACCGGTCACAGTCGACGCGTCGAACGTCCACAACACCACGTCAGCGTCGGACAGACAAACCGCGAACGGGGCCGGTTGCGGTCTTTGGTGGGGGTGTACGGCAGGCAGGCGAGCGACATGCAGAACTTCTCCGACTACGAGCGGAAAACCAAGCGCGCCATCCCTGTCATCGAGCTTGTTCGCGACGCCATCTGACTGGCCAAGTCTTCAGTTGCCGGCCCGTGGCCGCGGGGCCGGCCGGTGGACTCGGCGCCCCCACCGATCGGGTGAAGAGCCACGACACAGGAAGGGTAGCCGAGTGCGGTACCGGAATCTGGGCGCCAGCGGCCTGCACGTATCGGTCGTCGGCTTGTGTTGCAACAACTTCGGCCGAAAACTCGACAAGTCCGAGACGCGGCGGGTGGTCGACGCAGCCCTCGACGCGGGCGTGCCGCTCTTGGACACAGCCGACATGTACGGCCGCAAAGGCGGTTCCAAGGAGTTCCTCGGCGAAGCGCTCAAGGGCCGGCGTGATCGAGTGGTCCTGGCCAGCAAGTGGGGCCACCAGGAGGTCGACATGGGATACAGCCCAGCTGCGGGTGCCAAGGGCGGCCGGGCCTAGATCCGCCGATCGATCGACGGGTCAGTGCGTTGGCTCCAGAACGACCACATCGACCTCTGCCAGCTGCACACACCCGATCCGGTGATGCCCATCGGGGAAACCATATCCGCGCTCAGCGAGCTGGTCGCGGAGGGCAAGGTGCGCTACGTCGGACATTCGAACACGGCCGGGCGGCAGATCGCCGAAGCCGCCCACGTCGCGCGCGAGATCGGCGGCGTGCCATTCGTGTCTGCACAGAACCAGTGGTCACTGCTGGATCGCGAGGCCGAGAAGGAAGTCGTTTCCGCGGCGATTCACTACGGACTCGGCGTGCTGCCGTACTTCCCGCTGGCCAACGGCCTGCTGACCGGAAAGATCCGGCGCGGCGGCGATATCCCAGCTGGGTCGCGACTCACTGAACAACGACACGCGAGCACCGTGACCGACGAGCGGATCGACATCGTCGAGCGACTGGCCGCCTGGGGTCAGAATCACGGCCGCACGGTGTTGGAGATCGCCATCGGGGCGCTGGCAGCGCGACCGGGATGCGGCTCCGTCATCGCGAGTGCACGCTCCGAGGAGCAGAGCTTGCTGCGTAGTGCTGAACGAGGAAGCGTCCGCGAAAGCGGCCCCTTCCTCGTTCTCGGGGGCTAGTCCACGGCTTTGGCCGCAGTCCGAGCGCGCAATGCCTCGGTCAGTTTGGGTGTGATGTCGAGCAACTGTTTCCGCAGCTCGGGCGGCAAGTCGCCGAACGCCTCGCGGACTTCGGCTTGGAATTGCGCCCAGTTGCGCTCGAGGTGCTCCCGACCCAGGTCGGTGATGCTGATGACTGTACTGCGCCCGTCGTCCGGGTTGGGCCGGCGCTCGACGAACTGCTCGTCGGCAAGCGCGGCCACCAGCGAAGTGATGCGGCGCTGCGTGACGTTGAGCGAGCTCGCCAGGTGAGTCATGATGCAATCTCCGTGCTGGTCGAGCGCACGAAGCAGGCGTAGGCGTATGTAGCTGACGGCCTCCGGCGGGGTGCACACGGTGACCCAGCGGCCCCACGCCGGCCCGAGATCGGTGAACGCGTCAGCGAGCGCGGTCAGCCTCGCTTGCGTGGATGGACGCCCCATGAACGGACTCTATCGCATCCACACCGTAGGCGACCTGCACTCTAGCTGGTGTCGCAGCTGAGCGGCGCTGAGTGCCGCGTGCGAGTTGATCCTGGCGTGCGACATGCGGGTGATGGCCGACAACGCGAAGATCGCGCAGCCGGAAATTTAGCTCGGTGTGATCCCCGGGGGCGGCGGGACGCAGCGCCTTCCGCTGCTCGTAGGGCCCAGTATCGCCAACGACATCATCTGCTCCGGTCGGCACGCGCAAGCCGAGGAGACATTGCGTGGTCTCCGAAGCCGAGCTGGACGCCACCGCACTGGAACTCGCTCGCGACTTCGCGCGCGGCGCGGTCGTTGCCCAGCAGATGAGGCTAATGCGGCTGCTGGCCGCGTGGCGCCGCGACGTCAAGACCGAACCCTTCGCGCCGTCGCTGGACGTCGGGACGATGCACTACCGCTGGTCGGTCCCGCACCGGATGTCGAGGCTGACCACTCATCCTGCGGGCTGGTGACCAGCACTTTTCCCAGGTGGGTTGCTCCGCCCGGGTTACGTTCGCGGGCAAGTGTCGCCGGGTGGGCGCGGTCCCGCTGGCGGGTGAGCCAGGAGGTTGCGATGGCTGCGCCGGTGCAGTTCGAGCCGCTGGCGCGGTTCAACCCAGCACCCACGGACCTAAAAGGCCTGTGAGCTGCAGTTTTCTGGTGTTGCCGACATTGAGCGACACCGGCGTGGAGGTACCTCGTGACCTCGAACTGGACCCAGAGTGGCCGATTGTCACTCTGGGTCCAGTGGAGGATCGAAGTCCATCGTGGACCGACCGCGAACTGCTCGACGTGCACAACTTGAACATCGAGAATCCCACCGGTATCAGCGCAGGTCGACCGGGGCGGGAACTGGCGCGATACAGTTCGGCCGGCCGACACCGCCTACCCGCTGTCGGCGTACCGTAGACCACGAAGAGGGCGCAGCCGAAGAAACCGGTAGGGAGGCTCTCGTGGATTACGAAATATTCGACCTTGGTACCGTCCGGTTGCAAGAAGGCGCCACACTCACCGATGCCAAGCTGGCGTACAAGACATACGGCGAGCTCAACGGTGACAAGAGCAATGCGATCGTTTACCCAACGTGGTATTCCGGACAGCATTACGACAATGAATGGCTGATCGGCGAGGGGATGGCGCTCGATCCGGCTAGGTACTTCATCATCATTCCGAATATGCTGGGCAACGGGTTGTCTTCGTCGCCGAGCAACACGCCCGCGCCGCATGACCGCGCGTCGTTTCCCCGGGTGACGATGTATGACAACGTCCAGTTCCAGCACCGGCTGGTGACCGAGCGCTTCGACATCGGGAAACTGGAGTTGGTCACCGGCTGGTCGATGGGCGCCGGGCAGACCTACCAGTGGGCGGTCAGCTTCCCCGACATGGTCAAGCGGATCCTGCCATTCTGCGGATCGGCGAAGACCAGCCTGCACAACTTCGTGTTCCTGGAAGGGGTCAGGACGGCGCTTACCGCGGACGCGGCCTACAACGGCGGCCGGTACGACAAGCAACCCGACATCGGGCTCCGCGCGCTGGCGCGGGTCTACGCCGGCTGGGGCTTCTGCCAGCAGTTCTACCGGGAGACGATCTACGAGCGCGAGCCACTGGGCTACGGGTCCCTGGAAGACTTCCTCGTGGCCTTCTGGGAGGGCCTGTTCCTCAAGCGCGACGCGAACAACCTCCTGGCCATGCTGTGGACCTGGCAGCACGCCGACATCGGCAACACGCCGGGAATGCGCAGCCTCGAGGACGCACTCGGCGCGATCCGGGCGCCCGCGATCGTGATGCCGGCGCAGCAGGACCTGTACTTCCCGCCCGAGGACAACGAGTGGGAAGTCAAGCACATGCACCGGGCGGAACTGCGCGTCATCCCGGGAGTGTGGGGACATTTCGCCGGTGGCGGCATCAACCAGGAGGACACCCAGTTCATCGACAACGGCATAAAGGAACTGCTCGCCACGGAAGTCTGATCCGCCTGGCCTCGGCGCGGTTCCACCCGTTCCGTGTCGAGAGCACTCCTTTGCAGCCTGGAGGGAGCATCATGACCAGCGCAGAATATGCACAACGAACCGCTCCTCCGGGAGCCGCCCCGAAAGTGCCGCCGCCGCGTGCGGGTGAGCCCGTTTCGACCGCCTTCGCCCCCACAGCCAGCGGGGTGCCCCTGGCGCTGGCGGGGTTCGGATTCTCGCTGACGATTCTGTCGTTGGCAAACACAGGCGTCGTGGACCAGCGGACGGCCACGATGTTCGTTCCCGTCGCGATGGGCACCGGCGCGCTCGCCATGCTCGTCGGCGGGATCTGGGAGTTCCGCCGCAACAACCTGTTCGGTGCGACGTTCTGTTCGGCGTATGCCTGCTTCCTGTTCACCACGGCGCTGATCGTGCAGTTCTACGCACCGATGATCACCGACACGGCGGGAGCAGCGAACTTCGCCCGCATGTTCGGCGCTTACCTGATCGTGTGGGCGTTGTTTACCGCGATGCTCGCCGTGGGGGCGCGGGTGGTCAACGCACCCGCGTTCACCGCGTTCGTGTTGCTGGTCGTGGTTTACGTGCTGCTGGGCCTCGCCAACCTCATCGGATCGGGAGCCACCGCGATCGCGCTGACCAAGGCCGGCGGCTGGGTCGGTCTCCTCGACTCCTTCGTCGCGTTCTACCTGTGCTCAGCCATCGTCCTCAACGACGTCAGCGGGCGGGGCCTGCTGCCGATCTGGCCGGCCAGGCGGACGGCGCATTCGGCCTGAGTGGACCGCGCGCGGCAACTGGAGCCCTCCGGTGGGCCGGTGCCGAGCGCCGCCGAGATTTCCCCGGCGGCCGGGTGCCGCCGGACCGTCGCCGGGCGTTCTCGAGGAAGGCGACGACGGCCGGGTTCGTCTCGTCGGCGCGTTGGACGACGGAGAATTCGGCCCTCGCCCCCAGTCCGGACAGTGGGCGGTAGACGACGCTGGGTACCGCGATCCGGTCGACCCGATTGCTGTCGCGGCTGTGCCTGGGGAGGCGTTGCTGCGCCACCGTTCGGAGGGGCGGGTCGAGGTGGCCAGCGCGGGCAGCCGCCACCCGAAACCGTCGCACCCCACGCCGTGCGGGCGGCCGCCGAGTACGGGATCACGCTGGACCACGAGCCCACGCACCTGGATTCGATGCGCCGCCGGCGGTTCGACGCCTGATCAGCCTGTGCGACCGGGTCCGGGAGGTCTGCCCGGAGTTCCCCGGGCGGCCCGTGGTGATCCATTGGAGCCTGCCTGACCCGGCCCACGAGCCCGCTGCCGACGGCGACACGTTTCCCGCGTTCCAGCAGACCGCAGCCGAACTCGACAACCGGATCCGATTTCTGCCGTCCGCCCTTACCACTGATGTTGAGGAGAGCCGACCATGACCATCGATCCGAACAACCTCGTGAGTGTGCGGTACCTCGTCGACGACGTCGTAGCCGCGATCGCGTTCTACACCAGGCACCTCGGGTTCACCGTGCGCACCGACGTGTCCCCGGCGTTCGCCGACGTCGTCAGCGGCAACCTGCGCTTGCTGCTGAGCGGCCCCGCCAGCTCGGCCGGCCGCACGCTGCCTGATGGCAGCAGGCCCGCTCCGGGCGGCTGGAACCGCATCCACCTCATCGTCGAGGACATCGAGGCCGAGGTAGCGCGGCTGCGCGCGGAGGGTGTCGGGTTCCGCAGCGACGTCATCAGCGGCCCCGGAGGCCGGCAGATCCTCTTGGACGACCCCGCCGGGAACCCGATTGAGCTGTTCCAACCGAAATCCTGAGACACCCGACCGCCGGAGGCGAGCCAGGGCATGGCCACCGACAACTCGTCCGCACCCCCGCAGCTCGCGCGGCGATTGGGCACCGCCGACGTCGTCGTCATCGGGCTCGGCTCGATGATCGGCGCCGGGGTGTACGCGGCGTTCGCCCCGGCGGCCAATGCGGCGGGCACGGGCCTGCTGATCGGACTCGTCCTTGCCGCGGCCGTGGCGTGCTGCAACGCGGCGTCCTCGGCCCAGCTGGCGGCGCAGTACCCCGCATCCGGCGGCACCTACCTCTACGGGCGGCAACGGCTGGGGCCGTGGTGGGGTTTCGCCGCCAGGTGGGTGGGGGTTCGTCATCGGGAAGACCGCGTCGTGCGCGGCGATGGCCACGCTGGCTACAGGCCCTGGGGCTCCTCGGGTGCGTCGCGCTCGCAACCACCCTGCGGTGGCCCTCCATCGTTGCCGGAGCCGCCGTGCTCGGCATCGGCATCGACGGGCGGCTGACCGTGCTGGCCCGCCGCCGATCGCATAACGACCGGCGCGGAAACGCCATAGACGCAGACTCCCATGCCGACCTGAGGTACCGGCTCGAACGTGTCGAACCACCTCGCGTGCCTGCGCGGATGCGGGTTGATGGTGGCGACCTACGAGGCCGGCAGGTGCGATACGAGCTGGTGGACGCGCATTTGGCGAAGGCGTTGAGCGAGCTGGTGCATGTGGTGCTCGCGGTGGACACCGACGAGACGTTCCTGAACGACGTCGAGCCCGCGGCGTCGTCGGCGAGCGCGGAGGCGATCCGATGAGCGAATCGCGTGAGCACCTGAACCTGCCATTGGCCACACCGGAAACGGACGGGTGCGCCGATGACTGCTGCGCGCCGGTGTCGCAGCCGACGACGTCGGTTTCCACCGCGCGCCGGGCAGTCCCAGGATGACCCCGTGCGCCGTCACGATCGCCGTCCGGACTTGCCCGCGACTCCCAGCGAACCGCGTTGTCACCGAGTCGAAACGATGTTCTGTCATCGGCTGCGGCGATGGGCCGGTTTCCTTGACTTGCCAGCAATAGTGTCGCGGCCGCTGCGACAAGTGGTGCCGCAACGGCGACGATCAAGGCCGCGATCACTGGTAGCCCGGCTGACGAGAGCTGCTCGATAGCGGTCAGCGCCTCGAAGCGCTCAGACTTGTGCGGACGGAGGCACTGATCTTGGAGCGCAAGGAGCCAAGGAGTACGTCGAGGCCGTGGCGGCTGGGGTGCCCATTCCTGATCATGTACGCTCGCGCTTGCCTCAGCCGCCGGTCAGGCGCACGGTACGTTGGGCTTTGTCCGCGCCGAACCGCGAGCCGGGCGCGTGATGGCCGAGGCTTGCCTCCTCGCCACCGCACTTCTAGACCCCAACACAACCCCACCCGTCAGAGGCGCCGCCGGCGGCGCGGCTGCCGCGCGGAATGGCATGGCCTATCGCCGTCAAGCGGTCAGACGCAGACGTGTGGTTAGTGCGAAGGGCGTCCTCGGACACACGCACTAACCCTGCGGGGCGGGCGGATGGTCACATCGACCATCCGCTCTTTTGCGTTATAGGCCATTTCCAGGCCTACCTCCTCGTACAACTCTTGCAACCGAGCGGGACTGGCATTGAAGTACTTGCCGACCGGCGTCCGAGAGGGAGTCCGCGCCAACTCTTCCTCTGCGGCATCGCATTCTTCCTTCGCCCGGTTGAGCGGGTCGATCAGCGCCATCGGATCTGTGCCCGCTTTAAATGGCCTGCGTCAGCCGCGCCAGCCGCGTGTTCGCCTGGTTGAGACGGCGCTGGGCGTCAGCGGTGCACTCCGGGTTCACGTTGGCGTCGCCGGCCACACCCAGAATGGCTTCCACGGTGGCGTCGCGCTGGTCCTCTGAGAACACGTGGTTGATGTAGGCGTGGAGCGGCAGCATCGGTAGCTCACTGTTGTTGATCCGTGAGGTTGAGCGTGGACCAAAACAGGACGGCGACGACGAGCAGGAACGCATCTGCGAGGCCTGAGGTGCCTGCGACGAGCACGACCGCGAGCACGAGGGGAATTAGCACGGCTTCGCGACGCGAAATGGCCAACTGGCCTGATGGGGTCTGCTGGGGCGACACGGGATCTCCTGTGGGCGGGCGACTGCTGCGGATGGGTGGGGCGGGAGCCACTGCGGCGGCTGGGCTTGGGCATGGTTCGCTGGGTCTGCAGCAGAGGGATCGGCGGCGACGCGGGCTGGTGGTGTCGGTGGGTCGTTCGCGAGCGAGTACAGGGCCTTGGACGGTGGCGGCCGTCGGCTCAGACCCTGGTGCGGCGGGTCATTCCGGCGTCCGGGAGCACCAAGCCAGACGCCGCCCGTCCGTCGGGGCGGCGCAGGGGGCCGCGCGAACGCCACGCGCTTCACCTGTTTCGGCCCCCGAGCACGGCGCGCGATGCCGACAGGCCGTCGGCGACGAGCTTCAACACCTCGAGTTCCCGCGCGCCCAGCTGCTCAGCGACCTCGTCCTGCGGCGCCGCCCTGAGCGGGGCCACACGGTAATGCTGAATACGGCACAGCCTGTCCGGCCCGGTCGGCTGGGTGACGCGGTCGAGCTTCGCTCGCACCGTCTCGTCCGCGGCGGCGGTCACGAGCAGCACGGCGATGTAGTCGTGCCACTGCGCGGTTGGAGGTGACGAGGACTTCGTTTCAGGCTCTACAGTCATGGGGATCTCCTGATCTCGCTGGATTCGCGGCAGTGAGTGGCGGCCCACAGGTCGAGCTGCTCGCGCTCGGGCAGCTGACGCGGCCATGGTCGGCTTTTGAGCAGCAAGCGAACGCAGTGGGCGAGGTGGCGCCACTGCGCGCGTGACAGGATCACCTCGGCGTCGGGCCACCCGCCGGCGACAACCAGACCGAGCAGCAGTGGTCGCCTCGGTCGGTTCGCGCGGAGATTCCTACGATAACGCGATGGCCGAGGCATTCAATTCGCTGTTCAAGGGAGAATTGATCCATAACCCTGTCGTCCGTGGCCGCGGTTGGCAATCAGTTCGCGATGTCGAGATCGCCGTCGCCGAATACGTCGACTGGTACAACCATCGCCGCGTCCACGGCGAGCTCGGCCAGCGCACTCCAGCCCAGACCGAAGCCGGCCACCAAGCGTCACGCTACGATCAACCCTTCGAGCCTGCCCGGGCTCGGTGACAGACAACGAGACCTGCACCAGACCCGGGGCGTATCAATCGGTATTACGCGCCATTTCCGGGACGCGGCACGGGGCGGCGCGGGTCTCGTCTTCGTCTCGGTCGCCGGGTCGCTGGTCCTGGGTGTTCTGTGGCATTTCGTGCTCGGCGGGCCCAGCAGTCTCCGTGTCGCCGTCCGGTCGGGGGTGCCCGTCGTGGCGAGGGTCTTCGAAGTCTCCGTGACGCTCCACGTGGCCGCCGCGGCGGCGGCACTGTTACTGGCCGCACTCGCGTTTCGCCGCCGGACTTCGATCTTGTCGATCGGTCGAATACCTGGAGTAGGCCGACGATGATGTCGGAGTCTCGTGTCGATGCCCCGTCGAACCGAGCGGGGCATACGCTCGAAGCCGTGTCGTCGCCGTCTTCCGCCCTCATCCGGCTTCGAGGCCCCGGAGCCCTGGCGACCTCCGCTGTGAACGATTGCGACCACCGCCGTTCCGAGCAAGCCCAGACCGTAGAGAACCGTCACCCTGTCGGTGCAGTTCCTGCTGACCAAACTTCGTGAACGATGCGGTCCGGACGGCCATCGACTTCCCGGCGGCGAGCCTCGCCATCGCCGGATGAGTCACTGCGGCTGTGCGGGGCCCGGACGGCCCCACACCGCCCCAGTCCACGAGGGCTGCCGTTCGGACACCGTCTCCACAGGCTCTCCGTTGTGCCACTGCTCGGCCCGAACCGTCGTATCGGCGATGTCGGGAACGTGGTACGGCACAGTCAGCTCGACCACAGCGCCACAGCGCCACAGCGCCACAGCGCCACAGCGCCACCGCGTCGGCCGCGCCTGACCGGCGAGCTGTCATGGGGGTACTTGGCCACGTCCACGAAGACGTCGGTCCCGCGGGGCGGCGAGGTGGGGCTGTAGAACTTCCTGTGTTGTGAGGGGCCAGCTGGACCTGCTCGCCGTACCGGGGACGCCAGCTCAGCTGTGCACACCTGCTACACGATGTCTGTCCGGAGACGGCTCAGCCACCTGCGGACCAGCCGATCCATCCGATGACGGCTCAGCCACAGGATCACCCGGTAGTTCACCACGCGGAGGCGTTCCTCAGACAACGTGTCCGGTGGCCGGCCCCATGCCGGTGGCAGGGGGCGCGAACTCCAGGTGGCAGGAATGCGAAGTGAGCCCCACCACCGCGATGCTGGACAGGCTCGCCAAGCGCGGGTACCCGGTTCCCGGCCACGTCGCCGGGTGTTCCACCGCCAACCAGCTCCGGACCGGAAGGTGGAGTCTGATGCGGAACTTCGGCCTGCCCGGTGCCGGACGCCCGGCATTTTCCCGTTGCGCGACCGCGATGCCGCCCTCGTCCCGCACGTCTCGCCGGCAGCCGCCGCGTTCACGTCGAACGCCTGTTCCCGCGCCGGATCCGTGTCGAACGCGGGTGGATTCCGTGAACCTCGAACAGATTCCCTTCGCTCGCTGGCGCATGCCCCTGATGGGTTCGGCGTGCTCCGTGTGCGACCGCCCCCACCGCCGCATCGTCCAGGTCGTCGAGGCGTGTTTGCTCCTGGACCTTCGGCTCCTGGCGGGTTCATGGCTCGCAGTACACATGTGTTCGTGTGGCCGTCATGGATGCTTCTTGTTCCGAGCGGGGTCGGGCTGTTCGGTGTGGCGGCGGTGATCGGGGCCGGCCATGACGCTGCGCATGCGGGCGTCTGTTGTGGTCCTGGTCCGTTTCCAAGGCATTGCGCCAGCCACGGGTCTCGGCCACCTGGGAATGCTACGGGCCCGTTCCGGGGCCCCTTGTTGGGCTCACTGGAACCTGGACCCGGCGTACTGAGGCGATGGGGCAGGGTCGCGTCCCTCGGGCGCCCGCGAACGCATGAGCAGGAGGTGTCCGACGAGCGCGGATTCGGTGGCTTCGTACGCCCGGGACATTCCCGTCCTGGTCGGTGCCGCTGTCACGGAGTCGGAACCGGCCTACGGACATCTCGTCGGGCACAACCCGGTCATGCGCTACCTCGTCCGCAGGCTGGGCCAGCCGGAGCCGTTCGGGCGCCACGAGGAGGCCGGGCTTGGCGATAACTTCTCGGTGTTGGTTCGCTACTCGGTCCTGTGGCCGTTCCACGCGCCGTCGACTTGTGCCGTACACGTACGGACCCGCGGCGAATCCTCCGCCGTCAAGGTCGCCGACCCTGGTGCCGAGCGGCTGGCCGCGCCAGGCATGCCCGCCGCGGACGCCGATCGACTCGCACGGCTTGCACGGCTTGCACGGGCCCAGCTGGTCGGTGACGTCAATCTGGACATGTTCGACGGGCGTAACGACCGGCAGATCCGTGAGATTCTCGGGTGCTCTGGGATGTCCCGACGCGTGACGGATCGGTTCCTCATCCGCCGTCTGCATCAGCCGGACGTGCTGCCGGCCGACGACCCGGTCCTCGCCCGCGTTGTTCGGCGGATCTGGGCTCTCGGCGGGGCCGACGACGTATTCGTCCGGCGCTGGGCGCCGTTCCGCACGTACGCGGCTGCCCTTCTGTGGGCACTGTCCCGGGACATGACATCGCAGGTCGAACTGGAAGGAGCAGCTGATGACGGCAACCAGCGGGCGTTGCCTGCGGCCCGGCGCCCGCAAGCACATCCGCGTCCCTCTCGCCAAGGCGCTGCGACACGTCGCGCGCAACCGGGCGACGTGTCGCAGCGCGAACTGACGCGCACCATCGGGTGGTGCTCCGACGCCTTTCGGGCCGCGCAGCTCTCCTCCGGCTTCCCCCCGGGCTTGCGCACTCATCGTCGATGGCCATGGACGCGTTGGTGGACAAGTCCGTTTAGGTGCCGTCAAAGGGGCGGGTGAATGCTTAACAGGGAGATCGAAAATGCAGAAGACGGTCACCGGAGAGAAGGTGAAGCCACATGAAACCAGGCGCGTCCCGCATCCAGACGGCATACACCGCGGACACTGGACGGAAACCCCGGCCCGCATGACCACGTCGAAGATCAGTGGACGAGTCCTGGTCGGTGGACGGAGCTTTGACCCCGAGTCCGCCGCCTGGGTCCAAGAATTGAGCCCTGGCAGCACGAACTTCGAGAATGCCTGCCGCAGGCTGTACACGATGCTCATCAGGTTCGCTAGGAGTGAGACCGCGCGCAGGTCTCCGGGCTCACGGATCAGCGGCCCCGAAGTCGAAGACCTCGCCCACCAGGCCGCAGCCGACGCCCTCATGCGGATCACCTACAAGATCGGCGAGTTCCGAGGCGACGCGCAGTTCAAGACGTGGGCCTTCACATTCGTCATCTTCGAGGTCTCGACGAAAATCGGCCGGCACTTCTGGCGGGACCATTGCGTGTCCCTCGACGAGCACGACGAAAATCGCGCACGCGCCGCCGTCGGCGACGAACCACCCCACCAGGTACAGGCCCTCGAGCTCCAAGCCGCCCTCGCCCACGCCATCGAGAACGCATTGACTGAACACCAGCGACGCATCTTCGCCGCCGTGGCGATCGACCACGTTCCCATGGACGCCCTCGCGGCGCGACTGGGCACCAGCCGAAACGCCATCTACAAAACCATGTTCGACGCCCGCCGCAACATTCGCATCTACCTAGAGGAAAACGACTTCATCACCTGACCGGCAGAACGCACAGAACGGCCTCGTGTCGTAATGCTTGTCGGTTCGTCCGACCCAGCCCATCCCCATGCGCCGCGCGGCGGCCGCGGCGCGCTGGTTCGCCGGACGCGAGACAGCGAAGATCTCGTCCGCGCCGGCGAAGGCATAGTGAGCGATCGCGTCACCGACTTCACCAGCATAACCACTCCCCCACCAGCCGCGAGCGATCTGGACGCCGATCTCGGAGTCGATGTCGCCGGGAGGCAAAGGCGGCAGGGAGACCGCTCCTACAATGTGGCCGGTGGCGAGATCAGCGACCTTCCACCGGCCGAGCGGCGGCTCGATGGCCGCGCCGTCTACGACCCATCTGGAACCGGATGCTGCAGGGCAGCCATGTCCGGAACGCGGTCCATAGCCGGCGCCAACCACCGAGCAACCTCTCCGTCACCGAAAATGCCCACAGCCGCTTCAGCATCGGACATCGTCCACGGAGCAAGCTGCAGGATCACCGAATTCGACTTGCGGAAGTGGAAACCTGGAGTCATCGCGAACTCTCCCCTCCTCGAACTCCCCGGGCTCGGTTCGGACGGGCGAACCGACCGGCGACCGCAGGATGCCGATCGCTAACTCGATGCAACCAAGCGAGGAGAGCGAGTTCGGCCCCGAAACGTGGACGAGGAGTCCCCATGATGGGGACGAACCGCGGACAGTGCCGCCCAACGGTGTGCACTTACGAATAGGACGGCCCCACGACGTTGAACGAGACGGCGACCACCTTCGGAGCCGACCTGCGTTACTGGGCGCGGCGAATCGCGGCGGGGTGGCCGACCCGGTCACGTCAGCCGCTACTCCCCGTCACCATCGAGGTTTCCCGGCCAGGCGGCAACGCTGGCCGCCGCACGCGATCCATGACCTATTCGGGGACCGGGTAACTGGCCTCAAGAAAGGTGACCACGGCCAGCACCCGGCGGTGGTAGTCCTCGGTCTCCGGCAGGCTCAGTTTGGCCAGTATAGTGTGGACGTGCTTCTCCACCGTTCCTTCGGTGACCCACATCCGGTGCGCGATCCCTGCATCGGATCTGCCCGCTCCGCTTCGATATGCGCCGACAGCACAAGAACTCCGGTGCCTGGAAGCTCCTGGCGGATCATCTGGGCCGCATCCAGACCCTCCCGGGTGTGTGTTGGTGGCATCCGGGCGTCCACCACTACGAGATCCCGTCGGTGCTGCCGCGCCAGGCTGAGCATTTCAGTGGCGTCGCCGACCTGCCCCATCACCGTGAACCCCGAGTGAACGAGCAGGCTGGCCAACCCCTCGCGGAACAGCACGTCGTCCTCGGCCAGGATCAGCCGCTGAGCGGTCATACCCGGCGTTGTCGGGAGTCCGGCGGTGTGTTCGTTCGTCCCTGCACCCTGTGGGCGGCGAGATGGTTTGCTCGATCTCCCGCCATACGGGCGAGGTCGACTTCCGGAGGCGTGCAGAGCGTTGTACATGTCAACGCTCCTCAATGGAGAAACAAGGCCGGGCGGCTCGTCGCAAAGAGAACGGTCGCTTTCGACTACTCGGCAGTCGGTTGGGACACAGTTTGCCCGATGGCACACCCATTCGCGATACCGGCACACTGGAAACCCTCGTCCCACTAGCTGGAAGACAGGTTTACCTGTCCTCCACGAAGATGCGCGAAGCGCTCGTCGACTGGTCGACGCTGCGATCACACCCCCAGAGACGTTGTGCTGGCGGTGCCGACTGGGCTCTCGCATTGGTCGAGTCGGGAGATGGCCGCGTTCATCACCCACACTGAAGGTGTCGGTGTCTTACGAACAACGCGCACTTTTGGTCAGCACGTCGACGACCTTCTGGATGTCATGGCTGTCCATTGTAGACTTCTACCTGGTCTGTCCCACAGCGGCCGTCGGCTCGATGCGGCCGGAGCCGTCACAGCAAGCGTACCCGGCCCATCAATCTCGAACACCTGCTTCAATCGGCAAGGGTTGCAGCGTTTCACGGTGGCGGGTATCGCGGGATTCCGGCTAACCGGCAGCAGGGTTTGGCGCCATCCGTGAAGACACGCCGGTCACCAAGCCGGATCGTCACACGTATGACGAAGCCTGTGAAGGCACCAGATCGGAGCCCACGCCCCGCGAAGCCGCTGCTTTCAACACTCGACCCGACACATCCCGCCGAAGCCGGCGACCACGGTGAGGACGATGGAACCGAGTGTGCCGGGAGTCTCGTGGCAGGCCGCTATCGGGTCGAGTCGCTACTGGCCCGCGGCGGAATGGCGCTGATCTGGCTCGCCGAGGACGAGTTCCTACGGCGGCAGGTCGCGCTGAAGCAAGTCAACGTGCACTACCGCGCATCTGAGCAATCACGCAGAGCGGCTCGCGTGCGGGCACTCCGGGAGGCGCGTACCGCTGCGCGAGTGGGCCACCCCGGCGTTGTCACGGTCTACGACGTGGTCAGGCAGGACGGCGATCCGTGGATCGTCATGGAACTGCTGCGGGGGCGGAGTCTGGCCGAAGCGCTCGACGCCGAGGGACCGCTGCGGGGCGAGCACGTGATCCACATCGGACTGAGCCTTCTCGACGTGCTGCGCGCCGTACACCGGGCGAACATCGTGCATCGCGATGTCAAACCGGCCAACGTGCAGCTCTGCGATGGTGCGCGGGTGATCCTCACCGACTTCGGCATCGCGACCGCCCCAGGCAGTGACTCACGAACTCAGATCCGCATGGTGGCCGGCAGCCCGGGCTATGTCTCGCCCGAACGGCTCCGCGGGGGCAAGGCCGGACCGGCGTCCGACCTGTTCTCTCTCGGCGCAACGCTGTTCACCGCCGTCGAAGGCACGTCACCGTTCGCCAGGGACAACATGGCCGCCACACTCACCGCCGTGGCCGAGGAACCACCGGCCCCGTTCTTGCGCGCCGGCCCGTTGCGCCCGGTCATCGAGGGTCTCCTAGCCAAGGAGCCGAACCGACGACTGAACGCCGACCAGGCATGCACCCTCCTTCACGAAGCCGCTCTATTTGTCAACGAAGGCGAGCGGTACTGCGCCGGGTCAAGTCCTGCATCTCTGGCCCCAATCCGGCGAGCACTGCGCGGCCGGCGTCGGTGAGGCCGACGAACGTGCTGTCGACCAGCAGCGTGTCGCCGCCGATATCGACCGCGAGCGCAACCGGCGGTGGGAGCGGTCCGGCCGAAGGCCCCGCCGGGCCGTCACCAACTAGTTCAGCCCGCGCCCAGGTGAGGCATGAACGCCTTGTTCCGTACCGGGTTTGATGGAGACCAGCAAGCCTGGATGATGAGGACTGATGGCCCCACCGAAGAAGTACCCAGACGAGCTGCGTGAGCGGGCAACCCGGATGGCCGTGGAGGCGCGCCGGGACCCGGCTGCGGCGACTGGTGCGATCAAGCGGATCGCCGAGCAGCTCGGGATCCACCCCGAGGCACTGCGGACCTGGGTCAAGCGCGCGGAGATCGATGCCGGGGACCGGCCGGGCACCACGACCAGCGATGCGGAGCGGCTCGCGCAGCTGGAACGGGAGAACCGTGAGCTGCGGCGAGCGAACCAGATCTTGAGGTCAGCGGCCAGTTTCTTTGCGGCGGAGCTGGACCGTCCGTCGCGATGAAGGTCGCGTTCGTCGACTCCCAGCGGGAGGAACACGGTGTCCAGCCGGTCCTGCAGGCGCTCGCGCAGACGCCCGCCGAGATCGCACCGTCGACGTACTACGCGGCCCGTTCCCGCCCGGAATCGGCGCGTGCAGCACGAGACCGGGAGCTGACCGGGACGATCAAGCGGGTGCACCAGGACAACTACGGCGTCTACGGGGCGAGGAAGGTCTGGGCCGAGCTGCACCGCGAGGGCGTCGACGTGGCCCGGTGCACGGTCGAGCGCCTCATGCGCGAGAACGGACTGCGCGGCCTGCTGCGCGACAAGTCTCCGCGCACGACACGACCAGCGACGGAGACCAGCAGGCCCGCTGACCTGGTGAACCGGGACTTCACGGCCACGCGTGCCAACGAACTGTGGGTCGCGGACATCACCTACGTGCGCACCACCGCCGGCTGGGTCTACGCCGCGTTCGTGCTCGATGTCTTCTCCCGCCTGATCGTGGGCTGGCAGGTCGCCACCAGCCTCTACACGGATCTGGCGCTGGACGCGCTGCAGATGGCCATCTGGCGCCGCCA
Organism: Amycolatopsis sp. NPDC051373; assembly: GCF_040689465.1. Lineage (NCBI taxonomy): Bacteria > Bacillati > Actinomycetota > Actinomycetes > Pseudonocardiales > Pseudonocardiaceae > Amycolatopsis > Amycolatopsis sp. NPDC051373. The sequence continues at coordinate 111,689 of NZ_JBFBAE010000022.1, read as the reverse complement.
GGCCGCCGACGCGGACCTGACCGGGCTCGTCCACCACAGCGACCGCGGCGTGCAGTACCGGGCGCTTCGCTACACCCAGCGCCTCGACGAGGCCGAAGCTGTCACATCTGTTGGCAGCAAAGGAGATTCCTACGACAACGCGATGGCAGAGGGTTTCAACTCGCTCTACAAGGCCGAACTCGTCCGCAACAAGGGCCCGTGGCGAGGCATCGACGACCTCGAGATCGCCACCATCGAGTACATCGACTGGTACAACAACCGACGCCTGCACGGCGAGCTCGGACACGTGCCGCCCGCCGAATACGAAGCACTACACGCGATGACCCACCCAGTCACCGCAACCCTGGAAACCAACTAATCCAGTCTCCACCAAACCCGGTACTTGACACCTCGTTTTGACAGGTAAGGCCCGAAAAGTGCCGCCCGTGTATCAACTGGCGTTTCTCGACGATTTGGTGGTGTTGATCGAGGAAGCGACGGGGGATGGGTGCGGTGACCGAAGCAGCGGTGGGGATGTCCTGCACAGGTGTGGGCGCCAGGCAGTGCGGCGGTGGCCGTGGGCACCGGTGACGACGGGACCGAATCGTTGGCGGTGTGGCAGGTGAGCCCGGCGGGGGCGCCGACGGGAGCGTGGATGGTGCCCGCCGCCGAGGCCGTGGCATCGCAGGACACCGCGCGGCGGCTGGTGTCGGCGCTCGAGCGTCGCGCGATCGCCGCGAGGGATTCGGTGGAGGTTGTCAGGTTGCCGGCACCGCCCAAAGCCTCGCCCTCAGTGCCACCACCCGTTGCCTGTTGTACGGCAGCACCCTTGCCGACCGGGCACCGATCTTCAGCGTCGTCTACCTCCTCTCCTACAGCGGCGCCACGATCCCGGCCCACATCGCCGGCCAACTTTCGGGCACCTTCTCGCTGCCGCAAATCGCCCTCGGATACGGCGGACTCGCCCTCGTCGCCACCCTGTTCACCGTCCTCGCCGCACGCAACCCGCGCAGCGGCGCGACCAGGGACCCTCAGCCCAGTGAGTAATCGCGACGAACCTCATCGCCATTCGGACGTGGCGCCGCCGGAAGCAAATAGAGCGGGTTCCCCAGCTCGTCGCGACGACCGTGCCGATCCGATCGGGATCGTTTCGTCCTGGGGCGCCGCCGCGCAGGAAGTCCAAGGTGTGGTTCTTCTCGCTGGAGCTCAGGTCGTCTTCCAGCCCCGCTTCGGCACAGGTGACGTTACGGGCGTCGACACTCATCGGCATCGGTGCATCCGGATTGCGCGGCGCTGTACGCCTGCACCGAGGTATAGAGAATGTACCCAGTCTGGACCGAGTGTCGGCAGCAGAGGGGCCCGCTCTCCAATACCCACAAGGTGATCACCGTCGACCTGCGTGGCACTGGCGACTCCCAGGTCACTAAGAGCGGTTACCAGGCAGCGCAGTTGGCCAAGGACGTGCATCCTGCCGAAGCGGCTGGGGCTCAACAACGGCGTCGAGGTAGTCGGTCGTCGCGGTGGCACCAAACTTCATCCTGGTGCTGATCGCCCGGATGTCCTTCGGCGCCACCCTCGGACCCTTCTGGACCGTGGTCTCACCGGACCCAAGCTGGGGGCCCCGCCGGCGACACTCGCGCCATCACCATCATCGCGGCGGGTATTTCGGGTGGAACGGTGGTGGGGCTGCCTGCGGGACAGTTCCTCGGCAACCTCTGCATGATCTCGTGGGAGTCGTGACGAGGCGGGCCGCCCGGTTCGCAATGGCGGCGGGCGCTGGTGTTCATCGGACAGTTCACCGCCTGGACGTACGCATTCGATGTCAAACTTCCGGTAGACGCAAGACGGAGAAGCAGCCGGGCTGACCATCAAGTGTTGCCGCACTCCGTCGCTGGTGTACCCCGACTTGATCCCGGTGGAGCGTGTGGCCTTGTCACATGCAGATGAGGATCTGTCTCTGGTTCGGGTCAAGCCGGTGTGTCGGCGTCAGCCGGCGGTAAGAACCGATCGTCGACTGACGCCGACAAGAAGACCAGTACAGAGGAGAGCGCGAATGGCTGAATCCAACGAGCGGCTGGACTCCGCCGGCAAGGATTTGCGAGTATCGAATGCCTCGGTGTTCGAGCTCGTCGAAAGGTCGAGCAGGCTTGGTCGTTCCGCTTCGCAGGGCTTAAGCGCCACGGAGGCGCCGGCGGGCGCAACATCCCCATGTCGACGAGCCTGGTACGCGAGTGGATCCGTGCGGCGAAGTCGGTCCGCTCGGTGATCACGAGCAACGTCGAGCGCGGCAAGCGACGGTGAGCCCGTCGCGGGCCCGAGGCCGCTCGAGCATCTCCCACCATCCGCGGGCTGGCGCAGCTGCTCTTCGTCGCAGGTGTCAGTGGGCGCACTGGTTGGCGCCACATGGTGTGGTCGAGTTCCCATGGGGTGCGGCCCAGCCGAGTTGCGAGGGCGGCGAGCAGGTCGCGGGCTTCCGGCACGCTCACCGCGCCGTCCTGGTTGAGGGGTCGGCCCCGGTGAGCATCCACGGGTAACTCAGTCTGGCTGCGCGACCGTGCCCAGGCACCGTTGCCAAGCGGGTCTGCGCTTCAGCCAGCGCGGTAAGAGCGCCAAGTGGGTTTCGGGAAGCACCCCTGACGGCCGATAACGAGCCAGCGCGCTGGGAGACCAACGGCTATGACGACCACGGTGACCCGTGGCGGGAAGAACGGTACAAGGGCGACTGATGATCCTTCCCCCATCGTGGCAGACAGCGACAGGACTGCAGTTCGTGCCCAAGACGCCTCGGACCAAGACCTGGAACCGGGTCCGGATTGAACTTTTCGGTCCGACAAGGTGAGTTCTCCACGAAAGATCAGGCCGGACCGGTGCCGTCGAACGGCTCACAGCCTCCGGACCCGGGATCAAAAAGCAAACAGTCCAGCATCCAGCCGGAGGAAGTCATGCCGACCATCACGCCCAGCCCGGTCGTAACGCGGCCCTATCGCACGCGCGTTTTCACGAAGGGCGCGGCGCTTCTTCGGCTGATGCGGACGACGGACCACAAGCAGATCGGCGTGATGTACCTGGTCACGGCGTTCGCCTTCTTCATGGCCGGCGGTGCGATGGCCATGCTGATTCGCACGGAGCTGGCCCGGCCCGGGCTCCAGTTCCTCTCGCAGGAGCAGTACAACCAGCTGTTTACGATGCACGGCACGGTCATGTTGCTGATGTATGCGACCCCGGTCCTGTTCGGGTTCGCGAACTTCGTGCTGCCGCTGCAGATCGGTTCGCCCGACGTCGCGTTCCCGCGGCTCAACGCGTTCTCGTACTGGCTTTACCTCTTCGGCAGCCTGATCGTCATCTCGGGATTCCTGACGCCGGGAGGTGCTGCCGAATTCGGTTGGACGGCTTACACGCCACTGTCGGAGGCCACCCACACGCCAGGCCCCGGCACCGATATGTGGATCGCTGGCCTCATCGTATCCGGTCTCGGCACGATCCTCGGCGCGGTCAACATGGTCACCACCGTGGTCTGTCTCCGCGCGCCCGGGATGACGATGTACCGGATGCCTATCTTCACCTGGAACATCCTGGTCACGAGCATCCTGATCCTGCTCGCGTTCCCGATCCTCACGGCCGCGTTCTTCGGCCTGGAGGCCGATCGCCGCTTGGGTGCGCACGTGTTCGACCCGGCCAACGGTGGGGTAATCCTGTGGCAGCACCTGTTCTGGTTCTTCGGCCACCCTGAGGTCTACATCATCGCGTTACCGTTCTTCGGGATCGTCTCGGAGATCCTCCCGGTGTTCAGCCGCAAACCGATCTTCGGGTACAAGGGCCTGGTCTTCGCGACGCTGGCGATCGCGGCCCTCTCGTTCTCCGTGTGGGCACACCACCTCTATGCCACCGGCGCCGTGCTGCTGCCGTTCTTCTCCTTCATGACCTTCCTGATCGCGGTCCCGACCGGCGTGAAGTTCTTCAACTGGATCGGCACGATGTGGAAGGGCCAGCTGTCCTTCGAAACACCCATGATCTTCGCCGTCGGCTTCCTGGTCACGTTCCTCCTGGGCGGCCTGACCGGGGTGATGCTGGCCGCCCCGGTCATCGACTTCCACGTGTCGGACACGTATTTCGTGGTGGCGCACTTCCACTACGTGCTCTACGGCACGATCGCCTTCGCGACCTTCGCCGGCATCTACTTCTGGTTCCCGAAGATCACGGGCCGGATGATGGACGAGAAGCTGGGCAAGTGGCACTTCTGGACCACGTTCATCGGCTTCCACGGCACGTTCCTGGTCCAGCACTGGCTCGGCGCCGAAGGCATGCCCCGCCGCTACGCCGACTACCTGAGCTCCGACGGGTTCACCACGCTGAACACGATCTCCACGATCGGCGCGTACATCCTCGGTGCGTCCACGCTGCCGTTCATCTGGAACGTGTTCAAGAGCTACCGCTACGGCGAGATCGTCACCGTCGACGACCCATGGGGCTACGGCAACTCCCTCGAATGGGCCACGTCCTGCCCGCCGCCGCGGCACAACTTCACCGAACTGCCCCGGATCCGGTCCGAGCGCCCCGCGTTCGAACTGCACTACCCGCACATGATCGAGCGCATGCACACCGAAGGCGAGATCGGCTTCTTCGGCAAGTCGCGCCACCAGGCCGCGCCGTCGCAGAAACTCGTCGACGCGACCATGCCGGGCGACCACAGCAAAGACAACGCAGGCGAGCAATAATCCTGTCGTCCGCTCCGCATCCAGAGAAGACGAACCGAGCTACGGGAGCAAGGCTTGCGCCCGCGCGCGATGAGTCCGGTCCGGACGCACGGGGTGTGGGCGATCGGCTCGCAGGTCAGGCGTGGCGTCCGGGGAACTGTGAGCCGTCTCCGCAGTGGGTGAAGCGCAGGCCGACGATCGAGCCGTCCTCGACCATCCAGTGCAGATCGTAGGAGGCGCGGTAGTCGGTTTTGGAGACCAGACGACTCTCCGACGACCTCATCCTCGGAAACCTCAACATCGACTTTTCCTTCACCGACCGCCCGACGGTCAACGTCTACCTCAGCATCCTGCTGAAACGGACCGAAACGGCTGGGCCATCGCCCTCTACCAAGTCTCCAAACTCGACCAGGACACCACCGGCGAAGACCCCGAGTGCCAGTAGCAGCGGGGCACGAACATCGAAGGAGCGGCTGTTCAGGCCCAGTGAAAGGACCCCATCCGAGGTCTACCCTGGCAGCCGGCGCCTGCCTTCACCAGCCCCACCGGCCAAGATCACGAAGTCCCGCTGGAGTATCAGATGGAACGTCCGTGCACGTCAGCATCGCGTACAGGGGCATCGCAACGATGACCCACCTGCGGCGAACGCCGAGCCGCACGGGTAAGGAGCAAGAAATGAACGATAGCAAGCAGTCCGCCGAAGATCCGACGGTCCTCGAGCAACTCGACCTGAACCGTCACCATGTCTGATATCGCCGCCCAGACGCGCTACGAACAGTTCGTCGAACTCCATCGTGGCCCCGATACGTTCATCATGCCCAACGCATGGGACGGCCTGTCGGCCCTGCTCTTCAAGGAGGCCGGGTTCAAGGCCATCGCGACCTCTTCAGCGGCTTTCGCGGCGACACTGGGCCGGCTCGACGGCGTCCACGCCGTCAGCCGTGACGAGCACCTCGACCACGCCGCACTGCTCACGTCCGTGAGCGGACTGCCGGTCAACGGCGACTTCGAGGACGGCTACGGCGAGACTCCCGAAGATGTCGCTGCCACTGTCGACGCTGCCATTGCCCGGCGTCTCGCCGGCATCGGAGTCGAGGACACCACCGGTGACCCCTCCAACCGGATTCGCGGCTTCGAGGACGCGGTTCGCCGCACCGAGGCCGCTGCCGCAGTTGCGCGCAGACGGATCGTTCTGACCGGCCGTACAGACAACTTCTTGTGGGGGATTTCGGACATAGATGACACCATCCGCCGCCTCACGGCCTTCGCGGAAGCGGGAGCTGACGTCCTGTACGCGCCAAACCTGCCGGACATGGCCTCGATCAGTGCCGTCATCAACGCTGTCGCGCCGAAACCGGTCAACGTCCTCGTCAGCCCCCAGGACACGACCACCCTCGCGGAACTCCAGACGATCGGTGTCCGCCGGATCAGCCTTGGGGTCGACCCGTACACGCACGCCCTCGGAGCTACGAAGGCGGCTGCGGCGAAGCTGGCCGAGGGAGACCTGACGGCGCTCGCATCAGAGCTCAACTTCGGCCACGTCATCGACCTCATCAAGGGCTGACACGGCCACGCAACCGGCCGACCACCGCTGCCACCCGACGCGCTACTTCGCACATCCGCGCAAGTTCACGGCCGCCACGTGTCCTCGTGTCACACCCGGGGTGGGTGCTGTCATGGCTGGGACGGCCCGCGGGACGGGTGCATCGAGTCCGAAGAACAACCCCTGGCCAGCGGGCGACTGCCCGCGCGGTGACACTGGGACGGCTGGGACGGGTACACGCGAACCTGTCCCAAGCGCTGTCGAGCGCCTACCTGAAGGCCCGTTCGGGAGGGGCCGGGCTGTGCCGGCAGGTTCGTCCCACCGCGTGCACTGTCCGCGACGTCGGAGGTGGCACACGAAGCTGAGGTGACTCCTGTTCAGTTCGGGTCCACGCCCACGCGCTACAGGGAGACTTCAGCCAGAACGGCGGTGCCCGCGCCGGGCGCAGTCTGCACCCAGAGCCGGCCGCCGAGCGCTTCCACCCGGTCCTTGAGCCCGACCAATCCGGATCCGCCGGCGAAGTCAGCGCCGCCACGGCCGTCGTCGCGCACCCGGATCCGCAGCACGCCGCCGCCACCGTCGACGATCTCGACCTCGACGTGGACGGTCGAGGCCCGCGCGTGCTTAGTCACGTTGGTCAGCGCCTCGGAGACGACGTAGTAGGCGGCGATCTCGACCGGCTCGGGCAGGCGCCGGTCGACCTGCACCGCCAGCTCGACCGGGACTGAGGAGCGGCGGGCGAGTCCCTTGAGCGCCGGGCGCAGCCCACCCGCGGCGAGGGCCGCCGGGTGGATGCCGCGGGCGAAGTCGCGCAGCTCGTCCAGGGCAGTGGCGGCTTCGGCCTCGAGAGTCGAGAGCTGTTCCCCCAGCTCGCCGGACCCGGGCGGGACGGCCGCTCGGGCGATCCGCGCGAGCATGACGAGCGTGACCAGACGTTGCTGGGCGCCATCATGCAAGTCCCGCTCGATCCGCCGACGGGCCTGGTCCGCGGCGACGGCGATACGCGCGCGCGAGGCGGTGAGGTCGGAGTAGAGCTGGGCGTTGTCGAGGGAGACGGCGAGCTGCGCGGCGATGAGCCTGACGGCGTCGAGCCGTTCCGTGGCAAACGCGGCGCGCATGAGGCGGTTCTCCAGCAACAGCACCGCGCGCAGCGCGCCGCGGCCGAGGATCGGCATGGCCAGCAACGAACAGGCGTAGAGGCCGGCGATGTACGGGTCGCGGGCGAAGCGGTCATCGCGGGTGGCGTCGTCGACGATCAGGATCTCAGCCGTCCGCTGGACGTAGCGCACTGCCGACATCGGCAGGTCGCGTTCGTGCGGGCCGCCCGCCGTGGCGGTATCCGTGGAGTGGTTCGGTGTGGGCACCAGCCAGTCGTGGCGGTCGTCGTCCCACAACAGCAGGTGCACGCCGGTGGCGCCGGTCATCGCACTGAGCACCTCGAAGACGCGGGTGTGCAAGCGTTCGATGTTGGTCTCTGAGCTGAGGGCCTGCGACGCGGCGAGGATGCCGCGAAGGTCGAGCGTGCCGGTTGTGACCGCTGAGGACAGCCGGAGATCACCGGCACGCTGGTCGCCGCCGGGCTCGCCGGTCGTGGGTGCTCCCAGCCGTGAGGTCGGGTAGGCCCAGTCCAGCTGGGCGACCTTCGCTGTCGCGCCCCATGCGGCGTAGTACTGCCGCGCGTGCGCAAGCAGGTCGCGGCCAGCCTGCTCCAACCCGTGTGCGAGGTAGAAGCGGGCGGTGCGTTCGGTGATGAGGGCCCGGTGCCACGGGCGCTGCCGGCCGGCGGCCTCGCGCCGGGCGGTGTCGAAGGCGAGGGCTCCGGCGCGGAAGTCGCCGACCGCCCAGGCCCGCTCTGCCTCCAGCAACCGCTGCAGGTGCCGGAAGTTGTCCGGCGCGTCCGCGGCGCGGGCGGCCAGCCAGCTCGTCATCTCGTCCAGTTCGGACAGCAGACCGCCGCGCTCGTCACCATGGAGGGCGCGGGCCTGCTCGGCGAGGGCAAGCCCGCGCAGCAGGCGGGCCACGGCGGTGGGGTAGAGACCCGACACAGCTGTTAGCAGCGGCATCGCCGCCGCAGTGTGCCGCGCCAGGTCGCCTGGATCGCCGAAGATCGCGGCGACGAGCGCGTGGCCGAGATGCGCGTGGAAGAGCGGCATCAGGTTGTTGGCGTACCTGTCGGTGGGGACATCCTTACCGGTTGTGTCGACGCTTTCGCCGCGCAGTACACCGGCCAGCCACTGGTAGCTGTCGAGCCACTGGCCGGTCTGCTCGTTGCCGGTACGCCGTACGAAGGCCAGCCCCGCCTCCACTTCGGCGACGAGTACGTCCAGTGACGGCGCGCAGTCGAGCAGGTAATGCGCGGTCGGGTGGTAGGTATAGCCGGCGTTGGCCAGGTCGCCTCCCGCGATCAACCCCTCGCGGGCGCGCCCCGCGGCTTGGACCCCGTTCTCGATCGGCTCGAACCAGCAGCTCAGCAGAGCGAACCGGCGGCGGGCCTCGGAGGTGCCGGGCTCGTAGCCGCGGGCCTCACCCAACGCCAGGACGCGGCGCACCGCCTGGTACCCGGCGGCGTGGTGGCCACACCGCGCCACCGTGGCGACGGCGGCAGCGCTGACAGGTCCGATGAGGGTAGGGCCCGGGCCGTGCTCGATCCAGATCCGCAGCGATTCCAGGCTCAGCCAGGCGCCCGTGGCGTCACCGCCGGCGAAGTAGGCCGCCGGCTGGACTGCGTCGATCAGACGGGTCGTAGCCAGTAGTGTGGTCTCGGTGAGGTCGGGCCGAGCCAGATCACCGGCAGCGTCGGTGCGGTCCAGCCACCGGTACAGGCGGTCGAACTGGTGGTCGAGCTCGACAGCGAGCCGGTCCGCCGCCGGCACGGTGATGCCGAGCTCACGCAGCGAGTCGATGCCGAGTCCGATGGCGTCCGCAAATCGGTTCCGGTGCGTCAGGCTGCTCACCTGCACCGCCGTCGCGGCCGCGCGGTCCAACGCGGTGGGGCCCAGCGCTTCGATCGTGCGGTATTCCTCGTCTGCATCATCCAGGCGCCCCAGGCCGTAGAGGGCGGCGTGGCGGCCGGTGTGCACCGCGATCAGCGTGGCGGTCTCACCCGGGTCGATCAGCCGCAGCGCGGCGGCCAGCAGCGCGTTCACCAGCGCGTGGTCCCCGATCAACGTGGCCTGGTCGGCAGCGCGCCGCATCAGCCCCACCACCCGACGCCGCTCGCCGCCATCGTCGATCGCGTCGATGACCGGCAGGTACTGCTCGGCGGCGACCGCGAACAGCTCAGGCACCTCGGCCAGCCGCCGGGCCGTGGCGAGCTGCAAGGTGCGTCGCCGCCCCGAGTCGAGCCCGCGCAGGATCGCCTCGCGCAGCCGGTCGTGGCGGAACCGCACCGCCTCGTGGGCGCCGGGCTCCATCACGAGAAGGCCTTCGGCGAGGGCAGGCGCCAGCATCGATTGCACCTCGGCCGCCGGGTCACCGGCCGCAGTCTGCAGCAGGCTCAGCTCGGCGCGGCCGCCCAGACAGGCCATCACCTCCACCAGCTGCCGGGACCGCAGCGGTACGGTCTCGATGCGCGCCGCCAACAGCTCGCCGACCTTTGACCGGCCCAGATGAGCGCGCACCGCCGCCGTGTCCCACCGCCATCCCGTGGCGGTCGCGGTGAGCACGCCTTCGCGGCGCAGCGCGTTGAGCAGCTCCACGGTCTCGTACGGGTTGCCGGACGTGTGCGGCCCGATCACCTCGGCCAATCCGGCCGCCACGGCCGGGGCCGCGTGCAGCATCTCGGCGACCATGGTGACCAGGCTCGGGACGGACAGGTTGTCCAGTCGCAGGTGCCGCACTCCGGCCTGCTGACGCCATCGGGACAGCGGCGCCGCCAGCGGATGCGCCGCGTCCACGTCCTCGTCGCGGTAGGCGCCCACCAGCAGCAGACCCCCGACCAGTTCCTCGTCGAGCATCATGTCGACGAGGCCGAGTGCGCCGCGCCCGGCCCACTGCAGGTCGTCGAGGAACAGCACCACCGGGCGTTCCCGCGACGCGACCGCCCGCAGCGCCTGCACGCCCATCCACTGCGCCCGGTTCTGCGCAGTCAGCGGATCCCCGGGATCGGACGGCACCGCCAGCAGCGCGGCGAACTCCGGTACCACCGCGGTCAGTAGCCCGGCGTTCGGGCCGAGCGTCGCCAAGATCCGTGCGCGGATCTCGGTCAGCTCGGCCTCCGGCTCGGCCAGCAGCAGCCGGCCCAGCGCCCGAAACGCCTGGTGGACCCCGTTGAACTCCAGGTCGCGCCGGTACTGGTCGAATTTGCCGGCCACGAACCAGCCGTCCCGGCCGGCCACCAGTGGCCGCAGCTCGTCGACCAGCGCGGTCTTGCCCACCCCAGGTGTCCCGCCGACCAGCACCAGCCGGCACCGGCCCTCCTGCGCGTCCTCGAACGCCGCCCGCAGGGTCGCCACCTCGTCGTCGCGGCCCACCAGCCGCTGCGGCAACAGCCGCAGCGGAACATCGTGCTCGCCGACGCGAACCGAAGCCGTCGCCGGACGCACCTGAACCTCCCGCACGCGCTCCAGGTCGTGAACCACGCCGTCGGCGGTCTGATAGCGGTGGTCCGGTTCCTTCTCCAGCAGATGCAGGATGATCTCCGACAGCGGCCCCGGTACCGCCGGGTTCACCTTCGCCGGCGGCGCCGGCACCCGCGCCAGGTGATCTCGGGTGAGGCGCAGCGGATCCCCGGTACCGAACGGCGGCTCCCCCGTGGCCAGCTCGTACAGCGTCGCGCCCAGCGCGTAGAGGTCAGCCCGATGGTCCACCGACCGGCCGGTGCGCCCGGTCTGCTCCGGCGCCAGATAGGCCAACGTCCCCACGATCAGCGTGTGGTGGGTGAACTCCGGGCGGATCTCGGCGAACGAGGTCGCCAACGCGAAATCGACCAGGCACGGGACACCATCGCCGGAGATCACGATGTTGGCCGGGTTGATGTCACGGTGCATCACACGCCGCCGGTGCATCCCCGCCACCGCCTGGGCCAGCCCCACCGCCAGCCCGATCAGGACATCAAGCGGCAGCGGCTTGGCCAGCCCCGCCAGGCTGGTGCCACCGACATCCGCCAGCACCATCGACCTCGGGTACAGGGGCGCCTCCAGCTGCGCCACCCCCGCGACACCGCGCAGCCGCTCCAGCATCGCCCGCTCATGCCGAAGCCGACGCTCGGCATCCGGCCCCAGCGGCTCCTTCCGGATGACCGTGCGCCCAGTCAAAAACAGCCGACTCACACGCGTGCGGTCGCTCTCGTGCAGTACCTCGGCCTGCGGATCTCGGCCCGGCAGCACCCCGCCTACCCCATCCGACACCTCCACGCACGGACGGATTTCGCTCACACCTTGCCTACACCTGTTCGCGGGCGAAGGCGACTGTTCGCAACACCGCGACACGGAACGTCCCGGTCGCCGCACCCGGCACCGACCGGCCGACACCCTCCAGTCGCGCCGCCCTACCGCGCCCTCGCCGGCAGCGGGGGATCTGCGAAGTATTCGGGAAAAATCGGGCGGATATGGCTGGGTGGGCTCTTGACGAGGGCATCTTTGGGGTTCTGGTGGGAGGTTGCCGGTGGGCGCTCCGGTGTTCACGGACGAGGAGCTGGAGGGGCTTCAGTTCCTGGGATCGGCCGGGAGGACTTGTTCCAGTTCTTCACCCTGGCCCCGGCGGACGTGGCGTTCGTCGATCCCGGCTGCGTCACACGCGCTGACGTGGCTGCGCCAGGCCGACCGGCGCGACCGCACCGCCGGACAGCCCGCCGCGGGGGATCCTCGCCCTTGGTGATCAGAGCCCACACCGAGGAATGCCGACCCGGTGAACCACTTCTCCGCGAGTTCTGGGGTAACCGCGTCGAAGCGGCCCGGGCCAGCAACAGCTTCCCGAGGTCACGGACCTGACTGATCGGCACCCGGACCGACCCGATGCGAAGTGGACCTGGCATCGACGGCTGGCCGGCGATGGAACTTGGGATGTGGTGTTGCAACGTCTGCTTACCGAAGCGGACGCGTCTGGGCCGGTGGATCGGGCGGTGTCGGTGGATTCCACGATCGCGGGCGCATCAGCACGCCACCAACGTCAGTCGTGTCACCGGGGGCCGGGTCGAATTACACGGACCTGCTGAGCGAGCCGCCTGATCATGCGATGGGCCGCTCCCGTGGTGGCTGAAGCACGAAGGTCCATCACCTGCTCGACGGGTGCGGCCGGCCGCTGGTGGCTCTCGTCGGTCTCGGTCAGGCCGGGGATGCTCCGATGTTCGCGCGCCTGATGCGCCATCTGCGAATCCGTCGGGCTGGGCGCGGTCGGGCCCGCACCCGCCCCGACCGGCTCCGGGCGACAAGGCGTATTCGTCCCGGGCGATCCGCGGGCATGTGCGCTCCCATGGCATCACCGCTGTCGCTCCCGAGCCCGCTGACCAGGCGGGGCATCGGAAGCCTCGTGGCTCACGCGGTGTCGTCCGCCGGTATTCGATTCGGTCGACTACCGCGGTCGCAATGTGGTCGAGCGGGGCTTCAACGTGCCCAAACAATGGGCAACCGTCGGCAGCCAGGCCCAAGGCAACTACGGACGCGATCGCGGACTACCTGCCGTTGCCTTCTCCAGTCCGAACGATGATGCCTGCAGGTCCCCACAAAAGGTGCGGCCCGCACGGGTGGCCTCGACGAGGATCCCAGTGGGCCCCGCGAAACTCGACGAATTCCGAGAGCCACCAGGCGGCGCTCAGCCATCAGATGCGCCTGGGAACGACCACGCGCGCATAATCTGCCGCATCCTGATCAAGGAGTGCACCGCCGGTGGCACGGCGATGCACCAGCCCGGATTTCGACTCTTCTGACGTCGGATGGCATCAGATCAAGAACGCCACCATCGCTTGGGACGTGCGAGTACGCGCGACATCGCTGCTGATCACCCAACCCGGAGTCATCGCCGCAGACAAGCGACCGCTGCCGCGCGCGGCAGAAATGGCGCGCGAATTCCCACCTTCCCAGCATTAGTCATCCTCATACGAAGAGTTTCAATCCGCCGGGCATCGGCAACCGATCAGGCCGGCGCCGGCGCGCATTGTGGTGCGCTTCAGCGCTCGCACTGGTAGGTGAGGGTTCAGTCTCCCGCGCGTGTGGGCCTGACCTGAAGCACGACTGGGCCGCCTTTGGCGCCCGAAACAGCGCGCTCGAGCGCTGCCGCCGCCTCGGCGAGTGGCAGGACGGTGCCCACCGACAGCGCCAGTCGGCCATCGCCCAGCAGCGCACAGAGCTCTGCCAGCTGGGTGGCGTCCGGGCGCACATAGACGTCGGCGACACTGATGCCACGCTCGGCCGCCGGCGGGTCGCCGGTGATGGTCGCCATCCGGCCGCCCTCCCGCAGAGCCAGGACAGCGTCGGCGCTGCCTCCAGGGACGGTGTTGACGGCAGCGTCGACGCCAACGCCGCCGGTCAGTTCACGGACGCGATCGGGCCACCTGGCGTCGTGGTAGTCGACGATCTCAGCCGCTCCCCCCTGCGCTACCCGAACCGCGCTCGACGGTCCGGCAGTAGCGATCACCCGGACCCCACGCAGGGCAGCGAGCTGCACAAGCAACCCACCGGTCGTGCCACCAGCGCCGTGGACGAGCAGCGTCTCGCTCTCGACGACCTCGAGCGACTCGGAGATCACCTGCTCCGCAGTCAGCGCAGGCACCGGGAACGCCGCCGCCTGCTCCCACGACACGCCACGAGGCTTCAGCACGACCAGACCCGCGTCCACAACCACACGCTCCGCCCAGCAGCCCTGGTGACGCAGTTGAAGCGGATGACCGAGAACCTCGTCGCCGACCCGAAGGTCCGTGACCTGCGAACCGACCGCGACAACCGTGCCGGCGACTTCCACACCAAGCGCCATCGGCGGAGTCAGGCCGACATTCCACGCCCCGGCTCGGACGATGTCGTCCCAGTTACCGACTCCGGCTGTCTCAACCTCAAGCACCACTTCGTCCGGACCGGGACCATCGGGCTCGGGCAGCTCGAGCAACTCGACCCGGCCACCGACTTCACGCACTCCAGCAGCACGCATCACATTTTCTCCATTTCACTCTGACCAGTCTGGTACTTCTTCGACCATTCGGCTATGAGACCGGTTTCCTCGGCACCACCGAACGCATAAGCGGGCGACATGATCGGTCGGATGCGATCGACGTGCACCAAGACAGCCTCGTGCGCGGGGTAGCCTGGTCCGTTCAGGTCGAGCAGCCAGCGGTGCAGCCACTGGTAGACCGGCGATTCGTGATCATGAATCGCCGCTGTTCCGGTGAACCGATAGCCCCGGCGCCGGAAGATGTCTACGACATTCATCTCAATACGCGGGTCCGCCGTCAGGTTCTCGATCGTCCCGGGTGAGGCGATGTTCATGAACGCGATGTGCTCATCGTCGTACACCCGCGCCGACGCCTTCGGCGACAAGCTGGGCGAACCATCTGGCCGCACCGTCGCGACAAAGGTGAGTTTCGCAGCCTCCACGATCAGCCTCATATCGGCGTCGATCACGTTCGGCTCCTTTCGTTTCGAATGTGCCCCAGCTGTGAGGCAGCGGCCTGGAAAAGTGAAAAGCTCTCACAGACAAGCCGGCCCGGGTTGTCGTTGGCGCGCAGCGCGGTGAGTCGGCCGAGGCGGTCGCGCGTGCTCGAGGGTATTGGTCGCGGGTGGCTTGGTGGCGTTCGTCGGACCGGCCGAGCGCGGCGGCGAGCGCGACCGGCGATGTCTCGACTGCCTCGAAACCGGCATCGGCCAACATCAACGCCGAGCGACGATCCCGAGCGTTCGCGAGACGAGGTCCTGCCGCCTTACCGGGGGCCACCGGTCAGCTGGGCGCAGCGGCCGAGTCGACGGCGGGGATGTCGATCTCGGTCTCGTTGACGTTGTTGATGAAGTTGGTGAACAGAGCCTGCACCGCGACCGCGACGATCGCCAAGATCTGCGAGTCGGTATACCCAGCGCCTCGCACAGCCGCGAGATCTGCGTCACTGACCCACCCACGACTCTCAACCACTCGCTGGGCGAACCGAGCGACCGCAGCACGCTTGGGATCGACTGAGCTCCCGGCACGACCGAGGGCGATGTCCTCACTCGACATACGACCGAATTCGGACGATACGTACGTGTGGAGCGCCAAGCAGTAATCGCAGCCGTTGGCCTCCGACACGGCCAGCGCGATGCTGTGCCGGGTCTTCGCGTCCAGCACTCGGCTCAAGTTGCCCTGCAACGTCGTGACAGCCTCAAGAACAGTCGGGTTCGACGCAATGACCTTGAACATGTCCGGCACGAAACCGAGCTGCGCGCCGACGCCGGCGAGAATCCGCTGCACGCCGGCGGGTGCATCATCTGGAGCGGCAACATTCAGTCGTGACACGGCGAATCAACCTCCGATAAGTGGGTGAATGGTCGGCGTCGAGCCCACGTCGACTCTTACCGTCGCAGGGTCACCGTCACGTTTTGCGGCCGTGAACCCTGGCGTATACGGGGCCAGGGGCATCTGGGCCGAGCTGAACCGCCACGGTGTGGATGTGGCCCGGTGCACGGTCGAGCGGCTCGTGCGCGAGACCGGTTTCGCGGTTGCTGCGGACAAGTCCCCACGCACCACTCACCCTGCCGCCGAGACCGGACGGCCGGGGCGATCTGGTCGAACGCGACTTCACCGCAACCAGGCAGAACCGGTTGTGAGTCACGGACCAGAGCTACCCCGCACCGCCGGCGGCTGGGTCTACGCCGATTTCCTCCTGGACGAGTTCTCGCGCCTGGTCGTGGGTTGGCCGGCTGCCACCGGTCTCTGCGACCTTGCCCTGGACTCGCTTCAGATGTCGATCTGGCGCCGCCAGGCCGACGGCGCCGACGAGATCCGCGTGGTGCAGGGCGATCCGGACGAGGTCCGGTTCGTGGCGCTCTACCGCTCGGGTGCAGAGACGAATCCTACGACAACGCTATAGCCGAGGCGTTCGAACTCCCTCTACAATGCCGAACTTGTCCGCGACCGGGGCCGCTCACGAGGGATCGACGACCTGAAAATTGCGACGGTGGAGTGCATCGACTGGTACAAAAACCTGTGTCTGCTCGGCGAACTGGGACACGTCTCCCCGCCGAAATACCATGATTCGGCAAAGTGTTCGATCACGCGCCTCAGTGTTGTGAGAATCGGCTTCGACTGGCAAGATCTTTTGCTCGACCAGTCGGGCTGATCGTATGTCTTGCTGCCCGGTCGCGATTGTATCCTTACAACGGCGTAGGGGTGTTCGCCGAAACCGTACTCGGAAAAGGAGTGGACCTCATGACAGACCCTGCGATCGTCGTCGGCGTCGATGGATCGGACCAGGCGCTGGACGCCGTACGTTGGGCCGCCGCCGAAGCCGCACCCCGGGCCCTTCCGCTGCGGTTGGTGTCCGCCGTCGACCCGGCGATCGCCGTCGCTACAGCCGGGCCGCCCGTCGTGGAAAAGGCGATCGAGGCCATCGAGCCGATCGCGCAGGCGGACCTCGAGAAGGCCGCCCAGCTCGCCCGTGTGACCGCAGACATCACCGCCCGCACCGAGTACTTCTCCAGTCCGGCGATCCCGGTACTGGTCGAGCAGTCCAAGCACGCTCGCGTGCTCGCCCTCGGTGCGTCCGGGCGTAGCGGGTACGCCGGCATGCTGCTCGGGTCCACCGCGGTGTCCGTGGTGGCGCACAGCGAATGTCCCGTTGTGGTCGTCCGCCCGGCTGCCGAGCCCGCGGGTCCGGTGGTAGTCGGCGTCGACGGCAGCGAAACCAGCCTCGGAGCGCTGGCGGCGGCCTTCGACGAGGCGGCCTGGCGGCGGGCGCCTTTGGTCGCCGTGCACTCCTGGTTCGACTCGGACTACCTGCTCGCCACCCAGTACGGCCTGGTCAAAGGTGAGTCGGAAGAGGACGAGCAGGCTCAGGTGCTGGCCGAAAGCCTCGCGGGGTGGCAGGAGAAGTACCCGGATGTGACGGTCCAGCGCGTCGTGGTCCGCGACCAGCCTCGCCACCAGCTGCTGGAGTGGAGCCGCAAGGCCCAGCTCGTCGTGGTCGGTAGCCGGGGCCGCGGCGGGTTCAAGGGACTGGTGCTCGGTTCGACGAGCCAGGCGCTGATTCAGCACGCGCCCTGCCCCGTCATGGTCGTGCGCGGGTAACGGGAGAGCCCGTGCGCGAAGGGAGCGACGTCAAGGCCGGCAGCCGCACATTCGCTTTACCTCGTAACCCACTGGTCTAATTAGGACGACGCTGACAATGACGAACCTCCGGGGCCAGTAACCCCGGAGGTTATTCCTCACTCTGTCGACGTCGAACACGACCCTGCCGCGCAGCCCACCGCCTCAGGATCATGGCTGTACGGTGTGGACAGGCACCACCAGCCACCCCTCGCTCGGGTGGCCGTGATCGACCCTGCTGACCTGCCTGGAAACGGCCGTGCACATGTTCGGGCACTGACTCCCGGCGCGGCGAATGGAGAAACCGGCCGTGGCCGCGCGAAGCGCCGCCGCGATCTGCTCGGGCATAGTCGCGGCGCATGACGAGCCCCGCCAACTGCGTGACCTGCGCGCAACGGGGCGAGTTGTTGCCGGTTTATCCAGTCCGATTTGGATCTGAACACTTGCTTGGCCCGCGCGGACGAACCGGCAACCGCGGATTGTCCGGTGGCTACTTACCGTCCCGGCGGTTCCGCGGTCGCGTCGGCCTGCGGGTTGCGTGCGGAGAGGACGGTGAAGAGGGTGGCGATGAGGGCGAGTCCGCCGTAGCCGAGGGCGATCTGCGGCAGCGAGAAGGTGGTGGAAAGTTGCCCGGCGATCAGCGCCGGGATCGTGGCACCGCTGTAGCTGAGGAGATAGACGACGCTGAAGATCGGCGCGCGGTCCGCCAGGGTGCTGCCCGACAGCAGGCACCGGGTGGAGGCGCTCATGGCGATGCCTTGACTGGCGCCGGCGACGATGGTTGCCGTGATGAACAGCACTAGTGTGCCCGTGGCGATCGCCGTGATGATGCCGATCATGCCGGCCAGGAAGGCGATCATGCCGAGGCGTTGGGCCGCTGCTGGGGTGAACCGGCCGCTGAGGGGAGCGCCGAGAACACTAGGGCCCATATAGGCGGCGAACACGAGTCCGAGGACGAGCGGGCTGCTGGCGTGGAGTTGATCTTCGACGAGGGCGGGCACGAACGCTTGATAGAAGGCCCCGGTCGCCCAGGTGGCGAGCAACACCGCTGCCGCAACGGGAAGCAGGTGCCTGGCCCGCGCGGGTACCCCGACCCGGGGGCGCAGCGACCGCCAAGCACCCGGCGTCGGAGTGGCCGTTTCCGGGCTGACGACGATGAGTGCGATGGAAAGCAGAAGCAGGCCGATCACGACCAGGTAGATGAGATCACGTGGCCAGGGGCCGAACTGGACGAGGGCGCCGGAGGCGATGGCGCCGACGGCGAGGCCGAGCATGACTGTCTGACTGGAGGCGACCGAGGCCAGCCACGCCGGCCTGGCGGGTGCGGCGTCCACTATGTACGACGTGAGACTGCTGCTGGCCAGCCCGGCACCGAAGCCCATCAGGAGCCGGCCGGCGATCAAGACGCCGAGGTGGTGCACGTTCAGCAACAACAGGCAGCCCAGCAGGAGCAGGCCGAGGCTGGCGATCGACGTGGGCCTTCGACCCAGGTGATTGGACAACCGCCCCAGCGTCAGCAAGGTGCTGAGGGTGGCGGCGGAGTAGGCGACGACGGTGATCGAGATCCCGGCGTTGGTGAACCCGTCCTCCGCCCGGTAGACGTTGAACAGCGGAATCGTCGAACCCACCGCCACAAACACGGCCACCAGGGAGACCACCGCCGATACGAATGCCAGCCGGAGCGTCCTGACCTTGCCGGCAGGGTTCGTCACTGGTGCCGCGTTGTGCATCGAGCCACGTCTTTCTGGTGTTGGCTACGCCTAAAGGTTTTGTGCGGTCCCGATCGAAGTGCACGGATGTCTCACGACCAGGAGTCTCGCGGGCGGCGGGGCAGGTGCCCGGAGCGACGCGCCGGCCGAGACACAGACCCAGGCGCCATCACGCCTCTGATACACGTCTGTGTGCAGAGCGCGAAGAACTCCTCAGGGTTGCGCGTGACACCTGAAACCTACCTGATGAAAATCCTCAGCGAGCACGGCCCCGAAGCACGCGGTATCGCTAGCCTGGTCGGCTTCGACGTAGCAAAGGTTGAGCGACTCGAGGATCGCCAGATCCTCGAGTGACTGCTTGGTTTCGCTCATTTTCCTTGCCCCTCTGCGTGCGGTTCAGCGGTCGTTGTAGGCGCGCACAGCGACCAGCGCCATCGTGCAAGTGCTTAGCGCCGGTCCGTCGCGCCGTCTTACGAACAGCGAGGTGTTCTCGGTAAGTTGATCAATCCGGGTTGCTCGTGGCCGGCGGGCGATTGCTCTCGCTGGCCGGTTGGACGTACGCGCCGCAGCTGGCCGACCTGCCGGACGGAGCGCCGCACAAGCTTCGCCGTAAGTTGCGCAATCTGCGACGCGTCTTCGCCACCGCAGCCACGACCTCGCCCCGCGGTCTCCACACCGCTAGAGGCACCTTCGCTGGCCTTCTGCGCAGATTGCAGCAGTGCGGACAGGTCCTGGGTGCGCAGCCAGTACGCGTCCGCCGCAGGCCCCGACCACGGCCGCAGATCAGCTGACATCGCGTCGTTCAGGTCGGACGAGACGCTCCCGAGCTCCGACCTCGAACAGCCTCAGCTGGTCCCTTCGCACCAGCATCGAGGTCACGAACGCCACCGGCACCGAACTTCCCGGCTCGACCGGCGTGGTGTCTCAAGGCACCGGAAACGTCGTGAACCTGTCTGTTTCCGGCGATGGCCGCGCCGTCTTCGCCGGGACGACGCGCTTGGGCAGGGGCCGTCACGACCGGTTTCTCATCGATATTCCCACCGCGCACCCCCGGAATGAACAGTCAGTCACGGGGGTGCAGGACCGACGCCAAGAGCGCGAGGTTGGCAGACGTGAACTCGCCGGGTGCGGACACGCGGATGCCGAGCATCGCGGTGAACGCGGTCAGAGCGTGGAGGGCGATCAAATCTCCTGCCGGGCCGTCGCCGAACGAGGCAGCGGCCGCAGGGAACCGCCCCTCGAAGAGCGCGTCCAACGCGGTCGACACGGCCAGCTCGTGGTGCGGTGGCACCGTCGCGGCCAGCCGCGACAGAACCCCGGTCCGGATCTGCGCGGCCCTCAGCCGGACACCCGCGGCGCGGGCCTCGGCGGTGAGGTACGCGGCGAACCGGGTTGCCTCGGCGAGTACCTCGCCCACACGCCCGCTTGCGCCCACCTGACGGATGACCCGAGCGATCCGGCCGACATCGTCCTCGACGTAGCCGCCGATCAGGTCGAAGACCAGCGCCGCGCACCGGCTGCGGCGCGCCTGCTCGCCGATCTTGGCGCCGCTCCCCCGCTCGTCGGCTTCGCCCGGCACGGCTTTCGCTCCAAGCCGAACGCCGACGGCAGAGTTCAGCTGTGCCGATGACTCGTCCACACGCCCACTCCTCTGCAGCTTGGCTCAATACTGGCGTCGGGCGACGTTCAGTTCTTACCGGCGGATGACGCCGACGTACCAACGCCGCGACGAGCCGCCAAGCGGTCCAGCCTTCCGCCTATCAGGCGCGGAAACCATGGTGACGCTGCGGGATGCGCGCCCACGCGGCGACAAGTCCGCCAGCCACAGCATGGCGCCTTCCGGTGTCATCTCCTCGGCTGTTCGCCTCGCGAGCGAAATGCGATCACTGCCCGTTCCGGACGAGGAGGCTTTCCAGGCCGTGCATGAGCGTGCTGTCACGCCAGCGGAGCTCGTCCGGCGCGACGGCGAGGCGCAGGTGCGGAGAGCCTGTGATCAAGGCGGCCACGGCGAGGCGGCCCTCCAGCCGCGCCAGCGGCGCGCCCGGGCAGTAGTGGATGCCGTGGCCGAAGGCCAGGTGCCCGGCGGCCGAGCGGGTGATGTCGAAGCGGTCCGGGTCGGGGAACACCGACTCATCACGGTTGGCCGAGAGTACCGACAGCAGCACCGTCTCGCCCTCGGGGATGGTCCCGCCGGCCAGCTCGATCGAGGAACCGGCGAACCGCGTCGGCAGGATGTTCACCGGGGACTCGTACCGCAGCACCTCTTCGACGACGTTGTCCACCAGCGAAGGATCGGCGCGCAACGCGGCGAGCTGGTCCGGCGAGGTCAGCAGGCACAGCACGGCGTTGGCGATCAGGTGCACCGACGTGTCGTGCCCGGCGATCAACAGCAACAGCGAAGTGGCGACCAGCTCGTCCGCGCTCAGCCGGTCACCATCCTCGTCGGACACCGCGATGAGTTCCGAAAGCAGGTCCGTCCCACGGTTCACCCGCTTGCGTTCGATCAGCGCGCTCAGGTACTCAACGGCTTCGGCGAGAGCCTCGTAGTACCCGTCGCCGGCTTCGGCGTCGTTGATAGCCTGTGCCCAGCCCCAGAACGCGCCGCGGCCGTCCTGCGGGATACCGAGCAGTTCACAGATCGCCAAGGTGGTCAGCGGCACCGCGAACTCCCCCACCAAGTCCACCGTCGCGCCCGGCGCGAATGCGGCGACCAGCTCGTCGGCCACCGCCGACAGCCGCGGGCGGAGCCGCTCGACCGCGCGCGGGGTGAAGGCCTGGTTCACCAGCCTGCGCAGCCGCGTGTGGTCGGGTGGGTCGCGGTAGATCATGCTGCCGCCCAGCGCCCAGTACATCAGCTCTTCACGGGGCGTGAGCTCACGCCGCTCGGCCGCGGCCTCGCGCTCGGCCTTCGAGCGCACGTCGTGGCGGACTCGGCCGTCAGCCAAGAGGGCCCGCACATCCTCGTAACGGGTGACGAGGGCCGCCGCGGGCTGGCGCGCCTCCGAAACCGGGCATACCGGCGCTGACCCGCGCAGCTTCGCCATGAAGCCGTGCGCGTCCTGCATCGCTTCACCATCCACCGCCACTCGCATGCATGCCACCGTAGGCGCACACATCGATTGATCAACTACTACGCAGAAACCACGACCTGATGAGGCAGCAGACGAAGGTGTGATCAGGCAGTAAGACCTGACGATCGGGAACAATCGGATATCAGGAGCAGTGGTGGGCTCGTGCTTCTCCAGCCAAGCCAGGATCGGCCCATGCCAAACCCGGGAACATCGAGTTACCCGTTTGCCGGAGGACCTTCGCCACCACCTCCTGGTCGCGCCAGCGACGCAGCGTCGACGCGCCACGAGCGTCCATCCAGGACACCGCGCAGCGCACCGCGCGCCCGTGCTCATCGGCGAGTCACACCCCATCTCCCTGACCGGTCAGCCCGATCAATTCCGGGGTGGTGCGGCAGCGACCGCCGCGCGGGTGACATCGACGACCGAGCGGAGCACTTCTACCGAGTCCAGTTCGAACTGGCCGGGCGCGGGCCGGTGCACCTTCGTCCGCTGGGTCCGCGCCGCCGGCAGCATGCCGTTCTCGTCCATGAACCACGGCCTTGATGATCGACGTACCGAGATCAATACCCAAGGAGGTCACACTCATCACAGATCCCTACGCGGCTCGGCGGGCCGCGCGCTCACTCAGACAGAGTGACGGTGCCTAAATTTTTGCTTCTCCTTGCCCGACCGGTCTTACCGGTTTGCAGGCGACCAAAATCACTTTGCGGGGCCCGAACAAGCCGGCAGTTCGCGGGCGCAAGTGGCTGCGGGCGCTGACGACGGGCGGTGCTCGGGGCCGGCACCGCATTCGCCGCGTACCTTACTGACACATGACCGGTACATGCGTGATCATTATCATCAGTCCGCGCTCGGCAACCGCATGTCCGCCGATGAATGTCCATTGTGGCTGATGGCAGTGCGCGGTACGGCAAGTACCGGCGCAGCGCGGGCGCAGCATGCATCGAGTGGCCGGCAACTTCCACGGCCGCACCACGACGATCGTCAGCTTCTCCGACGACCCGGACGCGCAGGCCGGGCTCGGGCCCTTGACCCGGGATTCGGGCCCCAGCAACTTGTGCGACCGAGCGAATCCGGCGAGCAGGCCGGATACCATGCGTTGCAGACCGTCCACTGGCACACCTTCACTGAACAGTGCCGATGACCCTTTGACGAGAGACTGAAGTGGCACCTGAACGAACTTCCCACACGCTGCCGGGGCTCACTGCGCCCGCGGAGATCGTGGTCGACCGCTGGGGTGTGCCGCACATCTACGCGGCCAGCACCTACGACGCGTTCCGCGTGCAGGGCTTCAATGCCGCCCGCGACCGGTTGTGGCAGATCGACTTCTGGCGCCGGCGGGGTCTCGGCCGGCTGGCGGAGGTCTTCGGGCCCGAGCATGCCGAGCGGGATCGCGCGGCGCGGTTGTTCCTCTACCGCGGCGACATGCACCGCGAATGGCTCGCGTACGGCTCGGACACCAAGCGCGCGACGACGGCGTTCGTCGAGGGCGTGAACGCGTTCGTTCAGCTCACCCGACAGAACTCCGATCTGCTGCCGGCCGAGTTCCGCGAGCTGGAGTACGAGCCGGCGCTGTGGGAGCCCGAGGATGTGGCGCGCATCCGCAGCCACGGCCTGTTCTATAACGTCCGCGAGGAGGTCGCCCGCGCTCGCACGCTGCGCGACCTGCCGGCCGAGGCAGAAGAGCTGCGCCGCCGACGCGAGCCGTGGCGTCCCCTCGAGGTCCCGGACGGCCTCGACCTCGCCGCGATCCCCGACGACGTGCTGCGCGTGTACGACCTGGCCACGACCGCGCCGGTCTTCGCGCCGCCCGCGCCGCAGGACCCGCAGGGCGACGTCCTACCCGAAGGCAGCAACAATTGGGTCCTCGCCGGGTCCCGCACGCGCTCGGGCCGTCCGCTGCTGGCCAACGACCCGCACCGCCCGGCCGCCGAGTTGCCCGGGCTGCGCTACATCGTGCACCTCAATGCGCCTGACTTCAACGTGATCGGCGGCGGTGAACCCGCGTTGCCCGGCGTCTCCATCGGCCACAACGGCCGGATCGCCTTCGGGCTCACCATTTTCGCGATCGACCAGGAAGACCTCTACGTCTACGAGACCGACCCGGCGGACCCGCGAAGCTACCGCTACGACAGCCGCTGGGAGCCGATGCGGCGCGTGACCGAGACAATCGCCGTGCGCGACGGCGACCCGGTGGAGACCGAGCTGCTCTTCACCCGCCACGGGCCGGTCGTGTACCGGGACCCGGAGAAGCACACGGCGTTCGCGGTGCGCGCAGCCTGGCTCGAGGCCGGCATGGCGCCCTACCTCGGCAGCATGGACTACATGCGCGCACGGAACTGGGATGAGTTCTCGGCGGCGATGAACCGCTGGGGCGCCCCGCCGGAGAACCAGATCTACGCCGACCCGTCGGGCCGCATCGCGTGGCAGACCGGTGGTCTCACACCGATCCGGCCCAACTGGGACGGCACGCTGCCCGTGCCCGGCGACGGCCGCTACGAGTGGGCCGGCTTCTACGACACCGACCAGCTGCCCGGCGCCATCGACCCGGAGACGGGGTTCCTGGCCACGGCCAACGAAATGAACCTGCCTCCGGGCTTCCCGTCGGACCGGCATATCACCTACGACTGGTCCGCGCCGTATCGCAAGCACCGCATCGACGAGGTGCTCGCGCAGACCACGGACGCCACCCCGGAGAGCATGGTCGCCCTGCAGAGCGACTTCCTGTCCGTGCCCGCGCGGCGGGTCGTGGCGCGACTGCGGGAACTGCGGGCAGACGTCGACGGGCTGGACCTGCTGAAGAGCTGGGACGCCGTGCTCGCCCCCGACAGCGCGGCCGCCGCGCTGTTCGAGGTCTGGTACCGCCGGCACCTGCGGCCCGCGCTGCTGGCAGAGGCTCTGGAACCGCTGGTGGGCGCGGAAGCTGTCGACACGACGACCGCTCGTATCTCACCCGCGGAGGACTCGCTCGCCGACCCTCGCGTCGACCTCGAACTGGTCGAGCATTCCGATGCGTTCGCCTATGTCGTCGCGAAAACCCTGCCTGTCGCGGTGGCCGAGCTCGAAGAACTGCTGGGCACCGACCGGAGTGCGTGGGAGTGGGGCCGGCTGCACGTCGCCCGCGCGCAGCACCCGCTGAAGGCGCTGCTGCCCAACCTGCCCGCGGACCGGCTCGCCACGAAGCCGCTCCCGCGCGGCGGCAGCGGCGACACCGTCGGGAACACCGCGTACGGCCCGAATTTCGTGCAGTCGGCCGGCGCGACGTTCCGGATCGTCGTCGACGTCGGCGAGTGGGACTCGTCGCTCGCGATGAACGCACCGGGCCAGTCCGGTCGGCTGGACGACCCGCACCTGACCGACCTGTTCGCCGCGTGGGCCCGCGGTGAGGCCTTCCCCCTGCTCTACAACCGCGATCGGATCGACGCCGAGGCCGAAACCGTGATCGAGCTGAACCCGCCCGCCTGACATCTCTACGCGAGGTGCGCGACGGGGCCGCCTCGCGGACGCACAGAATGCCCGCAGTAGCCTATGAATGGGGTTTGGAACGGAGATATGGCAACGACGCGTCAGGCTTCGCCAACCCCCTGAGGGGTTAACCTCGCGAACGAAGTCGCGATCAGGTACCGGCGACTGTTCTCCTCCGGGAACGCGTAGTTGGGCACGGTGTGGGTAAGCGGGGAATGGCGTAGATCGTGCGGGGCCCGCCCGTTGGTGGCAGTGCCGGTGGCGAGGTGGCGTTCGGCGGTGCCGCAGGCCATCCGGCGCCGCACCGCAGACTGCCGTTGTCAATATTCCAGAGCGCGATGCCGTCCTGGGGTGCGCGGCAGGTCGACAGGAACATCGGCCTCGTGCGGAACCGCCCGAGAAGTTGCCTGACCGTCTGGCCCGTGGACAGCGAACCTTTGGACTTCACGTCCCAACACGGCGAAGCGTTCATCCTGGCGAGGCTGACACTGGCTGCACCATCGACATCGCACTTCAGGGCTCTACTTAAGGGGAACGGAGCGTGGGTCGCACGTGGCGGCCGAGGCGGTCGCCGGACAGCTCCACTGTGGTGTTCCAGTCCTACCGTGAAAGCAGCTTCGGCCTCTGGACGATTCGGGCCGACGGCACCGGTCTGCGCCGCCTCACGAGCGGGCCGTTCGACCACCGGGAACCAGTTTTTTCGCCGGACGGCGAGAAAATCGCCTACTCGTCCGACGCGCCGGGCAGCTACGGCATCCACGTGCTGGACGTCGCGTCGGGACGGGCCACGCTCGTCACCGACACGCCCGACGAGGAGTACGAACCGGCGCGGTCGCCGGACGGGATCAAGCTCGCCTTCGTGGCGGCCGGGACGAGGATCGACGTCGTCACGGTCGCCGGCGGCGCCCGCAGCACGTTCGCCACCGAGCCGGGCACGGCGCTGCACAGTCCGATGTGGACACCGGATGGCGGCGACCTCGTCTACGCGCGTTACTCCGGCGGCGTACCACCGGTCGCGGTCGGCGTCGCCGAGCTGGTGCGGGGCGGGAAACGCTGTTCACCGGCAAAGACGTCTTCCCGTTCCGCGTCTCGTGGCCGAGCGCCGACGAGCACCTCATCCTCAGCGCCGCAGCGGTATCGTTCTAGATGCAACGGTGTCGTCCCGCCGGCCGGGACATATCACCGTCAGGGAGGACCGCCCGACTTCCTGTTCTGCATATCTTCTCGGACTGCTCGGTAGTTCGCGACTCCCCTTCGAATCCGTCAGCACGCAGATGCCTGCGGATCGCACGGGAGGAATACGACTTGTCGCCGCGGACGCGGTTGAACCGCGATCGATCACGTGATCAGGCGGCTCGCCGAGCAGATTCGTGTAGTTCGACCCACCCCCGTGGGTCGAACTACGTTGGTGGCGTGCAGATGCGCCCGCGCGATCGTGGAATCGACCGTCGACGTCCGCGGCTGGGTCGACGTCCATTACGAGGTCACGCGACCTGGCGGCGCGGCTCAGCGTTGGTCGTCGAAGACCGGCCTCTCCTGTGGCGAGCGACGGCTTGTCGTGCTTGCGTCGGTGATCGCGGCGGTCGCTGCTGCCTACGACGGTCTCGGGCCGTCCGGTCTGCGGCAGACGGCTCTTGATGAGGTGCCGGCCGAGGTCGATGAACGTGGACGCGAAGGACTGGCCCGCTACCTGGCCGAGCTCGACCTGGACTTGATGTGCACCAGTTACCTCTGAGACGGTGCGCCGGGGGCGTGGGACAGCATCGACGCGCATGACCTGGAGGAGGCCGCTGACGGCACCGTCGTCGCGTTCCCCATGCTGATCCGCGGTTTGACCGAGCTGCCAGGAGACGAGGGCGTAATACCGTTCCGCCGAGCAGGCCTACGGCCGCCGTGCGAGCCTCCGGATCCGCAGGCGCGGTGACTGTCACCGTCCCCTCGGACATCGTCACGTCGGCCAACAACGCAGGAGCGTAGATCTGGGTGCTTTCACCCGTCGGCTGCGAGCCCGCAGCGAAATGCTGACGCCCGCCATCGTCGCGGCTCACGCTCTCCGAAGACAGCTCGCTACTGCGGCTCTCGATAAGCGGAGTCTGCAGATGGAAAACCCGACGCTGACGCTGTCTCCGATGTACTGGAGTTCCGAATCCGCGACGCTGAACAAGCCGTCCAGAACAGCGGGTTTCCCGAGCGTTACGCCCCACGCGAGCAGCAGGTGACGGACATCGTCGCGAAATTCTGCACGCTTGCAACCGATTGTAAGATCGAGACCGAACGACCGGATTGCGGTGTGCGGAGACCCGGCCGGCCGCTTCCGTAATTGCGACGCCTAAGACTCGTGGAGCCGCGGCCACGTCGGCGATATGTATGCCCGTGCCCATACGGCTGCTGTGCACTGTCCGGACCCCGTCGGCACTTGAGGCGACGGTCATTGCCGCGTTGGCAGACATCGGCTGGCAGGTCGCTGTCCGAGCGGACTTCGACGTCGCCGGGCTCGCGCACGTACGCATGCTGCTGGCAGCGTGCAGTCGTGCGCGTCCCTGGAGGATGGGTGCGCTTGACTACACCCGGTCGGGTTCGGTCGCCCAGAGTACGCCGGTCGAGGCGCCGGCCCGGTTCCGGCAGCGCGGCCAGTACCTCGGTCGCCTGGCGATGGAGCCGGAGGGGGCCGGGTGAGCGGCGATTCGGGCCAACCAGCCCATCGACCGCAGCCGCCACCGCACCGCGGGAACATCAACTCGTTGCACAACGTGCACAGGCAGGTCGTGCAAACCGCTGTCGAGATCGGTGCGGGTCATGTCCAGCAACTGGCTGCGGGCTTACCACGACGATCGGCTTCCCGCCGCCTTGCCGTCCGGAGGCGAAGGCCTGCGGTGCCTCGGCCAGCGAATGGCGCGACCCGATCGGCACGCGAAGGTTGCCTTCGCGCACGAGTGCGACCAGCTCGGCCAGGCGGGCGCGGTCGGCTTCCACAACGAAGAAGACCGACCGTCCGTAACGCGGCTCGACCTCCGGCGGGGCGGCGATGGTAACGAGCGTGCCGCCCGCCCGCACCAGGCCGGCGGATTGCACGCCGATCTCCTCGCCGAACACGTCGAGAACCACGTCGACCTCGCCGACGTCTTCCAGCCGCTCGTTCTCCAGGTCCACGAACGCGTCGGCACCCAGGTCGAGGGCGACCTGACGATTGCCGGCGCGGCCCGTGCCGATCACGGTCGCGCCCGCTCGCTTCGCCAGCTGCACCGCGAGCGAGCCGACCCCCCCGGCGGCGCCGTGGATCAGCACGGTCTGCCCCGCCTCGAGCCGGCCGTGGTCGAACAGGGCCTGCCACGCGGTCAGCCCGGAGACCGGCAACGCGGCGCCGACGGCGTGTTCGACGTCGGCCGGCAGCGGCGCGAGGTTGCGGGCTTCGACGGCGGTGAACTCGGCGAGCGACCCGTCGCGGGTCCAGTCGGCGAGCCCGAACACGCGCTGCCCGACGGTGAGCCCGGTGGTGCCGTAGCCGAGCTCGGTGACGACACCTGACAGCTCGTGACCGGGCACGCTGGGTGTCCGGTCACGGCCCGCCCGATCGGTCCAGCTGCCCGGCCACTCCAGCTCGCCGGAGGTGAAGCCGGCCGCGTGCACCCGCACGATGACGTCGTTCTCCGCGGCGTGCGGGGCCGGGCGGTCGGTCAGGGTCAACCCTTCGACCCCGGCGGCGGGGTCCTTGACGGTGATGGCTTTCATGCTGAGTCCTCGTGGTGAGCGGGCAATGGGGTTTGGCCGTGGGCCTTCATCGGCCTGTCCGCGAGGCTAACTCCGGGTCGACTCGGCACCTGGGTCCACTTGGGACGCGCGAGCGGGGACCACTCGGGTCACGCGAGCGCGCGGACCAGCGCGTCGAGAACCCCCGACCACCCGCTCGGCGAAGGTGCGGCGAAACCGATCACCACGCCGTCGCGGTTCGAGGCGGCGTCGGGATGCCGGAAGAAGCTCAGGGGTTCAACCGTCAGCTGCTCGGCGGCGATCCGCCGCACGAGTTCGCGGCCCGTGCGCCCGGGTTGTTCGAGCAGGACGTGTAATCCCGCGGCCCTTCCCGCCACGCGCACTTTCGGCGCGCGCTCGGCGAGCGTCTCGACGAGGTGCCGGCGCCGGCGGCGGTACTGCGCGCGCATCGCCCGGATGTGCCGGTCGTAGGCACCCGATTGCACGAACTCGGTCATCGCCAGCTGGTTCACGAACCCGACGGTTTCCTCCGTGTCCCCCTTCTGGGCGGTGATCACGTCGACGAGGCGGTCGGGCACCACGAGCCAGCCGAGGCGCAGGCCCGGCGCGAGCGATTTGCTCGCGGTGCCCAGGTACAGCACGTGATCGCGGTCGAGTCCCTGCAGCGCGCCGACGGGGGACCGGTCGTAGCGGAACTCGCCGTCGTAGTCGTCTTCGATGATCAGCGCGCCGTGTCGGCGGGCCCACTCGACGATCGCGGCGCGCCGGTCGTACCGCAGCGCGACGCCCAGGGGGAACTGGTGTGAGGGGGTAAGCAGAACGGCGCCGATCCCCGATGACCGTTCGAGTACCGAGGGGTCGACGCCGCCCGTGTCGACGCCGAGGGGAACGGTTTCGAGCCCGGCGTCGGCCAACGTGCGGCGCTGGCTCGGCAGGTCGAACTCTTCCACGGCCACGCGCGTCACCCCGGTCGCCGCAAGCGCGGCCGCGACGAACCGCAACCCCTCCGCGGCGCCACTGCACACGACGACGTCGCCGGCATGCGCACGCAGGCCGCGGGCCCGCGCGAGGTACCGGGCGAGAGTGTCGCGGAGTTCGCCTCGGCCGCGGGGATCCGCGTAGCCGAACGCCTCGAACGGCGCGGTGCCGACCGTCTTCTTCACTGCGCGAATCCACTCGTCGCGCGGGAACGACGACAGGTCCGGATGGCCGGGCCGCAGATCGTGCCCTGGCCGCGAGCGGGTGTCGGCCGGCCGCGGCCGAGCTCGTTCGCCGACGAATTCGGCTACCCGCTCCGAAACTTCGGTGCCGGAACCCTGAAGCCCGGTGAGCCAGCCCTCGCTGATGAGCTCGGAGTAGACCCGGACCACGGTGTTGCGGGCCACCCGGAGGTCCGCGGCCAGGGCGCGGCTCGACGGCAGCCTGGCCCCGGGCGCGAGCCGGCCGGCGCGGATCGCGTCGCGGACCGCGTCCATGAGGCAGGCCCGCACGTTCCTGTCGAGCCGGCCCAGGTGCAGGTCGAGGCCCGTCGTCCTGGGGCCGCGCTCAGCTGCTCGGTCGGTCACGGGTCAACGATACTGACCGGCCGGGATGATCGACTGTGATCACCTTATCCGGTGATCGCGTTCTTGCGAAGTTCGAGCGCACGGCCCGTCGAAACGATCGGTTGCGCCTATTGGTCAGCAGGATCGACCAGAAAGGATCCGCAATTGCAGCGGAGCTTACCAAGGAATTGCTGCTCACGTTTGCAAGGAAAATTCGTACTGCTTGGTCCGCAGCGGTCCTGGTGCACAACTGCGAACTGGGGGATACCGATGATCTGATTCACGTCCACAGAAGGGCAACGGGCCGGTCGGAATTGCTAACGGACTAAACCGCTCGACACGTGGATCGCGACGGTCGCGCCTACGTCGGACCGAAGATGCGGCGCAGACGTGGGCTGGTAAATTGGTCGGCACACACGAGAACTACTACTTCAAATTCACCTTGAAAGCGTTCAGAGCTTGAAGAGCAATTCGGCACTGGTTATCACTAAAGGCGGACCTGGCTTGGAATGGGAGATTTCACATGTCGAGATTGACCTCTTCAATCGAATGATGCCGGACAAGGAGAAGCTGTGGCCGCCACATTCGAGGCAGAAGGTCGAGATATCCATGATCTACCGCTGGAAACATGTGGGAAAAGTGAGTCCTGACCTGGCCGGAAGTGTAGTAGAGGTGCGGATCCTGCGTGTCCACACCATCGACCGCGACCCCAAAAGCCAAATCTGGCGTCGTCGAGGTGATCCGAACGCTCCGGATCACCCGGACCAGCGCGGTCAAGGCCCGGACCCAGACGTTCAACACCCTCTGGGGCGTGATGATCGGTGCGCCCTCGCCGTTGCGGGACGACCTGGTGGCCTTGACCAAGAGGACCCTGATCAACCGATGCCTGCAACTGGACCCAGAAACCGATGACGTCCTCACGCTCATCGGCGCACCCGAGCAGTTGCTCACGGCCGGAGTGACAACAGCACTGCGCGACCTGGCGCGCCGCTGGAAGACATTGGACGAAGAGATCACAACGCTCAACAAGCAGATCGAGGCGTTGGTCCGCTCCACCGCGCCGGAACTCGTCGAACTCCACGGGGTGGGCATCGAGTTGGCTGGGCAATTCCTGGTCACCGCCGGCGACAACGCCGAGCGCATCCGCAGCGAGGCAGCCTTTGCCAAACTCTGCGGAGTCGCTCCACAACCAGCCAGTAGCGGCCGCACCACCGGCCGCCACCGGCTCAGCCGCAGCGGTGATCGCGCCGCGAACAGCGCCCTCTACATCGTGACCATCGTCCGCATGCGCCGTCACCAGCCCACTCGCGACTACGTCGACCGGCGCACCGCCGAAGGACTGAGCAAACGCGAGATCATCCGCTGCCTCAAGCGCTACATCGCCCGCGAGATCTACGCCAACCTTCCGCGATCGGCACCGATCGCCCCAGAGCCAGCCCTCCCGAGCACCGCTTGACGAACACAGGAGCATCGAACGCTCCCACCGCATCGACGCCGAAGAGTTCTACCGCCTGCTCGACGGCGTCGTCCTCGGCGACATCGGCGCCTTCAATGAGAAACTAAGGAATGGGAGGACTACTACAACTTCACCGGCCCCACGGCGGCCTCGCCGGCCAAACCCCGTATGAGAGGCTGCTACAGAAGACCCAACCCCACGCCCAACCTGTCAACCAACCACCAACGACAGCAGCACACCTAGGTCGAGGCCACGCCCCCGCCAGCCCGGCGCGCCCCTTCTGCGCACCGCCTCTGCAGCGCCGCCCCGACAGTCCCGGTCGCCGCGTCCGGTTGCGACCACGCCTGCACGTAGTCGTCGGTTTCCTCTGGTGTGTAGGCCGGGTGGGCGTCTTGCAGGAAGTGGCGGAAGAAATGCCAGTTGTTGGCGTGCACGACCGACTCGGGCAGGTCTGGGAGGGCGAACATGAAGAAGTACCATGATTTCCGGAGCTGGCCGGGGTGATGCAATCCCTGCGACAGCTTGCGCGGGTGCGCCGCGTTGAGGATGGCCACCCGGTCCACGACCTCGGGGTAGCTCATGGCCGTCACCCAGGCGACGGTGCCGCCCCAGTCGTGCCCGACCAGCAGCGCCTTCTCGGGGCCGCGTTCTCGGATGAGGCCGCTGAGATCGGCGGTCAGGTGCTCGGTGTCGTAGGCCTCGACTCCTTCGGCCGCGAGGACAGGTTGTAGCCGCGCATATCCGGCGCGACAACGTGGAACCCGGCCGCCGCGAGCGGTTCGATCTGCAGTCGCCGGCCGTACCAGGACTCGGGGAAACCGTGCAGCAGCACGATCAACGGCCCCCCGCCCGCCTCCACGTAGTGCAGCCGCACATCGCCGACGTCCGCGTGCCCTTCACGCAGATCGCCGCCCTTCAGCCACGCCGCCTGCCGATCGGGTTGTCCGCTCGCGCCGCCACCGCGGTCCTCGCTCGTGCTCATCGTCGCCTCACTTGGCAGCGCGATCGGCGCGGCTTCAAACCGCCGACCAGCCAGGTCCCGCCGGTTTCGCCGCCCAGCCCGGATTCGTCCCGGACGCTGCGGCCGCGAGACGGGAACGATGCCTACGCCTGCCGGGCGCGGCATCATCTCTGAGGGGTGATCCGTGTCCTCCCAACACATGCCAGTCTGCGGAGCCGCGTTCACGTGCGCTTCGGGAGGTCAATCGTGGCGACGACTGCTGAGCAGCGAACCGATGCCATCCGCCCGTTCTCGGTGTCCGTACCGCGCGAGGCACTCGATGACCTGCGGCGGCGCCTCGCCGCGACCCGATGGCCGAGCCGGGAGCTCGTCGAGGACCGGACGCAGGGCGCGCAGCTGGCCGCCATGCAGGCCGTCTGCGGGTACTGGGCGAGCGGGTACGACCTGGGCCGGGTCGAGGCGCGGCTGAACGCGCTGCCGCAGTTCACCACCGAGATCGATGGTGTGGAAATCCACTTTCTGCACGTGCGCTCGCGCCACGACGACGCGCTGCCGCTGATCATGACGCACGGCTGGCCCGGCTCGGTCATGGAGCTGCTCGACTCAATCGGTCCGCTGACCGACCCGACCAACCACGGCGGCCTCGCCCAGGACGCGTTCCACCTCGTGGTGCCGTCCCTGCCCGGCTACGGCTTCTCCGCCGAACCAGTCGAGGTCGGCTGGGACCTCGGCCGCACCGCGCGCGCCTGGGCGGAGCTGATGCGCCGCCTCGGCTACACCCGCTTCGTGGCCCAAGGCGGCGACGTCGGCGCCGGCGTCACCGACGCGATGGGCCGCCAGGCACCCGACGGACTCGTAGGCATCCACACCAACCTGCTCGTGCCCGCGCTCAACGACCCCGCCGCCCTGCCTGCCGGCACTGAGCAGGAACGCGCCGCGCAGGCCGCGATCAAAACCTTCCAGACCAGCGGCAACGGCTACTTCGTCGAGCAGTCCACCCGGCCGCAGACGATCGGCTACGCGCTCCTGGACTCGCCCGCGGCCCTCGCCGCCTGGATGCTCGACCACGACACCGACGCCTACGACAAGATCGCCCGTGCCTTCCTCGACGGGCAGCCCTCCGGCAACCTGACCCCCGACCACGTCCTGGACAACATCACGACCTACTGGCTGACCGGCACCGGCGCCTCGGCCGCCCGCTCGTACTGGGAGGCCTACGGACCCGATGCACCCGCCGCGCAGAACCCGGCGCCGCCACCCGGCGTCGGCGTCCCGGTCGGCTTCACCACGTTTCCCGGCGAGATCTGGCAAACCCCCCGCAGCTGGGCCGAACAGGCATACCCCACCCTCGACTACTTCCACGCAGCGGGGCGAGGCGGCCACTTCGCCGCGTGGGAAGAACCCGAACTGTTCGCGGCCGAGCTCCGAGCCGCCTTCCAACCGCGCCGAGCCGACATAGCCGCGAAACCCGGTCGCTGACCCCACGCCCACCACACGCAACCGGATGTCACGAAGAAGGAACCTGCCGACGCTGGAGCTTCCGTACCGCGCGGGTGAGTGATCGAGCGCCGCCGAAGTCCACGGCGGCGTGGCACCTCGGCGACCAGTACGACGACGGCACCAACCAGCAGGTCGCGACTCTGCTGCTCGCTTCGGCTGTGTCCGGTGTTGTCAGCGGCGAGACCACGGGGAGAGGGAAGGTGAGAGGCACGGGAACTTCCCGATGGGTGCCGCGCACGGCGCGGAACTGCCCTACCTGTTCGACGGGAGCTTCGCCGGACCCCGAACGGCACCGCCCAGCCCCGCCCAGTTCGCACTGCCCCACACGCTGATCAGCTACTGGACCTCGTTCGCGAAAACCGGCAATCCGAAAGCGACGGATCTCCGGCATGGCCCGTATATCGAGCAGCAACACCGCTACCATCCCTGTCCACGGACGGCACGCGGCAAGTCGATTTCGAGGCCGAACATCACTGTTCGTTCTGGCAAACCGTGAGCCGGTGATCACCACCGGTGCACCAATGCGCACCAATCCGGATAACGCAGCTTCTGCGATCCAGCCAATAAATCCCAGACCACGCCGTTGACCGCCGCCGCCGCGATGGCCACGGGCTCGATGTCCGTCCAGACCATGTCGGCAGGCTTGTGGCCGTGGCGGCGGATGATCTCGGCCGCGGCCCGGAGTGCGCCCTCCCGATCGTGGAATTCATCGACACCGCCCAATCCACCAGCCCGGCCGCGTCAGTAGCAGTGAGCAACCGCTGCAGCACGGTGTCCCACGTGCCCTCCCCCGCCATCCGACGATGCCAGGTCCAGATCGTCCGCCACGGGCCGAACACCGCCGGCACATCCCGCCAGACGATCCCGCAGCGGAACCGGTAGATGATCCCTTCAACCATCGCCCGCGCATTCGAGAACGGACGACCGCGCTTGCCCGTACGCACCGGCAGCAAGTCCTCGATCAACGCCCACTGGTCGCCCGACAGCAACTGAAACCGCGACACGACCCACAGCAGCCGAGCAGCCACACGATGATTGTCAGCCACGCCCTAGTTCGTGAGCCGCGCCTTGAGCTCGGTCAGGAAGCCCTTGTCGTGGTTGCTCAGGTGGTCCAGGTCGATCTCCTGCGGCATTTCGTCCCCCGGTTCGCGGTCGAGCAGGTACTTGACCGTCTCCCTCGCCACGCGGTGCGTGTCGAGGTCAGGTATCAGCAGGTCGTCCAGCACCGCGTGCGACATGGTGATCCGGTGCTGCGTGGTGTCCAGCCCGTCCTGCACGACCGCCCGGTACTCCATCGGGCCCGTGCGGGTGACCTCGACGCGTTCGCTCATCGGGCGAGTCTAGCGCCCGGTAACTCGGGAAACGGCTGGGTTGAAATGCTTCCGGGTGCCATCGACCGCTCGGACCACGTTCGTGTGTTGCCGGTATGCATCCGGCCCGGCAGGTCGAGCACGGACCGACCTTCGGTCGATCTGGCGCGGTTACGCCGGCCTCGGCGTGGCCGCAACGCTGACGGTCTCGGCCGTGCTGCTCGTGTTCGGCGCCATTTCCCTGGTGGTGCTGCCGATCCACCCGAGTACGGGCGCACTGGACCGGACCGTGGTGATGCCGTGGCCCGAACCGAGATCGGCATCCTCATCGGCAAAGAGGAAGAGCTCGACTCGTCAGCCGGGCCGTGCTCGTCGAGGTCTGCTATCACGTGCCGTCGGAGAACTCGGCGGAGTTCCTGAAGGCCCTCGCGCGCGTGGGCCTTTCGCGGCAGCGCACGTGCGCACGGAGGTGGACCGCCTACCGCGAACTCAGCGCCCCCGACCGGTACTTCGAGCTCTTCGAGCGTCGACGCCGATCTCTCCCGCAACGCCGCGGAGTTCGCGCTCGAACCGCCGGAGTTCCGGCACCTTCGCGCGACGGACCTTTCGCGACCGACGGCCCGGCCGGCACGCAGCCCGCGGCGTCCGACGTGCGCGCCCGCCGCCCGAACGTACCGGGTCGGCTCCGGACGACGGCTTCGCAACCCGGCCACGGCTAGCTTCGCTCTTGCGCACACCCGCGTGGGAGGATGGCCGAGTCACACGTCGCCCTCTTCTGGCAGGTCGTGAACCTGGCACCGCCCGAGACCGCACCCGAGCACTTCGATACAAGCGTGTGTCCTCAGTGGCAGCGTCGCGGGCCTGTTCGCCGCGCGGGTGCTCGCCGGCCACGCACAGCCAGCTCGACGCGCTGGCGACGGCGAAGTGCGCGCGCGTATTCTGCGAGAAGATCAGCACCCGGATCCGGGTGCGCCCGGAATTCAAGGCCGCGCTCCCCCTGGCCCGGGCCGCTGACCGGGATCTACGACCCATACGGCATGGGCTCCATGCTGTTCGCCGTGCTCGCGGATGGGCGCTGGCGACCGTGCCGAGGTGCCGCTACGAGACAACCCCGCCCTGTACGACCTTCCCCATCAGCCGACGGAACAAATCTGACCCTACGCGGCGTCGATGTTCGCGCGAGGCAGGCGCGACGTTCACGATCCGGACGCGAAGACCCGCTGAGCCCAGGTGGCGAAGGAAGTCCACTCGATCTCCGGATGGGCGGCGTGCAGCGCGGTGATGTCCACCTGGTAGCCCGGTCCGTTGAGAAACTCCCACATCGCGTGCATGTCCGGATTGCGGATGGACTCGAGGGGATACCGGTTGTGGCGCACCTCAAGGCCGACGGCGGCGCTCAGCGAGCGCGACATCTCCGCCGGTGTAGGGGCGTCGCTGGCGAGCTCGATTCGCCGGCCGGCATACTTGCCGGCGTGCACCAGCACCTGGGCGGCGAACGCGCCGTGATCGGAGCGCGCGAGCTGCTGCAGCGGCCGGTCACTCGGCAACGGGAGGTCGAGTGATCCCGCTAGAATCCGTTCCTGATCACCGAGAGCGTTGTCGAAGAAGTACGTGGGCCCCAGGATCGTGTAGGGGACCCCGCTCGCACGGACCTCGGACTCCACGATCGCTTTGCTTTCGAAATGCGGAACCCCAGTCCGCTGAGCGGCGCCGGCGACCGAGCTGAACACGAGGTGCGGCACGTCCGCCTCGCGCACGGCCGCGAGAATCGCCCGCCCCTGGGCCACCTCGGCCTCCACCCCCGACTCGAACGGCGTGGTCAACGCGAACACGCCTGCCACGCCGCGCATGGCGCCGGTGAGGGAATCGACGTCCTCCAGCAAGCCGGAAACGACCTCGACACCGCGCCGGCTCAGAGCCTGTGCACCCGGGCTGCCAGGATCACGCACCAGCGCCCGCACCTCGGCGCCGCGGTCCAGGAGCGCCGCGGTGACGGCACGCCCCTGCCCGCCGGTGGCGGCCAGCACCAGAATCGGACGGTCAGCCATCGCACACCCCCGTGTCAGTTGCGGAACAGCTCACGGCTGCTGCGCACCTCCTGCCCTGTCGGACTGCCCGCCCGAAGGAACACCTTACCGTCGGTCGGTGCAGTGGCACGGCGGCTCGCGGTGACCCTCGGCCGTGAACCAGGCCCGGCACGCTGCCGACGTCGCCGATAGGAGCTGGCGGCCACGGACCTCGACGGGCACGCGTTGCGCCGTTGCGGCCGGCCGGTGGCAGCCACCTCGCAGCTGCTGGGCCTGGACCTCGACCATGCGGAAGATCCGGGCGAGCCTGGTGGTCGCGATGGCCCGGGTCGCCGAGGGTGAAGACGCTGTGGGCGGTGGTCCGCAGGTGCGTGTTGGTGCCGGCCGGCCAGTGTTCGTGGCGTTTGGGCCAGCCAGGCCAGCAACAGTTTCAGGCAGAGCTCGTCGAGGAAAGATCGTGTGGGTCCGACCGCGCCGGCGGACGGTGACCTCATCCACCACTCAGGAGAGCCCGTAGTTGTGCTTCACGTGATCCAATCCGTCGCGACGTTCGCGGCTTTAAGGGGTTGGCCCCAGTTCACGCGTCCGGTAGCCCTGCCGAATCGAGTGGCGACCAAGTCAGCGACCTGCACCTCGTCGACCAGTTCCTTTCGGTCGGCTGGGAAGTACTGGTCGGGTCAGGCGCCGAACACGGTCATGGTGCGGTGCGCGAAGAGCCACTCGCCGTCCACGCGCACGACCCGGTCGTCGAACCGGGCGAGTGCGGCGACACGAGGTGTGTTCTGCTTCGGCGGCTCGACCGACGTCACGACGAGGTAGCTCCAGACGCTCGCGGTGTCGGTATCGATCTTGATGATGAGATGGTTCACGGTGTAGTGCCGGTTACCGAGCCGCTCGGGCTCGAAGTCCTTCAGCCACTGGGCAAGCGCCTTACGGCCTTTGGTGACGCCCGCGAAGTTTTCGAGCTCACCGTCGGGAGTGAAAGTGTTGGCGAAGCCCAGCAGGTCGCCGGTGTCGACCGCCTGCCAGTAGCGGGCGGCTAGTTCGAGGATGGCGAGCTGATCATCGGTGCTCAATCTGTCGACCATGAGTGACACCTCCCAGCGTCGAGCGCCATCGTGGCAGCCGAGACGTTGCGTGGCAAAGCGGTCCCGATCACGCCCCTAGCGGGGCTGATCGCCAGGTCAGACCCGGCGTGAGCCACCCGAAAGGCACTACCTCTTCGCGGTCGGATCGTCCGAGTCAGATCGTCTGGGTCATGCTGCCGTCGATGATGATGCCGGACCCCCATCAGTTTGCCGACGCGGCCGCTGGCCAGGAAAGCCACCAGGTCATCGACCCCCTCGGGTCGTGTGAACCGCCCGGTCACGGAGTCCGCCGCCGCCTTCGCCGCGACGTTGCCGGGCTCCGCGCCCACCGCACCGGTGATCGTCTCCGCTACCCCGCCCTCGCCGAGCCTCACATCCGTCGCAACCGGTCAGCAAGCGCTGGGGCTGACTCAGCAGTCAACGTCGCCTGTGACCATTCTTTGCTCCTTTGGTGCCCGCTGAGTTTCGCCAACGGACCCATCACGGGCGCGCGCTGTTCCTGGAGCAAAGGCACCCCGGGCGTCCGTTCCAGCGCCGGCGCGCGCAGCGGGTGCGTGTGCTCCCGGCGTCACGCGACTTCCGATGCGCCGCAGCCACGCCCGCTTCGCCGGGCAGCAGTGACCACTGCTGCTCATCAGTTCGCCGGGCACCGGTCACCGCCAGTATTTCGGCTGTGCCAAATGGAGCCGTTGACCGCCGTCACGACGATCGTGGCGAAGTACGGGATCACCGCCCTCGCCTGATGCTCTTACTGGGGCAAGGGCGTTGGAGCGTCGCGTCCGAGCCGATGCGCACACTCATCGCCGGCGAGGACCGGCTGGGAGAACCGCTCGGCATAGGACACGCTCTGGACTGGCCGAAACCGCACTCCTCCGACCGCCGCACCGAGGCGAGGTTTCCGGTCACCCTCGCGCGCGACCGTGAGCTCTGGACCGACCAGCGGTGCGTCGTGTGCATTTTCCCGACGACCTCAACCAGGTCATCGGGAGCTGCGGGCGATGGGCGGCGCACCGAAGTTTGATCCGTCGCAGACTCTGCCCAGAGTCCCGTATGCGGACTTCGCGCGCAGCATCGGGCTCGGCGGAATCGCCGTCGACGACCCCGAGTGACTCGGCCATCCCTGGGCCCCGGCGCTGGACGCTGACGTACCGACCCTCCTCGACGTACGCTGCGACCCGGAGGTTCCGCCGATTCCCCGCACGCGACGTTCGAGCAGTCCACGTCCATGACCGAGGCAGTGCTCAAGGGCGACCCCGCCGCGTGGCACCTGGTCGCCCGAAGCCTCAAGACGAAGGTCCAGGAGCTGCTGCCGTCGAGAAACTGAGAGGAGTCCCCTGTGGACACCATTGGCCTGCGCCCGCTGACCACCACAACCGGGCCGTTTGTGTCCGTGCACTTCGACGAATCGCACGACACCGCGGACGCCGCGAAGCAGCTTCGGCTGCGGCTCAGGGAGATCGAGGCCGCGCTGACCGAGCAGGGCGCCGACGCACCGAGCGTGGCGGCGATCCTGCGCATTGTCGAGGCCGGCACACCCCCGGTCGGCAGGGCCGGGCGGAGCGTGATCGCCGCGCACGGTGAGGTCGTCGCCGACCGCCGGCTCCCGGCCCCGCCCGCCACCCAGGAAGCCAGGTACTCGGATCTGCCGTACTTCCTGCCTGTGATCACGCACAGCGCGGACGCGCCCGAACACCTCGTGGTACTCGTGGACCGCCTCGGCGCGAACGTCGAGGTGCACCACCCCGACGGCACCACGCGCGAGGAAACGGTTCAGGGCCGTGACGAGGAGGTACACAAGGCGCGCACGGGCGGCGTGGATCATCGAGATCTGCAGAACCGCATCGAGGAGACTGTGCGGCACAACCTCGAGGACGTCGCCGCGCACATCACCAAGACCGTCGAACGCACCGGCGCCCGGCTGGTCGTGCTGGCCGGTGAGGTCCAGTCGCGAGCCGAGCTGCA
This sequence comes from Amycolatopsis sp. NPDC051373, assembly GCF_040689465.1. Classification (NCBI taxonomy): domain Bacteria; kingdom Bacillati; phylum Actinomycetota; class Actinomycetes; order Pseudonocardiales; family Pseudonocardiaceae; genus Amycolatopsis; species Amycolatopsis sp. NPDC051373. The sequence goes on along the minus strand of NZ_JBFBAE010000022.1, from coordinate 70,473 downwards.
CAACCTGCTGCCGGAAGCGGTCCGCAGGATCACCACCGAGACCGAAGCCGGCGGTCGCGCAGCGGGCGCCGACCGGGCCGAACTCGACGAGCGGATCCACGAACTGATCGCCGGCTGGCACCTCGCCGAGCTGGACGACCTCGCCGAGCGCGTCCGGGCCGAACTCGGTCGTGGGTCCGGCCTCGCCGTAGTCGGATTGGAAGGCGTCACCGGCGCGCTGGCCGAGGCGAACGTGGTGACCCTGCTGGTCGGCGACCCGGGTAACGCCGAGGTGCTGACCGGCCCCCAACCCGCGCAGGTCGGGGTGACCGAGTCCCGGCTGGCCGCGCTCGGCGCCACGGACCCCACCCCGCACCGGGCCGACGAGGCCCTGCCGTTCGCGGCGGTGGCCGTGGGGGCCGACGTGGTGGTGATGGACGAGCGGATCGACCTCCCCGACGGGTTCGCCGCTCTACTCCGCCACTCGTGAGCACCGGGCGGGGCGAGCACGCGCCTGTCTTGTCTCAGGTCCTCACAAACTGAACGGGACGTTGAGTCCGCCATGGTGTTAGCTCCTTCAGGTCGGCTTCGAGAGAGTCCGACACGCGGTTTCGCAGATCGCGGCGGGTCCGGAGAAGGGAAGTGCGGAATGCTGATCCAGATGAGCACCGACAGCAACTTGCGCGGCGATGAGGAATTGATCGAGCGCCTCGAAGCCGAGCTCAAATCGAAGCTGGCGCGGTTCAGCGACCACCTGACAACGCTGGACGTCCACCTGAGCGACGAAATGGGCAGGGGCACCGACGGTGAAGACCTGCGATGCGTGATCGAAGCAACCCCTGCCGGGCGGAAGCCGGTTGCTGTCACGAACTACGCGGGCTCGGTGGCCGAGGCGTTCAACGGCGCCGTGCACAAACTCGAGCGGGTCCTCGAAACGCTGTTCGGCCGCGCCGGCCACCACAAGGGAGGCGAGACCATCCGGCACATGAAAGAAGACGGAACCAGCTGAGCGGATCGCCGGGCCACGGGTAAGCGGCTCCGGTCGAGGGGCTGGGCGGATGAGCCTGCACCTGGCCGGGGGGCCGGTTCCGGTTGGTCGCGCGCTGGGTGGTCTATCGCTACAACTCACTCGTGAGTAGGCGCTGGGAGCCGGAGGTGGCCTTCACGAGCATTCGTCGGCCTCGGCCGGGCGGGATGACGGAGTTGATCCCCGATCGCCGCCCGATGGAGGGCAGGCAGCACCTCCTCCCGCAACTCGATGACCAGGGCTGGCTCGGGCGGCACGACGTACTGCAACGGGTTGGTGAAGATCGCAGCTCCATCAGTATCAGCTAAAACTGTGATGTCGGACGATACGTCGATTCCCTGGGCTGCGCCGTCCCTGATCCGCCGCACTGCGGCAGCAGCAGTTCGGACTGTCGTGAGCATGGCATCGGCTCCCGAAGCGGTTTCGATCTCGGCATCGAAATCGTTCCAGCCGTCAAAGGCCGGCTTGACGGCGCGCAGACGGATCGGGACGTCGAGAACTGGACCTCCCGTCCACCGCTGGCGGCCTCAACCATGACCGCTCGTCCGGTCACGCGGACACGCACCGTCATTGCTGCTGGCTTGAACGGTAACCCAGACGGCCCATTTCGCCGTGTTTATGCAGGTGGGGGCATCCTGCTGTCGATCGGTTCGCTCGACGCGACACTCCCGCCCTGCCTGGGTCAGCGGGCGCGGACCCACGCTGCAAGTCGAGCAGTCCGGAACTTGACGAGCCATGGGTGCGCAGCAGCGCCGAAAGGGTCCGGCGAACCGGGAGCACGGGTGTGCTCGGGTGCGACCCGGCGGGCACCCTGTAGCGGCAGGTAGGCATCCTCGTGGCCTCCGAGGGAGAGCTGCGCGCTCGCCAGCTCGATGCAGTAGTGAGAGCGGCGTCCCGCCGGCAGCGTTGCCGGCGGGTGCCAGGCCGCAGCCTGCTCGATGCCGAGCGGATCCCGCAGCTCCGCGGCAACGGCGAGCTCGTGAATACGCACCGAGGCAGGTCCGAATGCGGTGTCGTAATACACGCCCTCCGGCACACCGGCTGCGGCGCGGCAGGCGTCTCGCAGGTGCTCCGCGACGCCGGCTCTTCCCTCATCGAGGGCCTTGAGTAGTCACCCGACTTTCAAGCTTGAAGACGAGTGCCTCGACGGCCAGGGCGTAGCCGTGCCAGCCCGCGCCGGCCAGGTACACGGCGGCCGAAGAGGCGAAGATGTCGTTGCGCTCCTTGCCGTCGAGGGCGTGCCACTGAGAGATGTGCACGACGGCGAACGGGCGATCGGTGTCCCGGATGGCGTCGAGGAGCGAGTAGGCCACCGGGGTGAGCCCGGCCGGGTTGATCACGATCGCGTCGACCGCGTCGCGGTGGGCGTGCACCCAGTCCACCATCGCGCCTTCGTGGTTCGACTGGTAGTGAACGGCCGTGGCGCCCCATCGCGCCGCGGTCCGGTCGACGTCGGCGGTGATTTCGGCGAGCGTAGTGGTCCCGTACTTTTCCGGGCGGCGCTCCCCCAGCAGGTTGAGGTTCGGACCGTGGAGGACGGCGAGGTGCATCAGCGTCCCGTCTCAGCGATAGGTGGGCAGGATCGAAGTCGGCATCGGGCCCTTGTTGCGCCGACCGGAATTCGTTTCCTCCCAGGCGTGCGCGAGGATGCCCACGCTGCGGCTCAACACGAACAGGCCCCGCGCGAGCTCCGGCGGGAATCCGAGCTCGGCGTAGATCACCGCGGTGGCTCCGTCGATGTTCATCGGCACGGGCTCGCGTCGCCCTCGGTTCAGCTCCGTCTCGACCGCCCGAGCAGCCGCCACGTGCCTGCCCTCGACGATTCCCGCCGACACCGCCTCGTCAACGAGGCCGAGCAGCGGATCACGCCGGGGATCGACCGGGTGGAAACGGTGACCGAACCCGGGCAGGTACGGGTCGCGCGCACGGTACTCGGCGACCACTTCCGCCGTCGCAGCGTCGAGAGCCGCTCCTGCCGACTCCCGCGCCACGATGTCGGACAGCAGTTCCACGCACTGCTGTCCGGCGCCACCGTGGGAGTCGCCGAGGGCGTTGACGCCGGACGCGATGGCGTTGTTCATGCCGACGCCGCACGTGGCCGTCATCCTGGCGATGGCGATGGAAGGTGCCTGCGGGCCGTGGTCGACCGAGGCGACCATCGCCGCCTCCAGCAGCGCGGCCTCGGCGGTGGTCGGGCTGCTGCCGCGGACCATCAGCCAGATCGTGGACACCAGACCGCGGTGGCCGATCAGCTCCTGCACCGGGATCCCCCGGAGCTCGACCACGCCGGGCTCCATCCGGCAGATGCTGTTGGCCCACCAGTCGGCAACACCCCGTTGGCCACAGCGCTGGGACTGCGGACCGATCCCGACGCTCGGGTCCTCGACCGGCACCGGAATCCGATCCCGCGCCTCTACGCCTGCGGCAACGACGCGGACTCGGTCATGGCGTCGGAATACCCCGGCGCGGGTTGCCAGGTGGGCGCGGGCCTGATCTTCGGCTATCTCGCCGCCCGCCATGCCGCGAGGTAGCCGCCCTTCACCGACGACCTGGTGCCGGGCGGAGTCACGCACGCGGCCGCGCGGGCCCGGTCGACTCCCGGATCTTCAAGTGCGAAGGGAGCGAGAACCGGGGCGCGCGCACGGTGGCTTCCGGCTGTGTCACCAGGATCTCCACGGCCTTGCGGCCGGCCTCGTCGAGGGGGCCGGTGAGCGTGGTGAGCGGCGGAGCGCAGAAGTCGGCGCCGAAGATGTCGTCGAAGCCAACCACGCTGATGTCGCCGGGCACGGCGAGGCCACGGTCGCTGAACCGCCGCAAGGCCCCGATCGCGAGCAGGTCGTTGTGGGCGATCACCGCGGTGGCGGCGGTTCCGATGGCCGCGTCGGCGGCGGCCGGCCCACCCGCCATCGACGGCGGGAACGGGCCGAGGCGCGTCGCCGCGATGCCGAGCGACTTCGCGGTGTCGCGGATGACGGCCCAGCGCTGGGCCCCGGACCACGATTCCCGCGGCCCGCTCAGGAACACGAGCGCGCGGTGCCCGAGCGAGTGCAGGTGCTCGACGATCTGCCGCGGGCCGTCGACGTGGTCGGTGACGACGCTCGTGACGTCCTCGGCCTGACGGTTGATCAGCACCAGCGGTTTCGTGGCCGCGTAGGCGCGCAACTCCGCCGGCGGCAGCCGGCTGGCGGCGAGGATCAGCCCGTCGACGGATGCGTGGATCCGGTCCACCACCGTCCGTTCGGTCTGCGGCGACTGCTGCGTATCGCCCAGCAGCAACGTGAACCCCGCCGTCGAGGCCTGCCGTTCCGCCCCGCGCACCAGGGCGAAGAAGTGCGGGTTGGTGATGTCGGAGACGACCAGCCCGAGCGTCGAGGTCCGGCCTGACTCCAACGCCCGGGCCGCGGGGTTCGGGCGGTACCCGAGTTCGGCCGCGACCCGCAGCACGTGTTCGCACGTAGCGGCGTTCACGCGCCCGGGTTTGGTGAACGCCCGCGACACCGTCGAGGGCGCGACCCCGGCGACGCGGGCGACGTCGGTCAACGTCGCCGGGCGGGGACGGCTCCCGACGCCGGTGGGCTCGGTCGGCTCGCGCACGGTCATCGGAAGGGCTCCTGTCTGTTCCAGGCGCCACCGTAGCCAGGGTTGGCAAAATCTGGCAAACGCTTGCCGTCGTCGGGTGGGCCTCCTACGTTCCAGGCAACGGACCGCGGAAACCGTGCAGGACAACCGAAGCACCCACAGAGAGGAGCCCCGCGATGGTCGACGATGCCCCGGGGGCCACTGCACCCCCGCTGTTCGAGCGCACCCCGAAGAAGGCCGCGATCGCCGCCTGGATCGGCAGCGCGTTGGAGTACTACGACTTCTTCGTCTACGCCTCTGCCGCCGCCCTCATCTTTCCCAAAGTGTTCTTCCCCCAGGGCAACGCGACCGCCGCGGTGCTGGCATCACTGGCGACCTTCGGCGTCGGATACCTCGCCCGGCCCGTCGGCTCGTTCTTCATGGGGCACCTCGGTGATCGTCTGGGGCGCAAGAAGGTGATGGTCGCGAGTCTGCTGCTGATGGGGACCTCGACGTTCCTCGTCGGCTGCTTGCCCGGTTACGGACAGATCGGCGTCGCCGCACCCGCGCTGCTGGTGCTGCTCCGGCTGCTGCAGGGTGTCTCGGCGTCCGGCGAGCAGGCCGGCGCGAACTCCATGTCCTTCGAGCACGCGCCCGACCACCGCCGCGCCTTCGTCACCAGCTGGACGCTCGGCGGCTCCCAGGCCGGCCAGGTCGTGGCGAGTGCGGTGTTCATCCCGCTGGCCGCGGGCCTCGACGATGCCGCGCTGTACTCCTGGGGCTGGCGCATCCCGTTCCTCGTGTCCGCCGTGATGGTCGTGCTGGGCTTCCTGATCCGGCGACGGCTCGACGAAACCCCGTTGTTCACAGAAGAAGTCGAACGCGGCGACGTGCGCCGGCTGCCGGTGGCCGAACTGTTCCGCCACCACAGCCGGCAGGTCGTGCGGGTGTTCTTCGCCGCTCTCATCGCCAACATCGGCACCATCTTCGCAGTCTTCGCGCTCACGTTCGCCACGGACGACGTGTACGGGATCGGCATGTCGAAGACCGTCCTGCTGTGGGTCACCGCGGGCGGCAACGCACTCGCCGTCGTCACCGTGCCGCTACTCGCGCTGGTGTCGGACCGTCACGGTCGCAAGCCGATGTTCGTCGGCGGCATCGCGGGCTGCGCGGTGCTGACGGCGGCGTTCCTGTGGTCGATCTCCACGGCCGATGTCGCCATGGTCGCCGTGACCGGCGTCCTGCTGCTCGGCGTTGCCTTCTCCGCAACTCTCGCGGTGTGGCCGGCGACTTACGCCGAGATGTTCCCCACCGGCGTCCGGCTGTCGGGCATGGCGATCGGCACTCAGTTCGGCTTCGCGACCGCCGGTCTCACGCCCCTGATCACCGCGAGCGTCGCCGGGCACTCGCCCTCCGGGTGGATACCCGTGTCGATCTACACCTGTGTGATCTGCCTGGTGTCGGCGATCGCGGTGCTAGTGGGCAAGGAGACCTACCGGATCCCGACCGCGCAGCTCGGCGCGCGTCGCACAACAGCCACGGCCGTCCCGGCCGAGCGGTGATGGGTACAGAAGGAGTGCACGTGGAGAAGGTCGCGATCGTGACCGGCGCCGGCGGCGGCCTGGGGTCGGTGATCGCTCGGGAACTGGCAGCCGATGGGTACCGGCTCGTGCTGGCTGACCGCGACGGGGCCGCCGCGGAAGCCGCCGCGACGGCTGTCGGGGGATCACCCGTGGTGGTGCCCGCGGACCTCACCGACGCCGGCGAGGTCCAGCGGCTCGTCGACGAGGTGGCGCAACGGTTCGGCCGCCTCGACGTGGTGGTCAACAGTGCCGGGATAGAACGCGCGCATCCGCTCGAGACCACTCCCGAACCGGACTGGGACGCGACGATGGCCGTCAACGTCAAAGGCCCGATGCTGCTCTGCCGGGCCGCGGTGCCGCTCTGGCGTGCGCAGGGATCCGGCAGCGTCGTGAACATCAGCTCCCGCGCGTGGCACGGCGGTTCGGCCAACACGTCGTACGCGAGTTCGAAAGCCGCGCTGGTGGGCTTGACGGTGTCGATGGCCGTCGAGCTCGGCCCGCTCGGTGTGCGGGCGAACGCGGTCGCGCCCAGTTTCGTGCGCACGCCCTTCAACCAGCAGCGCACCGACATCGTCGACCTGGACCGGATGATCGAGCGCTACAAGGCGTTCACGCCGTTGCGCAGGCTCATCGAGCCGATCGACGTCGCGAACGCCGTGGTGTTCCTGGCGTCGGACCGCGCACGCAACATCACCGGCGAGGTACTCCACGTCTGCGCGGGCGCGCAGTTGCCGCCGATCCCCTGATGCAACCGAAGGAGAACCCCGTGCACGTGCTCGTGCTCCAAGGCCCGAACCTCAACCGGCTCGGCAAGAGAGACCCCCGCTTCTACGGCACCCACCCGCTCACCGAGGTGACCTCCCGGATCGACACCCGAGCCGGCGAGCTCGACGTGAAGGTCGACCACGTCCAAGCCAACTGCGAGGGCCGGCTCATCGACTGGCTGCAGGAACGCCAAGACGACGCCGACGCGATCATCTGCAACCCCGCCGGGCTCACGAATTACGGCCTGTCCTTGCGCGACGCCCTTTCCGACTCCGGACTGGACCTCGCGATCGTGCACCTGTCCAACCCGCTCGGACGCGAACCCTGGCGACGCGAAGACGTCTTCGCCGAAATCGCCGACCTCTACCTCGCCGGCGCCGGCTGGCACGGCTACGTCATGGCACTCGACGGCCTCCACGCACGCGCGGCGGACCGGACGTGAGCCTCGCACTGGTGGCGAGTCACGTCACGCTCTCGGGCGCCGGCTTCACCGAACCGGCCCGCTTCTCCCTGGCCGATCGCTGTGCTGCCGCGGCCGGCGCCGGATTCAGCGGAATCGGCTTGAACACCAACGATCTCTCCACGAACTCACCGATGGACCCGATTCGCCGGCACGGACTGGAACTCGTCGAGATCGAGTTCCTGTCCGGCTGGGCACGCGGCACCGACCCGGCCGCGGTCGCCTCGACCGAACAACGCGCCTTCGCCCTCGCCGATCAAGTCGGCGCGCGCTACCTCTCAGCAGGCGAGTACCACCCGGGCCCACTCGATTTCGCTCGCGCCGCCGCGGCCTTGCGCGAACGCTGCGCCCGAGCCGCCGTTCACGGGCTGCGCATCGCCGTGGAGCCCTTCCCGTGGTCGGCTATCCGCGACGTCCCCACCGCGCTGCACCTTCTGGAACTCGCCGACGCACCCAATGCAGGTCTTCTACTGGACACCTGGCACTTCTTCACCGCCGGCGGCCGCGTTGCGGACCTCGCGCGGATCCCGCCGGACCGCATTGTCGCCGTCCAGCTCAACGACGGCCCCGCCACCGTCTCCGGCGACCTGCTCACCGTCTCCCGCAACACCCGGTTGCTCCCCGGAGACGGCGCGTTCGACCTCCGTTCGGCGATCCGCGTCCTCTCCGAGTCCGGATACGACGGCGTCTACACCGCGGAGATCGGCAACCCGGCCTTCCGCGCCTTGCCGGTCGAGGAGGCAGCACACCTGGCGTACGAAAAAGTCCAGCGGCTGTTCACCTGATCATCGGCTCGCGGCACCCGGCGACCCGGGCGATTCGCCTCTACCAGACGACTTCGCCTCCGCTCTCGGCGAGGATCGTGGGCGGCGGCCGTCCGCGGCGGCCAAGCAGACGGCGGCCGCCGCGGTTTCGTGCGGGGTGGCGAAGCGACCGACCGGGATGCTGCGCTGTCGCAGCACACTCTGGCCGCTGCTGCGGCGGTGTAGATGGTCTCAAACTCAATGGGGGTGAGCTTGCCCAGGCCTCGTTGACGCGTTTGCGGTGGTATTTCGTCTCGATCCAGGTGACGATGGCCAGGCGGAGTTCGTCGCGGGTCGGCCACCGTCGGGTGTCGAGAACGTTCTTTTGCAGCAGGGAAAAGAACGATTCCATGGCGGCGTTGTCGCCGCAGGCGCCGACCCGGCCCATCGATCCGGTCAGCCTGTGGGCGCGCAGCAGGCGCCGGTAGCTTGTGGATCGGAACTGGGCGCCCCGGTCGGAGTGCACGATGACGCCGCGCGGTTACGGAGTGCGATCGCGTTGCGCAGCGCGGCCACCGCGAGTGACGATCTCATGTGGGAGCCGATCGAGTACCGGACGATCTTGTTGGAGTAGCAGTCCTTGACCGCACACAGATACAGCTGCCCTCGCCGGTGGGGTGTTCGGTGATGTCGGTCAGCCACGTCACGTTCGGCGCGCCGGCCGCGGCCAGGTCACGGACGAGCGGGAAGGCTATTTTCCCGGCAGATTGCCCTGCGCCAGATAGGCGGCCGCCTTGCGCAGCACCTCGTTCTCTTGCTCCAGCAACCGGTTACGCTTGCGCAGTTCCCGCGGCTCAGCGGACTCACCCCGGGTCACCCCGAGGCAGCTGACGAAGCCGACGATTCGGCTACGCCAGGTGGCTCAGCACGTCGGCCTCAAGGAGAGGGACCATGCCAAGCGGCGTACGGTGGACGACAAGATTATTTCTCCATCAGGCAAAGGTATGGACCTGAATTCGGCAAAGTAATCCTTGACATCGACGATGGTGATCCCCAGCAATCGGTAGTCGACGTTCACCCGCGCGGTGTCCCCCGTCGGCGACGGCGACCTCGAGCGTGTTCGCGCCCGCGTTCAACGTGACCGGCACGGTCACCACCACCCAGTCGTCCCAACTGGCCAGGCTGGGCACGGACAGCTACTGGAGCGTGCCGTTGACGCTGATGTGGATCGTCTGCGGGCTGCCGCTGCCGTTGCCGTACCGAACGGCCAGCGTCGCCGGGCCGGCCGGTGCGTTGCGGATCGGAATGACGTCGGTGCCCAGCTCCGCCTGGACTGTGGCTACCGGTGGTGTCAGCGGGTGATCAGGGGGCGGCCGAGGGGAAGGCTGCAGCCGCCGGTGGCGATGAACATGAGGTCGGCGTAGAGATAGACCGTAACCGCGACGAAGGCGAAGACAAAGGCACCGCCGACGCGGATGAGGCTGGTGGCTCCGCTCATGGTGCCGGCGAGCAGCAGGGCGAGCGCAACGTCGACCAGGCCCAGTTGGAGGGTGAGACTGGACGGCAGGCGGAGGGTCACGAGGGTGACCACGACGATGGTGATCAACCAGCACCACAGCCAGGCGACCTGGGCGTCGGTGGCCGAAACCGCTGAGGTGCCGAACCAATCGTGGGACAGGCCCAGCACGAGGGCCGCGTAGCTGGCGTAGAAGCCGAAGAACACGCCGAACAGGCTGGCCGAGGCGTTCTGACCGAGGGCCGCGGCCCAGACCGTGGTGATCAACAGTCCCACGGCGGTACAGGTGCTGAGGATGGCGAGCGTGGCGCCGGCGGCGCCGCCAGGCAGCGCGCCGATGTTGACCAGGCCGAGGCCGATGGCGCCGGCGATGACCGTGGGCACGCCCACGACTCCCGGGCTACCGCCAGCGGATTTTTCGTCGGTGCCGAGGGGTTCCGGCTCCGAGATGTTGTTGGTTGCACCGTTGCTCAGGTCTGGTTCGTGGCCGGAGATGACGGTCATCGCGGCGCCCCCTCGTGTTGCGGATCGGATCGGTGGGCGGCGTCGATCAGGTCGGCGTGGTGGCGCTGCTCCACGGCGGGATGAGCGGACAGCCGCATCTTCAGGATGTTCTCGCCGTAGGCGGCGAAATCGGGTTGATGGCGCGACACTCGCCCCACTTGGCACCTCCGCTGCAAGGTGGTCGGGCAGAGCGATCGAGGACAGATCCGCTCCGAGGCGCGGGTTGACAGGCAGCCTGGCGACCCGGTGCACCCTGGCTTTGAGATAGCACCAGGCGAGCGAGCGTGCACGCTGCATCGTCCGACGGGGGTGGGCGTCACCGTTGTGCACGGTTGTACTGCACCGGCGTCCGGACCGTGCCCCCGAGCTCGGTCGCGGCTCGACGCGCCCAGTACGGGTCGCGCAGCAGCTCGCGGGCCAGGAGAACCGCATCAGCCTTGCCCGAGGTGATGATCTCCTGTGCCTGCGCAGGCTTGGTGATCAATCCGACGGCAGCCACCGGCATCCCGGCCTCGGTGCGGACCCGCTCGGCGAACGGCACCTGGTAACCAGGACCCGGGATAATCTTCGCATCGGCCACGTTGGCGCCGGTGGAGACGTCCATCAGGTCCACGCCGTGCGCCTGCAGCTCGTTGGCGAAGCGGACGGTGTCGTCGGCTGTCCAGCCCTCGCGGTCGTCGTCGGGGTTCTCGGCGAGCCAGTCGGTCGCGGAGATACGGAAGAACACTGGCAGGTCCTCCGGCCACACCTTCCGAACCGCGTCGACGACCTCCAAGGCGAACCGCGTCCGGCCCTCGAACGAACCACCGTACTCATCGGTGCGATGGTTGCTGTGGGGCGACAGGAACTGGTGGATCAGATAGCCGTGCGCACCTTGGATCTCGGCGACCTCGAACCCGGCTTCCCGGGCACGTTCCGCGGCCGCCGCGAACTCCTGGACGATCTCGCCGATTCGCGTCCGGGTCAATGCCTCCGGGACGGACGAGGACTCGCTGAACGGGATCGCACTGGGACCGACCGGCGTCCAGCCGTGCGGTTCGTCCGGTGCGAGTCGGCGTCCGCCGTCGACCCAGGGGCGCTCCAGGCAAGCCTTGCGGCCGGCGTGCGCCAGCTGGATCCCGGCTACCGTGCCCTGGGACTTCAGGAACGACGTGATACGGCGGAAGGCGTCGACCTGCGTCCGGTTCCAGATGCCCAGGTCGTAGGGGCTGATCCGGCCCTCGGGGCTGACCGCCGTGCCCTCGGTGAGGATCAGACCGGTACCACCCGCGGCGCGCGCGGCGAGGTGGGCGAAGTGCCAGTCCGTCGCGACGCCTGCCTGCTCGCCTTCGGGCGCCGCACTGTACTGGCACATCGCCGACATCCAGATCCGGTTCGGGATCGTCAGCGACCTGAGAGAGTACGGGGTGAAGAGCGTGTTCAACCTCGGCTCCTTTGTGGACTTCAACCTTGGGGTCGGCCCCGAGGCTCTTCCGATTGCGAGATTAGAGATCCAGCGTCAGGTGTGTTGTCTTCGCTCGGGAAACGCAGATCATCATCGTGGTGTTCTCGGCGCGCTCCTCGTCGGTCAGCAGCATGTCGCGGTGCTCGGGGATGCCTTCCAAGACAGTGGTCTCACAGGTGCCGCACACGCCCTCCTCGCACTGGGATATCTGCTGGATACCCGCGTCGCGGAGGGCAGCGAGGATGCTTTGATCGGCGCGTACGGTCCGTCGGATTCCCGATCTCGCACTCCTGACCTCGAACGCCACGTTTTGAGAGGTGTCGATGTCCTCAGCGGCGAATCGTTCAGTCCTCAGAAGAACGTGAGCGGGTGCGGCATCCTCGAGCGCGGACAGCAGACGGGAGGGCCCGCAGGCGTAGACGCAGGTGCCCGGGGACAGCCGCTGAAGCAGCTCCGGGACGTCGAGCCGCCTGGTTCGCGACGGATAAATGTCGACGCGATCGCCGTAGCGAGTGAGCTCGGCGGCAAATGCCATATTCTCAACGCTGCGCCCGGCGTAGTGGAGTTCCCATGGTACGCCTTGTGAATGTGCCTCGGCGATCATGGCGCTGATCGGCGTGATCCCGATCCCTCCGGCGACGAAGACAACCGGATCACCGCCCGTGAAACCAAAATGGTTCCGCAGACCGCTGACCCGAAGCGTCGTGCCTTCGACCGCATGGCTGTGCAACCAAGCCGAGCCGCCTCTCGACTCGGGTTCCCGCAGGACGGCGATGCGCAGAAAGTCGGCATCAGGCGGCCCGCACAGGGAGTACTGGCGAGTCAGTCCGGTCTGCGGAATGCCCACGTCGATGTGAGCGCCTGCATCCCACGGCGGAAGCGCCATCCCTGCCGGTGGCACGAGGTCGAGCATGATAACCGCATCGGCTACTAGTCGGCGGCGAACGACGCGCAAGACGAGCGGGAAGGCGCCAGTGCCATCGATGACTGGTTCATTGCTGGACGAGGTGAGCGACACGAGCATCCTTTCACGGCGAGAAGACGATTTACCGATGTCCTCAGCGCGGTGCACAGCGGCCAGGTCGGGAACGGTGCTTACTGCCCAGGGTCACCGTGCGGCGCGCCGGGCCGACCTCGGCGTTGGACTCGGAAGGAAATCGGGCCGGGTGGGCGAGCGGAAGCACCGCTCGCCCACCACGGGTCCTGCGGGGGTGGCGACCGGGCGGCAGTCGGGCCTCAAAACGCGACTCAGGCCACGGCGGGCAGCACGGCCTTGTCGTGATTCTCCTTCGCTGCCTTGCCGAGCAGGCTCATCGAGATGAAGCTGATCACGCACAGGGTGACGGAGTATCCCGCCACGGCCATCCACGAGCCCGTCGCGGTCAGCAGAGCTTGCGCGATGAACGGCGCAAACCCGCCGCCGAGGACAGCTGCGACCTGGTAGCTCAACGAAATCCCCGTGTAGCGCACCTTGACGCTGAAGGTGGCGGCGAGAATCGAAGCGATCGGAGCATACGCAGCGGCGTTGAAGGCGTTGCCGACCATGCGCACGGCGAGGATCGCCGCGAAGGACCCGGTGTTGACGATCAGGTAGGTCGGGAAGGCAAGGACAGCCAACCCGATGAGGCCGACGTAGAAAACCGCTCGGTTGCCGATCCGGTCGGCCACCCGGGCCGCGACGAAGGTCATTCCGGCGTTGACCGCCGAACCCATGATCGTCACCAGGAGCATCGACGACGCCGGCACTCCTGCCTTCGCCGTGGCGTAGGACAGCAGGAATACCTGACCGAGGTAGAAATCCGTGCTCGTCACGATCGTCAGACCGATGGTCAGCGCGACCGAGCGGGGGTACTTGGTCAGCACCTGGAGCAGCGGCGGGCGTTCTGCCCTCTTGCTCTTGGCCGCGAATTCCGGACTTTCGGGCACGCCCGAGCGCACCACGATGGCGATGGCCACCACCACGATGCTGAGCAAGAACGGGATTCGCCAGCCCCAGGAGAGAAGTGCCGGCCGGTCGAGCGTGCCTTGGAGCACGAAGAACATCGCTGCCGAGAGGAGATAGGCGATGGGGACAGCTGCCTGGGTGAACGCGCCGTAGAACGTGCGACGGTGCTGCGGTGCGTGTTCGATGGCCATCAGCGTGGCCCCGCCCCACTCGCCGCCGGCGGCGAAGCCCTGGAGCAGCCGAAGCAGCACCAGAAGCGATGGCGCCCAGATCCCGATCGCCGCGTAGGACGGCAGGATGCCGATCGCGACAGTGGCGCCTCCCATGAGCAGTACCGTCGCCACGAGCATCGGGCGACGTCCGTACTTGTCGCCGAGATGCCCGATGATCACCGCGCCGAGCGGGCGCATGATGAATCCCGCGCCGAAAGCGGCGAACGCGGTGAGCGTGCCCGTCGCCGGATCGCTGCTCGGGAAGAAGACGTGCGAGAAGATCAGGGCGGCGGCCGTGCCGTAGATGAAGAAGTCGTACCATTCTATGGTGGTGCCGAGCATCGCGGCCGCAAGTACCCGCGCGGTGCTCACCTTTCTCTGGGGCAGAGTCGGTTTCTTCGACTCAGCCGAAGCTTCGATCATTACCGTACCTCCGTTGGTGCGGTGAGATTCACTCTGGCGTGAAAAGGATTTCATCCTGCTCCGCGCGCAAACGTCGACTGTCCAGCGCCTCGGCGACGGCCGCGGTTTCGGATCTTTGCGGCGAGGCTTCAGCCGCTGTTCGCGTGGATTTCAAAAGCCCTTCACGGGCGAACAGCTAATTCCGGGCGCTCGAGGCGCCAACCCCACTTTCGGTTCGCGAGAACACATGCGTTGCGGCAAGCCAGTCGGCGGCTGGAACACCGACGGAAAAGATCGGGCTGATTGACCCGAAGCTGAAAATCGCTGCCATCGTCAGATGCGAGCAGAGCTCACGGGAACACATGTTTCGACTCCGCTGACGCAAATAACAACCGCATCTGCGTTCGCGCGGTGGGGCGCGCTCCGCGGTGAAAGCATTTCTTGCCAGTCCCCCCGCGAAACCGTCGACCTGTTCAGGACCGCAGCGACGGACGCGGTGTCGGAATTTCCTGGTTGGTCTCCACCCGATGCCGCAACCATTGTTCACGCAGCCGTTCGAGCTGGTCGTGGGCGTCGAGAGCGTCCCTGCTCTCGGCCACACAGCCGGCCAGTTCCGGGTACTCCAGGCGGCAGACCCACTCGCCACCTTCGGATTCGCGAGTGGACACGTCCATCATGTACGGAATGGACAATGCGCGTTCGATGGCGCCGGCGCCAGAGGTGCGTCCGGCGGCTTGGCTGACCTCAGACACCGGCAGCCACTGCGGGATCGGTCGTCGGCTTCTCGGTGCCGGCACGAAGCCCTTGCGTCGCAGTCAGCCAGTCAGCGCCAGTCGGCAGCACGACCCCGCCGGAGCGCTGCCGATAGAGATCGGGCTCGTTGGCGCCAGGGGGAAGCTCGCCGCTGTCGACAAAGGTGCGCAGAGCTCGCAAGATCCTCCGCCGGACGCGGATGACCATCACGTCGGAGCTGCCAAGATGCTCACCACTGCGATCCAACACCCGTCCCATGCCCTCGGTCATCGCCCGGTCCTCAAGGGGCACGCTGTCAAGGCCCGTGAAGCTGCGCCCACTGCGCTGGGCGTCACGGTCGATTTCGAAATCATTCTCGATCGTACGGGCGGAGCGGAATCGGCCGTGCCAGTCGGTCGTGTTCGGCAAGAGCTTGAGGTTCTCGTAGGTCTCGGCGCCGATCGCGAGATCGCTCGGCACCTCGTCCGCTGTGGCCAGGTAGACCATGGTGTGTTCGTCATCGAGGGGAACCCGGGCGGTGACGGTTTTGGAGCTGCCGAGAAGCCCGGTGGGGATCATGGTGTAGAACGGGAATAAGTAGTGGGCGATGCGCCAGTACGTTTCCTGATCGTTGCCGGCAGGTCGATATGCACCGTAGGAGGAGCCGAATTCGGTGTCGACCACTTTGTACCTCGGAGCCCGGTCCTCCAGCATGTGGCGAAGGAAAGTGCCCTCGGGCGCGGCATCGTTGCCCAGGTGACCGACGTGCAGAAATCCGAAGTGGCTCGTGTCGATGTCGCCCTCAAGCGCCTGGAGCCAGTTGCAATTGATCTGGAAGACGTTGATTGACCGGGTCTCGCTCAACTCCTCGTCGAAGAACTCCAACGCGGGCAACGGCGGCGGCTCCTCCTGCGAGCCAAGGTAGGCCCACACCAGCCCACCCCGCTCGACAACCGGCACCGACCTGGCTCGGACCTTGTCCTTGAAGTTGCTCTCGACCGGCTCGTTCGGCATGTCGAGGCACCGCCCCGAGACATCGAACTTCCACCCGTGGTAGACGCACCTCAGACCGTTCTCCTCGTTGCGCCCGAAGAACAGTGACGCGCCGCGGTGGGGACACTGCGCAGCCAGCATCCCCACCTTTCCGGAGCTGTCACGGAACGCGATGAAGCGTTCGCCCAGCAGGAGAACCCGGGCCGGGTCGCAATCAGGCGCGGGCAACTCGGTGGACACCATGGCGGGCATCCAGTACTCGCGCATCATCGACCCCATCGGCGTTCCGGGCCCGACCTTGGTGAGTAGCTCGTTGTCACTCGAGCTGAGCATCGCTTCTCCTCGACTTTGAGGCGTGCCGCGTACACGGACACACGGGGGCACCGCTGGGCCGGCCCAGTGGCAAGAACTCGAACATCGTTTAGCTTTGACATTTACGCACTTGATCTCGACGCCTGTCAAGCTCGTCTTGTCAGCAGGTCCAGCCCAGGAGTTCGACCGTCCGGGGTGGGCAGGCTGTAGCGTGAAGACCGTGTCGTCAGCGCCCGAGAACCCGCCCGTAAGCCCCGCGAAGGTCGCCCTACCACCTCAGGAGCGAGGACGGGCACGGCATGCTCAGATCGTGCGCGCCGCGGCCCTCTTGATCGACTCGGCACCCTCGTCGGGCCGTCGGCCGTTGACACTCCGTGCGATCGCCGATGCCGCCGACACGCCCGTGGCGTCGATCTACCACTACTTCCCCGACGTGGACTCCATCACCGCCGCCGTGGCCGACCAGTACGGCAATGAGCTGTTCTCGGCTGTCGAAGCAGGACTGTCTCGCCCGACCGAATCTCTGAGAGGGCTGCTGGACACTATTTTCACCATCTACCGCGAGTTCTTCGCGGCGCGGCCCGGCCTGCGCGAGCTGTGGTTCGACCGGAGAGCTTCGGACAAGGTCGTCGGCATCCATCGCGACTTCCGGGCGAACCTGGCCAAGTTACTGCACGCGAGGATGCTCGAGTTCACGACGAAATCGCACGATATCTTGGCTTATCAAATCTGGATCGAAATTACCGGTGTTCTGTGGGAATTGGCTTTCCAGCATGATCCAGGTGGGGATCCACGCGTAGTCACCGAAATTCGCGAAGTCTCCGATCGATTCCTTCGCAGGCGGCTGGGCGTCACGCTTTCGTCGCCCGACGGAGAAGACCGGAAAAATCCCGAGCCCGACTCGAGCCGCGTCAATCGCTCGACCAGCGCGGCCCAGACCGAAGGTCCGGCGCCACACGCCTGGGAGTCGCGACTGCCGCCACAGGCGCGGGGGCGGAAGAACAGGGCGCAAATTCTCTCGGCAGCAACCGAGATCATCGATTCCCAAGGCCCGCACGGCCCCGACCTGAGCGCCCGCGCCATTGCCGAGGCAGCCGGGACGTCACCCGCTTCGATGTACCGCTACTTCAAAGACCTCGATTCTCTGATAGCCGCCGTTGCCGCAGAGTACATGCACGACCTGCTCGCGCTTCTCGACCAGGTGGAGGCAGGATCTGAAGGGCTGGACTACAGCGAGTTGAACAGGCGCACGATGGTGGCGTACCGGGATTTCTTCGCTAGGCGGCGTGGCCTGCGGGAACTCTGGTTCGATCGGCGCGCCTCCGAAAAGGTTCAGGAAGTCCATGCTCATTATCGGCGCGTACTCGCCGAACACAATTACGACGCGATGTCTCGCTACGCAAGCCTGCCAGGAGACCTGTTCAGTCAGATCTTGAACATCGAGGTGACGGGCGCGCTGTGGGACCTGGCCTTTACGCTGGATCCGAAAGGGCACCCGTATGTGGTCGGGGAGATCGAAGAGCTCAACATCGACTTCGTACAGCGGTTCTGCGAGGGTAAGAGCTGACGGCCGCTGGTCGCACAGACCGGATGCAGACGATCAGCGGCACACCTCACGGTATCGTTGGGTGACCGTGCCGGGGTGGTCCACAAACCCCTGACAAATCACCTGCACCGACCATTGCATCCAACGCCGCTACACCGCCCACTACAGCGGTCTGCATCACCGGTTCCTGGAACAACGGCACGCCCAACGTCCGCTCCAGCGCCGGAGCGAGCAGCTTGTGCGCGGCGGATCAAACGCGCGACCACGAGGTCGTAGAACTTCCTCGGCCTCGGGCGGGGCAGATTGCCGAACTGCGCGCGGGACTCGACCTGGAACACGCCGATCGCGTCGGCTTCGCCGAGCATGTCGGAGACGGCCGGGTCGGCGAGGTCGAGGTCGTGCAGTCCGATGTGGACGTCGTGGTTCTGCGCGACGAGGTCGATCAGGTAGTGCAGCGCGGGGCTCCTCGACCGGGCGTGGGCGTCCGGTCCCGGTAGTGAGGTGTACAGCACCGCCCCCGACTCGACGACAGCGAGCCTCAGCGGCAGTTCCGGCACGGGCATGTGTCCATCGTCAACCTCGCTGACCAGCGGCGAAGGTCGTAAGCTCGCACCTATGTTCGAAGATCGGCGACCGCTCGGCGAGTACGGCAGCGCAGACCTCCCGGTACGGCCGGTGCTGCAGCACGGGCTGAACCCGGACAGGTCGCTCACTGTCCGCCCGCCGCGGCACTGCCCGCGCCAGCACCCCATGCCCGGGTCGGGCACGTTCTCGTGGGTCGGGGCGCTGGGCCTGCACTCGTTGGTCTGCCACCGCTGCCGCGACGAGGGCCACGCCGAGCACCAATGGGCCCTCATCGACCCCGCCTACGAACAAGCCGACGCGGAGGAGGCCACGGGGGCCGGGCTAGAACTGGTCACAGTGCCACCGGGCGAGGTCGCCGGGCCCGGCCGGATCGAGCTGCACCTGGACGGCTACGCGATCGGCGCGGCCACGCTGGCGGTGTGCCCCGCGGATCGGACCGGCGTGCTCGATCACGTCCAGGTCGATGTCGAGGTCCGGCGCCGCGGCTACGGGCGAGTCCTCGCGCTCGCCGCGTTCTCCCGCCTGGACTGGTTCACCGAGGGGCCGGACTGGATGCGCGGTGACCGGCGGGTGCAGGCACTGCAGGCGGCGCAGCACGGCGTCGGATACACGTGGACCACCACGCTTATCGAGGACACCCCCGAGGCGCGCGGATTCGCCGAATGGCTACCGCTGCCCAAGGTGGGCGAACCGCGCTACTGCCAGCACATGCTCGACGCGGCCTCGCGACTCACGTCGTAGGCAGGCCCGGACTTCGCCCCTGCTGAGCCGAGCGGAGAGCAAGAAGCGACGCGCCCTGCGTTTGCCCGACCGGGCCCCGCCCGCCTGGCCCGTCGACGGAGCTGGCCTTGTTGAAGCCCTGGTTGCAGCACTCACCAGCGCCGGGCCTGCTCGATCGGACCCAGGCCGGCCGGCCGCCGATCCACGGCTACAGAGACACGTATTCGCGGATCTTGCCGCGGACGTGGGGGCGGTGGTCGCCGAGCGCGATGCCCAACGTCGGGAGCTGTTTGGCAATCTGCAGATCGGGCAGCGGCTGGGTGAACGGGACGTCGGCGTAGCCGCGGTCGTCGGTGTCCCACTTCGCCAGGTCCGCCTCGACGCCGCGGATGCGGGCGACGACGCCGTCGCCGACGTAGACGATCGCCTGTAACCGCGGCCAGCGGGCCGCGGCGAACGGGGACCACTTGCGGTCCGCCTCCAGCTGCACTTCTCGCCGACGCCGGCCTCGACGTAGCGGCGACTGGTGTCGGCGTCGATCTTGCGGGTACGGGTGTTGCGGTAGACGACCAACACACAGTCGCCGCCGTCCTGGTAGGCGTGTAGCTTCCGGTAGAGGGTGGTGCGCCCAACACGGAAGGTCTCGGCGATCTCGGCGACGGTGTGCTCCCCCGAGTCATACATCCGCTGCGCCTGATCCAACCGCCGCTGCGTCAGCGCCGGGGGCCGGCCACCGACACGGCCGCGAGCCCGGGCGGCAGCCAGACCGTCCAACGTGCCCTCGACGATCATCTCCCGGTCGTACTCCGCCAGCGCGGCGAGAAAGTGGAACACCAGCCGCCCGCCCGGGGTGGAGGTGTCGATGCCCTGTTCCAGCACGATGGAGTCGACCTCGTGCTCACCGAACCAGCGGACCAGCTCGAGCAGGTGCTGCTGGGAGCGGCCGATGCGCTTGAGTCGGGTCACCACGACCTCGTCGCCGGCGCGGAGCGATGTCCTCCTCGGCCACCCCGGCCGCGGCGAGCGCGTCGATCTGGTGATCGGTGCTCTGATCCCGGGTGGACACCTGGGCATACCCGAACCGCATGCGATGAGTCTCCAAACTACCCGGCAACCCTTAGGCGAACACTTTCGATACACAAAACCGGAACCCATGCCATCTGGCAGCCTCACATCGGTGCAACGGGTTCCGAAAACAATCGTTTCGGAGACCCATGCTGTATCCGCTCGACTCCCTAGCGCGCACGGCAGCGAGGGCCGAGACCTGCTACGCCTCGCCAAGCCAAGGTCGACCAGGTGCCGCAGCTCCTCGACTTCGCGGGCGAAGTCCTACCCATGCGCCCTGCGACCAGGACGGTGGAGTCGTCCTGGTTTTTGAGGGCCCGCGCGAGTAGGTCCCGCTGCGAGGACAACCCGGATAAGTCTGCGTGCTCGACATCTTTCCTGTGGGCCAGGAACTGAGACCCCGGGTCGCGTCGGATCAGGTCGCTCGGCAAGTGGAACAGGCCGGCGCTGCGGACTACGCAGCGCCGGCGCGAGTGGCGAACGCCGGAGTGGCACAGTCCCGCAGGCTCGCGCGCGTGCCGCCTGGCGGCAGGCGGCCGGCGCGCGCTGCCGCTCCGAGACGATGCGGGGCTCGATGTTCACGATCCTGACGACGGCCGGCTTCGAAGTGGCCAAGGAACCAAATCCGGTTCCTCGTCGTCGAGCGCCATCCAGTCGGCGAAGGCTTCGCCGGAGCGCTCCGGGCAGGATGCGGTTGACTGATGTAGTGGCTGGGGGGTTCGGGCACGTTGCCGCCGCAGCAGTTTCGATCTACCGGTGGGGGTCGTCGACCTTCAGCTGGGCCCCGGCGTCGGCGACGAAGACGACCAGGAGCCTGGCCGGTGCCGTCGAGCTGGTGTTCTCGGTGAGGACGTGGTGAGCACCGGGCTGCTCGATCCAGTTCTGGCCCTGCTGGAATGTGCTGACGGGCTGGCCTTCGAGTTGGCTGCGCACGGTGCCGTCGAGGACGTAGGCGAAGACGAACGCGTCACCATGGCGGTGCGGCGCCGCGCGTGCGCCGGGCGGCAAGGTGACGATCGCTGAGGTGAAGGTCTTGCCTTGCACATTCGGAAGGGCCTGCTGCAGCAGCGGGGTCAGGGTTTCCGTGGGTGGCTGTGCTGCCGTGGTGGGCATCGGAGCCGTGGCAGCGGGCTGGGTTGCGACGGGGGCGGGCTGGTCCGAGGCAGCGCAGGCCGTGACCCCGGCCAGCGCGGCGACGGCCAGGAGGCCACCGGCGATCCGCATTCCGATCATGAGGGGACTCCTTTTCAGCTTTCGGTAACGCGAAAGATCGTCTTCCCGGGGATACGCTCGCCGGGGGCGAGCGCGGCGGGTGCCTCGGCAAGTGGCCGTACCGCGCCCACCACCGGCGCGAGCCGTCCGTCCCTCACCCGCGCGGCGAGGTCGGCGAGCCGGGCACGGTCGGGTTCGACGACGAAGAAGACGGCCCGCCCGTCCGTGGGCCGGACGGTGGGCGGCATGGCGATCGTGACGAGCGTGCCGCCGGCGCGTACCAGGGCGGCCGAGCGGGCGAGTATGTCTCCGCCGATCACGTCGAACACGACGTCGACCTCGCCGGCGTCGTCCAGCTTCTCGGTCTGGAGGTCGATGAAGGTGTCGACGCCGAGCGCGAGCGCCTGGTCCCGGTCAGCGGTCCGGCCGGTACCGATAACGCGGGCGCCGACTTCGCGGGCGAGCTGCACCGCGATCGACCCCACGCCGCCCGCAGCGCCGTGGACCAAGACGGTCTCGCCGGTGGCCAGGCGGCCGTGATCGAACAGGCCCTGCCAGGCGGTCAGTCCGGAGATCGGCAGCGCGGCCGCCACGGTGTGGTCGACATCCGCCGGCAGCGGCGCGAGATTGCGGGCCTCCACCGCGGTGTACTCGGCGAGCGAGCCGTCGCGGAACCAGTCGGCCATGCCGAACACCTGCTGGCCGACACTCAGGCCAGTGGTGCCGAAGCCCACCTCGACGACGACACCCGACAGCTCGTGGCCAGGCACGCTCGGCGTCCTGTCCCGGCCCGCGCGATCGGTCCACGTGGCCGACCAGTCGAGTTCCCCGCGGGTGAAACCCGCGGCGTGGACCCGGACGAGAACGTCGTTCTGAACCGCTTGGGGGTCGGGCAGGTCCGTCAGTGACAACCCTGCGATACCGGCGTCTCGGTCCCGAACGGTGATGGCTTGCATGACAGTCCTTACTCGGAGGGGGCAATCGAGCACTCTCGCCCGCGAGCGTTCCATCGTCTCGCTCTGCGTTCTCGTCAGGGAGACGAGGCAGCCCCTCCAGGCGTGACAGCTCAGACGTGATTGAGTTCGTGCGGGTAAGTGACCCCGCGCTACGCGGTGATCCGACCGTCTGTGATCTGCACCGTGTCGACGGACTATACGCGGCCCTGCCGATGGAACACGAGGGCGAGCTCGCCGCCGACCTCGACGAAATCGATGTGGTCGGACGCCCGCGCGGACCTGATCGGCACCGTGGCGGCGCGGCGCGGGTGGGCCCGGTGTAAGAGGTCCTAACGGAATGAATCTTGGCCTGTGGTTTGAACTTGCCGGTTGTTGAGCAGGTGGCAGCGGGTTGGTGTGGCTCAGCGCAGGCCGTGGGAGGTCGAGGACGAGCTGTGGGAGTTGATCGAGCCTCTGTTGCCCAAGGTCGAGCGTCGCTTCCGAAACCCGCACGGAAACGGTTGGACGATCGGAAGGCGTGGTGCGGCATCTTGTTCGTGCTGTACACGGGACTGCCTGGGGGTTCTTGCCGCAGGAGCTGGGGTACGGGCTCCGGCCTGACCTACTGGCGGCGGCTGCGGGACTCTGGGCCGAGGCGGGGGTCTGGCAGCGGCTGCACGGGCTGCTGCGGACAAGCTCAACGCCGCCGTCCTGATCGACTGGTCGCGGGGCAACGGCCGATGGCTCGCATGTCCGAGCGCTAAAAGGGGCCGAAAACCGGTCCCAGTCCGGTCGATCGGGCCAGGACCGGCCACGACGCGCCGGCGCTGCCAGGGATGACGACCTTCGAGCTCGCCTCGGCCGACCTGTGGGCCACCGGCATCACCGTCGACCGCCACCCATCGAATTATGTGGCGCGTCGATCCGACTGCCCCGGTCAGCGGGGTTGGGGCCGTCGGAGGAATTCGGGGGGAATATCGCCACCGTCGCCAGAGTTCGAGCGTTCATTGACGTTCTGGAGGGACGCGTCGGTCCGGGAACGGCGCCGTGATGTCCGGGCGGACGGCCCCTTTCAGGGTGGGGCTGGTCGTCCCACTGCAGGGGCCTGCGGGGATCTATGGGTCGTCCTGCGTGTTGTGTTCCCGACTGGCGGCCGAGGAAATCAACAATGCAGGCGGTGTGCTCGGCCGCCCGGTGCAGCTGAGGATCGTCGACGGCGGGGCGGGCGTGGACCGGGTCGCGTCCCAGGTAGATCGACTGATCACCGCCGGACAGATAGACGCCGTGGTGGGTTGGCATCTCTCCGCGGTGCGCCAGCGACTGGCTCCCCGGACACGAGGGCGAGTGCCGTATGTCTATACGGCACTCTATGAAGGCGGTGAGTCAACGCCCGGGGTGTTCGCGATCGGAGAGACCCCCGAAATCCAGCTGCTTCCCGCCCTGACCTGGATGGCCGACGAGATCGGCGTGCGGCGATGGTTCGTGATCGGCAACAACTACGCATGGCCGCACCGCTCCACCGCACTCACCCGACAGTTCCTCCGGGACCATGACAAGGTGCGGGTCGACGGCGCTGCGTTCGTGGACCTCGGTACGTCGGCCTTCAACGCCGTCCTGCGACAGATCGAGCACAGTGCCTGCGACGGGGTACTGATGTTCCTGGTCGGGCACGACTCGGTCGAGTTCAACCAGCAGTTCGCCCGACGCGGCCTGCAAGACCAATGCGCCCGGTTCTCGACACTCATGGACGAGAACATGCTCCAGGAGATAGGTGCCTCGTCGGCGCAGGACGTGTTCGTCGCCTCGGGCTACTTCGAAACGTTGCCCACGGCCGAGAGCCTCCAGTTCGGAGCCCGTTACGTCCGCCGGTTCGGTCCCGAGGCTCCGGTGCTCAACGCGCCCGGCGAATCATGCTACGAAGGACTGTGGATGCTAGCCGAGCTAGTGAACCGGACCGGCTCCAGCAACGTCGAACAGCTGTGCGCGACCGCCGAACACGCTCGCTACCATGGCCCCCGGGGCAACATCCTCGTCGATCGTGCACGAACTGAGCAGGCAGTCTATCTGGCGACCGCGGACCACACGGGCTTCGACATTCTGGCCAGTATCTGACGATTCGCGCCCGACTCGGCTGCAGTGCAGGGGTCGGCCCCGGCCCGAAACGCCGGCCCCAGGGCTGGCTCGTGCTCGACCTCGACCCCGGCGAAGGCGCCACCGTGGGCGAGTGCGCCCGCGTCGCTCCTGACGCACGCCTGGGAGCAGTAGACGAATCAGCCTGCGCGCGAAGCTACTTTTCGGCTCGGGCCAGCGAAAGGGTTCCAAGCTCTCCTTACGTCCAGCTCCTGCGCTCGCAGCCGGGCGCGGTGCATTGGGCACCGACCCACGCTGGAGCGCAGTGTGTTGCCGCGCTCGGGGGACACGCCCCGGGGGACGCTGCACAGTCCGGGACCGGCCGAGGCGCGGTGGCGGACTGTGCAGTTCGATGGCGCGCCGCGGCCGGCGAGGCAGCCTTCGCGGAGGCCCTGCCAGGTGCGGGTGTCGCCGTGTGCTTCGGTGATGGTGGCGGCCACCGGTTCGCCGCGTGGCACGCCGAGGCGGTCCGGATCGTTGCCACGGTCGGCGAGAAAACCGGCCGACGACCACGAGTGCCCGGTTGATCCCGGCGCACCTGCAGGCGGCTGCCTCCCTGGGGCGCCCGCAGTAGGCAGCTCAGGCCCGGATGAACTCGAGCAGGTCGGCGTTGATCGTCGCGGCCTCGGTGGTCGGCATGCCGTGCGGGAAGCCCGGGTAGGTCTTGAGCGTGCCGTTCTTCAGCAGCTTGACCGAAAGCGGGGCCGAGTCGGCGTAGGGCACGACCTGGTCGTCGTCACCGTGCATGACCAGCGTCGGCACGGTGATCTTCTTCAGGTCCTCGGTCTGGTCGGTCTGGGAGAACGCGACGATGCCGTCGTAGTGGGCCAGCGCGCTGCCCATCATGCCCTGGCGCCACCAGTTCTGGATGAGCGCCTCGTCGGGTTCGGCGCCCGGCCGGTTGAAGCCGTAGAACGGGCCCGAGGCCACCGCGCGGAAGAACTCCGAGCGGTTGGCCGCGAGCTGGGCCTGCATGTCGTCGAAAACGCTCAGCGGCAGCCCGCCGGGATTGGACTCGGTCTGCAGCATCAGCGGCGGGATGGCCGCGAGGATGGCCGCCTTCGCGACCCGGGCCTCACCGTGGCGGGCCAGGTAGCGCACGACCTCGCCACCGCCGGTGGAGTGTCCGATGTGGATCGCGTCATGCAGATCGAGATGCGCGGTGACCGCGGCGAGGTCATCGGCGTAGTGGTCGAGGTCGTGCCCGTCGGCGACCTGCGCCGAGCGGCCGTGACCGCGCCGGTCGTGGGCGATGACGCGGAAGCCGTGCTGCAGGAAGAACAACATCTGGGTGTCCCAGTCGTCCGACGACAGCGGCCAACCGTGGCTGAACACGATCGGCTGCCCGGTGCCCCAGTCCTTGTAGAAGATCTCGACACCGTCGGCGGTGGTGATCATCGGCATGGGTGGTCTCCGCTCTCTCAGGGTGCGACGGCTCCCCCGTCGGGGCCTGTCACAGTCGATGATCACGTTGCTCTGCCAGCCGCGGCCCGGGCAAGGCCGCGTCTGAAACTGTGGGGACTTCGTCTGCTCGAGCCCGCGCACCTCGGCGCCGCCAGCGTTCATCGACAAGATCCGCGACGCGATATCCGACCGACACACCTGACCACGGGACACGCGCGCAGCACTCGCAGGGGAGACCGCGATACGGTCTGGACCATTCGACGAGTCAGCCTGCTGCGTTCCACCAGGCATTCGGTCGCTCGCCAGGCTGCTCGACTGCCGCCCGGTCGGCCGCGCCCGCGGCGGGGGCGGCCGGCGTCGTCGAGAGGTCGAACAGCTTCGGAAGTCGGGCGTTCATCAGCTCATCGTCCGCCCGTTCGTGCTGCCTCACGCGGACCACGCGCGCCTGCAGCGCTGGGTCGTGCAGGTTCGCGCGCCGACGGGCGCGGCGCACCCAGCGCGTCCACCGCGCCGCCGCCGACCACCGGCGCTTGCCAGCGCCCAGGGGTATGCCCTCGCTCAGCAGCCGGGCCTACCTTTCCCTGGCCAGGTGGCGATCTCGACCCGCGTCCGCTCCCGCAGGTCTGCGCCCGGATTGGACAGTGGTTCGTCGAACAGCAGCAGCACCGGGCGGCCGACCAGCCCCCAGCCGAGCGCGACGCGCTGCTGCTCCCCGCCGGACAGCTCGCTGGGAAACCGCACCGCGTAGTCGCCCAGGCCGACACGCTCCAGCACGGCGGTGACCTGCTTCTCCGCCTCGGGGCGAGCGATCTTCTTGCGCCGCAGCGGGTAGGCGACGTTGTCCGCGACGGTCAGGTGCGGCCACAACACGTAGTCCTGGAACACCATCGCCAGCTCGCGCCGTTCCGGAGGCACGTGCAGCGTCTCGTCGGCGACCAGGCGGCCGCCGAGCAGGATCCGGCCGTCGTGGACGCGCTCGATGCCTGCCACCGACCGCGGCAACGTGGATTTGCGGAGCCCGACGGGCCGAACACGACCACGAGCTGTCCGGCTTCGGCGACGAGCGACACCTCGTCCAGCGGTCTGCGCACCGTAGCGCTTGACCAGGTCCCGGACCTCCAGCCTGGTGGCCGTCCCGGTGGTCACCGGTGCTCCCAACGTCGCCATCCGGCCGGGCTCAGCAGCCGGAACAGGCCCAGCGCCACCCCGATCACCAGGAGGATTCCCAGGCAGGCCACCACCGGCGTCGATGCTCCGCCGGATTCTCGAGACGCTGGGCCAAGTCGCCGGAACCGGTGACGGCGTGAACATGCCCGACGGCGCCCGCAACCCCGACCCCGCAGATTTGCTTCTGGCCGGGGCCCTCGGCGGGCCACCATCCGCGCTCCCCCTGCCCGAAATCAGCGCCCTGCGGCAAGAACGGCTCCGGGCCACCAAACGTCGACCGCGAAGGTAAACGGGAGGAAAACCATTTTGCCGGACGCTATCCCCGGCGGCGCGACACTGTCGCGGCTACGTGATCGCCGTGCGACGCCGGAGAACAACCCATTTCGGTGGCTCCGGTTGCCCCGCGCGGAGGGAGTCGGATCAACACCGTATCACCGTGGGCGGCGTCGCGACAGTCTGGCCACGTTGCGGGTGGCGTCGTTCCCAGGTATAGACAGGAAAATCTAAGATCCAATTGGAGCGACTGGCGCGAAAAAGCTGACCCGTAATTATCACCCCTGAAGGCTTGACAGCCGAGCGTCGCCCACCACTAATCTGGATGACGCATACTAAAATAGGTGTTCTTGCGGGGCGGGTCTGATCATTCCGTATCGCGTTGCGGCGTGCCAAGAACATCTTCGTGGGGATTTTCGGATTGGCGGGAGTTCAGTCGCATGAGACACGGGTCGACACCGCGAACGCTCAGGCGACGCCAGCGCTGCCCGACGGCGCGCGGTACCTTTCTCAGCGGCACGGCCCAACACAATGCCTCGGCCGTCGAGTCTGAGCGCGCTGGCCGATACCGGGTGGTGTCGGCGTCTCGACTTGCTGCCACCCCTTCCATAATCTCGGCGCCAACTCCCCGCCGCGGGCCAGGTTCCGGATCTTGCGGGCGAACACGGGCCCGCCGCCGGTGTCGGTCGATGCGTGCCAGCATCCGGCGATCACACCGCTGTACTCATGACGCAAGGTCCGCAGTCGGAGACTGCATCTCTCCTTCCGGCTACGGACCGCGCCGGAACACGGCTAGCCGTGTTCCGGCGCCAGATCCGATAGCAGTCCAGGCAAGCGTGAATCTCATTCATGAGTCAGGCCTGCTTGTCGCGCCGACTGCTCCAATTTCTGATTCAAGAGGATCATCGAATGGGCAACTCGCACGGCGTCCTGACCGCTGAGGCGGCCGACAATCTGACCACGCTCGCCGAATGCGAGCGACTTCTTGCCGAGGTGCTCACCGATATCGTGGACACCGACCACGTGCCGGTCGACGGCCACTTCTTCGACGACCTCGGCGCCGACTCCATGGTCATGGCCCGCTTCTGCGCACGAGTCCGCAAACGGCCCGACCTACCGTCAGTATCAATGCCCGACATCTACAAACACCCGACGATTCAAAGCCTTGCAGCCGCCCTCACCACCACAACCGACAGCAAACCCACGCCCGCCCTGCAGCCGGCACCTCCGGCGCCTCTCATCGAGCCGCCGAGGCAAGCACGCTATGTCCTCTGCGGGGCGTTGCAGCTCCTGATCCTCCTCGGCTATCCCGCCCTCACCGCGGCCGTCTGGGTGGCGGGCTTCCACTGGGTCTCGACGAGCCCGAACCTGGTCGACGTCTACCTGCGGTCGGTGGCGTTCGGCGCCGCGATGTTCCTTGGCCTGTGCGCCCTTCCGATCCTCGTCAAGTGGGTGCTCGTCGGCCGGTGGAAGCCTCAGGAGATCCGCGTCTGGAGCTTGGCGTACGTCCGGTTCTGGCTCGTCAAAACCCTGATCCAGCGAAACCCGATGGTGTTGTTCGTCGGTTCACCGCTCTACGCGCTCTACCTGAGGGCACTGGGCGCGAAGATCGGGCGCGGCGCCGTCATCTTCTCCAGGAATCTGCCCGTGTGCACCGATCTGCTCAGCATCGGCGACGGCGCGGTGATCCGGAAAGACTCGTTCTTCAACGGCTACCGAGCCCACGACGGTGTCATCCGGACGGGTGCGGTGAGCATCGGCAGGGACGCCCTCGTCGGCGAGGCGACGGTGCTCGACATCGGGGCCTCGCTGGGTGACGGGGCTCAGCTCGGGCACTCGTCGGCTCTGCACGTGGGTCAGGCAATACCTGCTGAGGAGCGCTGGGCCGGCGCGCCTGCCCAGCGGGCCGAGAAGACGAACCAGATGGCGGTTTCAGCGCGCGACGTGGGCACCGGACGACGAGTGGTCTTCTCGGCCGTGCAGCTGGGGAACCTGCTGCTGCTGGGTCTGCCGCTGACGTTCGGCCTCGCGGACGTCGCGCTCCCGCGGCTCCCGGAGTTCGGCCCCCTGATGGACTCGGCACCGGTGTCGCTCACGACCTGGACATTCTTCCGTGACGCGCTGGTCGTCTCCGCCGTGGTCTTCTTCGGCGCCGTGCTCGTCGGCCTCGTGCTTGTGGGCACCGTTCCGCGCGTGCTGAACCTCTTCATCAAGCCGGACAAGGTCTATCCGCTGTACGGCTTCCATTACTGGGTCCACCGCGCGATCACCCGCACGACCAACCTCAGGTTCTTCACGACTCTCTTCGGTGGAACTTCCTACATCATCTACTACCTGCGTTGGTTGGGCTACAGCCTCCGGGGCGTGCGGCAGACCGGCTCGAACTTCGGCGAAATGGTCAAGCACGACAGCCCCTTCCTGAGCGCGGCCGGCAGCGGAACGATGGTCGCCGACGGGCTGTCCATCATCAACGCCGATTTCTCGAGCACCTCCTTCCGCCTGTCCCGGACGTCGATCGGGCCGGACAACTTCCTGGGAAACATGATCGCCTACCCCCCGCAGAGCAAGGCAGGCGACAACTGCCTCCTCGCGACGAAGGTCATGGTTCCCGTCGACGGACAGGTGCGGA
This sequence comes from Amycolatopsis sp. NPDC051373, assembly GCF_040689465.1. Lineage (NCBI taxonomy): Bacteria > Bacillati > Actinomycetota > Actinomycetes > Pseudonocardiales > Pseudonocardiaceae > Amycolatopsis > Amycolatopsis sp. NPDC051373. The sequence continues at coordinate 40,632 of NZ_JBFBAE010000022.1, read as the reverse complement.
AAGGCGTGGGCTTACTCGGCGCGCCCAGCTTCGAGATCCCACGATCAGTCAAGCGCGACAGGGACCTCGACGTGAGCAGCGCAGACGAGCTGCGCCGTGGCCTCAGGGCCAAGACCGTCTACAACACCATCAGCATGGCGCTGTTCCTGCTGGTGCGCTGGACTTTCTTATTCTCCGTCATCGTGGTCTACCTGGCTGCCGTCAACCTCTTGCACTTCCTGGGCGCGCTCGCACTCGCGGTCGGGCTGGCCACCGCCGGCGTCGTCGTCTTCACTGTCGCCTACAACGTCGTGGTCGACCGGCTGTTCCGGCCGCTGCAGGCCTTGGTGCCGCAGGGTTGCTCGATCTACGACCGCGCCTTCTGGCGGCACGAACGCTTCTGGAAAGTCACCTCCCTCACCTTTGTCCTCGCCTTCAATGGCACCCCGCTCAAGAATGTGATCTGGCGGCTGCTGGGTATGCGGGTCGGCCGCCGGGTCTTCGACGACGGCCTCCGCGTGCCAGAGCGGAGTTTCACCACGATCGGCGAGAACTGCACCCTCAACGCGGACACCATCGTCCAGTGCCACTCGCAGGAGGACGGCGGATTCAAGTCGGACCGCATCACAATCGGTGCCGGCTGCACCCTCGGTGTCGGCGCATTCGTCCACTATGGAGTGACGGCGGGCGACGGCGCGGTGCTCGCCACTAGTTCCTTCCTCATGAAGGGCGAGGAAGTGCCACCGAACGCACGGTGGGGCGGAAACCCCGCCACAGAGATGCGCGAGCACTCGGGCGATCCGCGGGCCCGAAAGATCAACATCGAGGACAACTACGCCGCCGCGCTCGTCCGCGGCGGCTGACACCCGGCAAGCGTGGACACCGCCGAGCACCCGGTCCTCGCCGACCTGACCGAGCTACCGCACCGCGAGCACGCCCCCAACTGCTGACGTCCGCCTCTGGTCGGAACTGAAAGGAGATCGAGATGTCGTTCTCATCATCATTGCTGTTGGACGTGGATCTGCAGCTCGGCAGGGTGCCGATGCTGCGAGCCGCTGCCACCGGCGACGGACCGGGCTGGGCGGCCGTGCACCGCGATGCCTTGCGTGCCGTCGTCGCCGAGCACGGTGCGGTCCTGGTCCGCGGTCTCGGGCTGCGCGATGCGGCCGAGGTCGCCGCGGTGTTCCGTGGGCTGGCCACCGCAGGCCTGATGACCGAGAGGGAGGCGTTCGCGGAGCGGCAGACCTACGCCGAGGGCGTGTACTCCTCGTCGAAGTGGCCACCGAACCAGCCGATGTGCATGCACCACGAACTGAGCTACCGGCTCGAGTTTCCCGGCCTGATGCTGTTCGCCTGCCTGTCCGCGCCCGCCAAGGGCGGGGCCACCGGTGTGGCGGACTCGACGGCCGTGCTCGACGCGCTGCCCGGTGACCTCTTCGAGCGGCTCGAGAGGGAGGGCTGGACGCTCGTTCGCAGCTACAACGAGGAGATCGGTGCGTCGTTCGCCAAGGCGTTCGGCACCGAGGACCGGGGCGCGGTCGAGAGCTACTGCCGCGCCAATGCAATCGAGTTCGAGTGGCAACCCGATGGAGGGCTGCGCACCTGGCAGCACCGCAGCGCGGTGGTGCGGCACCCGATCACCGGTCGGCGCTGCTGGTTCAACCAGATCGCCTTCCTCAACGAGTGGACGCTCGACCCCGAGGTGCGCGAGTTCCTGGTCGACACCTATGGCGCCGAGGGGCTGCCGTTCACCACCCGCTTCGGCGGTGGCGACCCGATAGGCGAGGACGTCGTGCAGCTGCTCAACGAGGTGTATGAGGCCAAAACCACGCGGGAGCCCTGGCAGGCGGGCGATCTGATGCTCGTCGACAACATCCGCAGCGCACACAGCAGAGAGCCCTTCACCGGACCGCGCGAAGTCCTGGTCGGGATGGCTGACCCCGTTCGCCTGGCCGACTGCTCGCCGACCGTCGAGGTCAACGTCGGATGACCATGTCGCTCGTGCGACTGTTCACGGTCATCTCCGGTGTCCGGGTCCAGCGCGCTGGAGTGGCGCGAGCAACGGCTTCCTCGGCACACGACTCGACTACGTGCGGGGGGTTGTCAGCGGCGCAGCGAGCCCGCTCACTGGCGATGGCGCGCCTGCGGTGTCACTGCGGCGATCGCGCCCGACCTCGGCGAGCGCTACAGCGACACCGTCTTCCAGTGCAACTGTGCAGAGGACCTCCATGGCCCAGACTTGTCCAGCGCCCGGGCGATCCCGGCCCCGTCCTCCGAGACGAGCCGTCGCAAGGCAGGGGGCTGAGCCTCGCCGGTTGCCAGGCGAAAGGAACAGAAGGGAACCTTCCGAGATGATCATGCGGTTGCCGGACCTCGTTGCCAGATCCGCCCAACGCGCCCCCGGCGCGCCCGCCCTGACCGCGCGAACGACCACGATCTCCTACGCGGATCTGTGCGAACGGACGGAGCGAGCAGCCGCCGGGCTGCGCGGTCTCGGGCTCGATGGTGGTGAGCGCGTCGCGGTCTTCCTGGACAAGAGGATCGAGACCGTCGTGGCGCTGCTCGCCTGCTCGCGGGCCGGTGGCGTGTTCATCCCGGTGAATCCGGTGCTGCGACCCAGGCAAGTGAGGCACATTCTCGATGACTGCGCCGCGCGGGTCGTGGTGACGTCCACTGATCGGATGCGGGCCCTGCGCACCGAACTCGCCGCCTGCAAATCACTTTCCCACGTCCTCGTGCTGGGCGACTCGCCTGGTGAGGACAAGGAAGCCCCTTACCGCATACATTTCTGGTCAGAGGTCGCCGAGGGGGCAACCCAGGCGGTATGTCCTCCAACGGGTGGGGTCGACACGGATATGGCCGCGATCCTCTACACGTCGGGGAGCACCGGAGCCCCGAAGGGCGTCGTGCTGTCGCACCGCAACCTCGTCGTCGGCGCGGAGAGTGTCAGCACATACCTGAACAACACGGCGGAAGACCGGATCCTGGCGGTTCTCCCGCTGAGCTTCGACGCCGGACTGAGCCAATTGACGACTGGCTTTCACGTTGGTGCCCACGTGGTGCTCGCCGACTACCTGCTGCCGGGAGATGTCGTCCGGCTGTGCGCGGAGCACCGCATCACCGGGATGGTTGGGGTACCACCTTTGTGGATCCAGCTCGCGGCCCAGACGTGGCCATCCGAGGCCGTAGCCGGGATGCGCTACTTCGCGAACACTGGAGGGCGCCTCCCGCGCGTCACCCTGCAACGACTGCGAGCGATCTTCCCGACTGCGGCGCCGTACCTGATGTACGGCCTCACAGAGGCGTTCCGCTCCACCTACCTCGATCCTCAGGAGGTCGACCGGCGGCCGGATTCGATCGGCCAGGCCATCCCGAATGCCGAGATCCTCGTAGTCCGGGAGGACGGTGGCCTGTGTGGTCCGGGCGAGCCGGGGGAACTGGTGCACCGAGGTCCGCTCGTCGCCTCGGGTTATTGGAATGACGCGCAGCGGACGGCCGAGCGATTCCGGCCGCCGCCGAACCGTCCAGCCGAGCTGTGTACGCCTGAGCTGGCGGTCTGGTCCGGCGACGTCGTCGTCCGCGACGAGGAGGGTTTCCTGTACTTCGTCGGACGGCGCGACGACATGATCAAGACATCGGGCTATCGGGTCAGCCCCCAAGAGATCGAGGAAGTCGCCTACGAGACCGGACTGGTCCACGATGCCGTAGCGCTCGGCCTCGAGGACGAGGCTCTCGGCCATCGGGTCGTCCTCGTCGTGACCCCTCGCGATCCCGCCGGCTTCGATCCGGCCGCGGTGACCGCGCGCTTGCGACAGGAACTGCCCGGCTACATGGTGCCCGCCGAGGTGATAGTCCGCAGCGCCCTGCCCCAATCGCCGAACGGCAAGTTCGACCGGGCAGTCCTTCGCCACGAACTCGCCGCCTCCCGCCCTCAGGAGCCCGCATGACCGCAGTCGCCCACGCGCACCCCACGATCAGCCCGTTTGCGATCGCCAACGGCATGCTCCACGTCGGCGGCCACCCGGTCGGGTTGCTCGCTGAGTGCACCGGTGCCACCCACGACAACGAGTCGCGCGGCCACACCTTCCTCGTCGATGGCGGCCTCCACCACGAGTTCGCTGCCTTGTGGAACTTCGGGCAGGTCATCCGCAAGACGAACTACCCGGTCGCCAGCGCGAACCGATTGGGGGTCCCGGATGCTGAGACCGTCGGCGTCGCCGGGTGCTTGTGCACCCCGCTGGACCTGCTCGCACTTGATGTCTGCCTCCCGCGTGCCGAGATCGGCGACCTTGTGGCGGCCTTTCGGGCCGACGCCTACCGGATGACGCCAGTCCTACAGCGTTCCTCGGCCATCCGACACCGAAAGAACTGTTGATGTAGATCGCAGGTTGCCCCGCCTGTACGACCGATGAGGAGAATCCACATGCCTCGCTCGCCAGAGATCTCGCAAGCGATTTTCGAGGACGTCAAGGCCGTCGTGGTGGGCACGCTGGACATCGAGGACAAGGCCGATGACCTCGGACCGGAGACGGAACTCTACGGCAATTTCCCTGAGCTCGATTCGCTCACCGTCGTCAAGCTCATCGTCGCCTTGCAGAAACGGTTCGGGATCGAGATCGAGATCGACGAGATCGTCGGTGACATCTTCGACACACTCGGACGGCTCGCGTCCTTTGTGGAATCCACGGTGTACCGGGAGCCGCACGGCGGAGTCAAGTGCTAGAAATGCGCCACCGCATTACGGCCGCCGACCCGGCCCCGCGCCCGGCGCACATCGCCGGGGCGGACGAGGCCGCGACGCTACCTTGCATGCCGCCCGCCGGTAGGTCGCCGGCTTTACCGGCGTGGTCAAAGGCCCGGAGCCTGCAATTGTGCCGTGGCATGTCGGCGCTCTGCGGGAACGGAGCCCGACCGGAGTGTCCCTATTGTGTCGAAGTCGAGTTTGGCACGCGGACCTGCCAACGCTGTCGATGGTGATCTCCCGTATTTCGAGCAGGCCGCGCCGGGTGAGGGCGGCCAGAGTTTGAGCCGCTGCCGGCACTATGGATGCCACGGGCTGACGCCGGCCGATAGAATGGGATCTCTTCGCGGAACACGCCGGTCAGCTGCCGCGCCAACCGCGCGAGACGAGACGTCAGGCACACTGCTCGTTTTGCGCAGAAGTGTCGGCCGGGGCCCCAGGAGCGGGCCCCGGCCGACACTCGGTAACGGCAGGCTGTTTACTCGTTGTCTCCGTTGAACAGGTAGCGGCCGGGAACCTCGTCAGGCGGCAGGATCTTGTCATCGCCGGGGAACGGCTTGGTCCACCCGGTCGAGGTGTACCAGTCGTACCGGCCCAGCTGCGGCTGGTTCACTCCGTCGACCTGAGCGTGTTCTCCGGTGAGCTTCGGCATTGCCTCGTTCTGGTGCCACTGGGCCCAGGCATCGGCCGTCTGCCGCTGGTCGGCGGGAGCGGCCGGCGCCTCGCTCGCCTGAGCCGACGGGGAACCCGACGTCGGAGTCACCGGGATCAGGTTGCTCACGCCTTCGGTGAGCGGGATCTGGTTGGCCACCGTGGTGTAGGGGGTGAAGTTCGGCGTGTCGGTGAACGCGCTGAACATCGGCGTCGCGGCGCGGTCCTCCTGGTTCAGCGGCTGCATCCCGAGGATTTCTTCGATCGTCTTCACCGCGTTGACCTGCGTGAAGTACTCGCTGTTGACGACGCCGCGCTTGGCGTAGGGGCTGGCGATGAAGAACGGCGCGCGGTGCCCGTCGACGTGGTCGGTGCCGGCCTGGGTGTCGTCCTCGAACACGAACACGGCCGAGTCCTTCCAGAACCGGCTGTGTGAGATGTCGGAGATCATCCGGCCGACGGCCAGGTCGTTGTCGGCGACCTGGGCCCGCGCGGTTGCAGGTCCACCGGTGTGGTCGTTGGGCAGCGACATGGTCGTCAGAGCCGGCAGATCACCGGTCTGCTCGGCCTTCTTGAAGTCCTGCTCCCAGACGTCGACCTTGTACTGGTCGGGAATGGCCAGGTTGAACTGCGGGAAGTTCGGGTTGCTGATGGCGTTGTTCGACGGCACGTCGGAGTACGACTTGTACGCGTCCATCGCTACCGGGAGGTCGCCGGTAGCCTTGCCCTCGAGGATCTGCGAGTCCGCGTAGTACTGCTGCCACGAGCCGGGCTTTCCACTGGCGATGGCCTCGTACTCGCCGTAGTTGCGCGCCGACTTGCCGGCGCGTTCGGCGGCGTCCCAGATGAACCCGTCGCGCTGGTAGGCCAGCGCGTCCCGGGCGTTGTAGGGGTAGCTCCGGGCCCAGGCGCTGGCCGCGTCCTGCGCCAGGTAGTCGTTGGGCTCGGCCTGCGTCAGCCAGTTGTGGCCGTCCGCCGACAGCATGCCGTTGTCGTAGAAGTTGTCGAACGTCGTGAACGTGTTCGCCATGCTGTGCTCGTTCGGCGTGACGGCCGCACCGAAGCTGGTCCGCGACGGGTCGCCGTTGCCCTTGCCCAGATCGCCGAGGATCTGGTCGTAGGTCCGGTTTTCCTTGATAATCATGAAGACGTGCTTGATCGGCGAGGTCTCACCGTGCTGACGCGGGATCGCTGTCAGCCGGCCGTGGCCGTTGGCGTCCGACTGCTCGTTCCCCGCCTGCGCCGGACGGTCCCAGGCGTTGTTGCTGAACACCTGCCGGGTCGTGTCGGCGAGCCGGCGGCCGTCCGGCATGGCGAAGGAGGTCAGCGTGCCCTTGTAGGCATAGCTCTGCGGAGCGCCGTCGGTGCCGATGCCCTGCTGGTTGCTGACGACGACCTTGCCCAGCTTGGCGTCGAACTGAACCTGGTTGGGGTACCAGTCGGTCGGGATCAGGCCCTGGTACTTCACCGGTCTGCGGGGGCCGTCGTATTCGAACTGCGCGAGCGCGTTGTCGCGGCCGACACTCACCAGCATGTGCTTCGCGTCGGTGAACGCGATCGAGTTCGGCGACGAGCCGACCTGGATGCCGGGCAGCGGCTCCACGTTGACTGTCTGCGTCACCTTGTGCGTGGCCGCGTCGATGACCGAGACGGTGTCGCTGTTGGTATTGGTGACGAACACGGCGCCGTCGTGCTGGGTCAGCGACGTCGGCTGGAGACCGACGTTGACGGTGTCGACGACCGTGTTGGTGCCGAGGTCCACCACCGAGACCGTGCCGGTTGTCGAAGCACCGGTCACCGGGTCGGACACGATGTTCGTACCGTCGGACTTGTTGGTCGTGTCGCCGGCGACGGCGGTACGGCCACCACGGTTCGACACGAACGCCTTGTTCCCGACGATCGTGACGGCCTGCGGCGCATTCCCCACCGCCACCTGGGCCGTGAGCGTGTTCGTGGCGGTGTCGACCACGCCGAACTTGTTGCTGCCGCTCAGCGCGAGGTACAGCTTCGCGCCGTCGGGCGACAGCGTCAGCCCGTACGGCAACGACCCGCCCGGCAGCGCGAGCTTCGCCGGCGCGGTCGGGTTGGTGATCATGCCGTTCGAGCCGACCGCGTACTTCAGGACGCTGGAAGTTGTGGCGGCATACAGTGCCGAGCCGTCCGGCGAGTACACCGGCGCCGCGACACCGGTGCCGCCGAACGTCTGCAGCACCGAACCACTTGCGGCGTCAAGGATGGTGATCGACGGCGTACCGGAGTTGTCGCCACCCGTCTGCGCCGCCACCTTCGAACCGTCCGGGCTGATGGCGCTACCGATCGATTGCGCGGAGAACGTGGCCGCACGCGATCCGAACGGGGAGATCCAGTGGTTGTCCGAGGTTAGGATCCGCCCGGCCGCGTCGTGCTGGCCGAGCATGCTCGTGCCGAACGGGTTGGCCGGGACGTGGCCCACCGCGGCGGACGCGACGCCGCCGACCGTGAGCATGACCAAGGCAGAGCCGGCGATCGTCGAGCGCTTGCGCGCTGCAGACCGTCGTCGTTGAACTTGCACCATCGATCCTTTCACAGAACAAATGCTCGGAGGGGACTCCGGGAACTAAACAACCCCAAGACAGCGCGGCGCCGAACGCGCGATTGCTCGCGCGGAGTAAAGGGATGGCCAACTGGTTACGGCCAGCCATCAGAACAGGATCAGACCAGCACCTGTCACCGTCAAAAAAGGCAAACCAAACAATACGGTGAAATCGCGATGCCCGTTCAGGATGGACGATGCCTGTGTGAAATCGACCGCCGATCGAGCGCAGTGCCCGTCCACGGCTTTTTCGCCGAGCTGGCAATTGGCCCATAGCTTACCTACTTAACTTCTAGCTTACCTGTTTAACTCATCACTTACCTGTTGCGGCGATTGGTCGCCAGCGGCTTCAGGCCGACCGGACGACGATCGCGAAATCGACCTCCTCGATCACCTGCAACGTGTTCGGCTTGCCGCCGCCACAGCAGGCCAACACTGGCCGGGATCAAGGCCTTCAAGGTGCCGTGCGGCGCGATACTGGCCGCGCTGCTGTTGACGGCCGGCTGCACCGCGTCGCCGGCCTCGGCTCCGTCGCCTGCGCTGGCGGCGCCTGGCCGCAGGCGGCCCGACCGACCAGGCCGGCGGGCCGCCCAGGACGCCGACACGAATCGCCGTCGGTGCGTCGCTGGGGGCAGCACCGCCGCCTCGATATGGCCAAGGCGCGTAAGGTTGAACACTTCATTCGGAACAGGAACCGCTGATCGGTGAACGCAACACCTCCGGCCACGACTCCCGCAACATCCCGGGCTGACCCCGGCCCGCCACCGCGGTGAACACCCCCGGACCCGACAGTCGTGCACCGTGGCGGCAGGTGCGAGACGATCGTGGCATGCAGACATCCGATCCCGGCCCAGATCGCGGTGCTGGCGAGACGAGCGTCAGCCTGCGCCGCGAGGGTTCCGCCGTAGCGGGACCCCCGCGAACAAGCCGATCACGTCGGTGTCCCCGTCGCCCTCCAGGTCCACCGCCAGGCTCCCCTGGTCGCCGGCGATGCTGTCGTTCAGCCACTGTGTGGGCGGCCAGAACCGTTCCACGCCGTCGGTGCCGATGATCGACCTCGTCACGAAGACGCCCTGTATGCGCGGGCTCGAATGCGTGTGCGGCCGGACCGTGATGGCGTCCGCGCGGCCGTCGTTGTCCACGTCTCCGAGGAAGTATCCGTAGTACGGGCTGTCGTCGAGGCTATTCGCGCACAGGCTCCACGCGAGGTACTCCTGCGCGACGGCGGCCGACAGCCCGCGGGTGGCTGCGTCCAGGCGCGTCAGCTGCGGCACCGCGACGCTGGTCTGGACACCGAAGCGACGAGTCGAGACCACCCCGAAAAGCTCCTCCTGGTGCTGCAGGGACTTCATCCTCAGGTACACCTCGACGGTCAGTCCGGCCGCGGCGACACCGTGTGGTTGTGGTGCTGGAGCGCGGTGAGCGTAGCGATATCGGGCGGGTCGGGAAGCAGCACCGGCGCCAGCCCGCCTGCGGGCTCGTCGGCCGCTCCGTCCTCGCCACCTGCCGCGCCGCCTACGAACGCTGGTCCGCGCGCGCCGACGCCGACCTCACCGTCTACCTCGACGCCGTGATGAAAGCCCTCGCCGCCGGTTTCACCGACACCGCACTGACCACCCCGGACCCGTCCACCGAGCACGCGTGAGTCGCGGCCACCACGGCCATACCCGGCGGCGGTCGTCGGGCGCGGGGTGCCGAGCGGCCACCGCGGCGTATCCACGTGGGGCACTCCGCCGGCGCCACAGTGGTGGAGCCACGTCAGCTTCGCTTCACACCAGTGCAAGAGCGCGCAGATCATCCGCGTACTTCTGGATCAGCTCCTTGGTGACGTGCGGAATGTCGCCCAGTGATGTGATCTTGGCGTCGCGTACAGCTTTCCGGAACTCCTCGGCCGGAGCGATCCCGGCGCGCACGGGTTCCGTCGGCCGTTCGTACGAGTGCAGGAGCGGCAGCAACGTGTTGCGTCGCTGGGGTTCCGGCAGTTTCCGCAGCGCGTCGCCGAACTGACGAAACCACTCCGAGTAGTCCTGGAGCCGGTCGATGCGGTGACCCGCTTCAGTCAGCCAGTCCACGAAGGTGTCGAGCGAAATGCCGTCGTCGTGGGGATTGAGCACGTGGTACGTGTGGTAGCCGCGCGTGTTCGGGCGCCGATGGTGTTGACGGCTTCGGCGGTGAAGTCGACGGGAAGTCCGTCGTAGTGTGCCCTCGGCGGCCGCCCGGCCTCGGTGCGGTAGAAGGTTTTCGGCGCGATCCCCGTGGTGATGATGCTCAGGAGCAACCGCGTGAACAGGTCCGGTACGTTCACCTGGCCTACGCAGCGGCTGTGCGTGAGGATCATGTCGGATCGGAACACGGCTACGGGCAATCCGCATGTCTCGTGTGCTTCTCGCAGCAGTACTTCGCCGGCCCATTTGCTGGTCGAATAGCCGCTTGCGTAGCCGTCGCCGCGATGCCGGACGGGGCTGAGCCGCCGGATGTCGCAGCTCTCGGCCAAGGAACCGGGATCGATCTGGTCCGCGATGCCGATGGTCGACAGGTAGGTGAACGGCTTCAGTTTCGCGGTGACCGCCAGCCGGATCAGCTCGGCCGTGCCGACGACGTTCGGGCCGAACAACTGCTCGTACGGGAGCACGTGATTGACCAGGGCACCGACGTGCATGATCGCGTCGACCTCCTCGGCGAGGCGTGACCATGTCTGCCTCGCGATCCCCAGATCGGGACTTCCCAGGTCGCCGGCGATCACCTCGAGGTGGTCCTCGGCGAGTACGCGGTAGTGGCGGAGGAGTTCGGCGTCGCCGTTGTCGAAAGCCTTGTCGAGACGGTCACGTGCAGCCGCGTCGTCTGTGGCACGCACGAGACAGATCAGCTTCCCGCCCCGCCCGGCGACGCGTTCGAGCCAGTCGAGGCACATGAACCGGCCGAGGAACCCGGTAGCGCCAGTCAGCAGCACAGTCTTCGGCTCTCCGCCCGGCTGGGCCAGTCGTTTCGCCCTGGCCAGGGTTTCCACGTCCAGAAACTGGTCGAGTTTGAGGTCGCTCGCCCGTACCTCGGCAGCACCTCGCCCGTGCACGGAATCGAAGGTCGGACGCTGCCCGGTGGAGTCACGCTGGGTTTCGATGTGGTGTGCGATCGCCTGCAGGTCGTTGGCCGGACTGATGACGACGCCGACCGGCACTGCGATGCCGAAGACGTCCCGCAGGAGGTTGGAGAACGTCAGCGCGGACAGGGAATCCCCGCCGAGGTCGGTGAAGTGCGTTTCGGGACTGAGGTCTGTGCTGTCGCAGCCGAGCAGCGCCTGCACCGCACGGGTGACCGTTTCGTACACGGGCTGATCGGCGCCGCCCATGCGCAGTGCGCGCAGGTCGTCATTCTGGCCGCGTTCGATGTCTTCGTACAGCTGCTCCAGCTGGTCACCGTAGCGTTCTCGCAGGCGCGGTCGCAGCTGTTTCCTGATGTCGGACAGCAACCCGTTGTCGATGCTGAACGGCTCGGTCTCGATGAGGAAATCGCGGGGAACCTCGTACGGCTCCAGACCGGTCTCCTTGGCTGTCGCCTGCAACGCTTCGGTGAGCCTGGCCTTGAGGGCGCCGGATCCGCCTGCTTCTCGCCGGGCTTTGCGCGTCGGCACGACCACCGCGAGCAGGTACGGTCGCCGGCTACTGCCGTAGACGTAGATCTGGTGGATGAGGGGGTTTGCCGCGAACACGGACTCCACTGTGGACAGCGTGACGAACTCGCCTTGCGACAGTTTCTGCACATTGTTGCGCCGGTCCACGTACACCAGCTGATCAGCGCCGGTCTCGGCCATGATGTCGCCGGTGTGGTAAAACCCGTCGTCGTCGAACACGGAGGCGGTGATGTCGGGCCGCCGATAGTAGCCGGGGAAAATGGGATCGGTCTTGACCAGAAGCTCGCCGCGCGGGTAGGGGCGGTCGGTGCGGCGGTAGCCGAGTTCGGGGACGTCGGCCAGCTTGTACTCGGTCACCGGGGGCCGCTGGATCCTGCCGTCCATCAGCACCAGGCCGAATTCGGTGGCGCCGTATGCTTCGTGCAGCGGGACGCCGAGCACGGATTCGGCGAACGCCTTCGCCTCCGCCGAGGTCGGGGCGCTTCCCACCATGGCGTGCAGCAGCCGGTCGCCGAGGAAGTGCCGGCGGATGTCCGCCTTGACGGCGGCGTCGAGTTCGGTCGGGTCGGCGAACTCACCACGACGCCGGTCACGTTCGGCCTGGTACTCCTGGAAAAGCATGTCGAGGACGCGCGGAACGGTCATCAACGCGGTGGGCCGCGCCATCCCCATGTCCTCGAACAAGGTGGACAGGTCACTTTTCGCCGTGAAGTAGTTGATTCCGCCACGCCCGAACGTGTCGACGATCGTCGCCCGGCCGAACATGTGGCTCATCGGCATGAAGTTGACCGTGATCGCCGGTTCGTCGTCGGCACCGCCCAGGGCGCCGGACCACCACCGTCGTACCAGGCTTTCCGGGTACATCGCGCCTTTCGGCGTGCCGGTGCTGCCGGACGTGTAGACCACCAGGCTCAGCGGATCCTCACCGGGATCCGGCACGTGCAGCGGAGCGACAGGCAGCGTGCGTCCGCGCTCGACGACTGCCTCGAGCGTCGCGATCGAGCGGCCGGCACGGTCCAGTTGGGCCTTGGCCGACTCGAGTTCCTCCCGCTCGTCGTCGACTTCCGAGTGGTGATCGAACACCAGGACCGCCAGCACCGACTCCACCGACAGCGCCACCTCGACCGCTTTCCCCAGATAGGCGGGGCTCGTGGCCAGCAATCGGGGCTCGGTTTCATCGACGATCGCCCGTAGCTGGGCCACGGAAGCGGTCGGCTGGAGCGGCACGGAAACCACACCCAGGCAGACGCCGGCGACGTCCAAGGTCGCGTAGTCCGCGCTCGTGAACCCGATCGTGGCGACGAAGTCTCCGGCCCGCAGGCCGCGAGCCGACCATTCCGACGCGATCGCCGTGGCCCGCGCCCACAGTTCGCCATAGCTGCGAGTCGTGAACTGAGGCAGCAGGCGGCGCGACCGGCGGCCCGAAACCGGGTCCGTGACCAGCGCCGACCGCCGCTCACGCACCGCGGGTCGCCCGGCATACGCGAGCATCGCACATTCGACGATCCGCGCGAGCGGCAGACCGGTCGCCGCCTGCACAGACCGATCCGGTATCGCAGCCATGAACTCGGGGTCTGTTTCACACAGCCGGGCCTTCCGCCGCTGCGCCTGTTCCTCCTTACCCTCCGACGTTTTCACTCCTACCACCGCCTTCCTCGTCAAAATCCACACGCGAGGCCATACGTCGCCATCGCACAACCTTTACTGTACGGACAAGTAATCTAATTTGCACACACATCGCGTGTGATAGTGGCCGCACGGACCGTAGCCGTCAGAGGGATTGACTGCCCTGAAGGCACTGGTCAGGACGGGTCGGCTACTCCAAGCCGTGAGTGAGAGAGGGCCACAACAGCTCCACGCTCTCCCAGTCGCGGTCCGTCGACATCCGCACCCGGTACAGGCTGTCCACGAACCGGACCCCGTAGACCATCATCGCCGCGTGTTCGGCGTTCACGTCCGGCCGGATTTCACCGCGCTCCTTCATCGCCTCGAGCAGTTCGGCGATGGCCCTGGCGCGGGGCTGGACGACGTGTTCTTCTAGGAGCTGCAGCAGTTCCGGCACACGGTTGCTTTCTGCCAGCAGCGCGGTGTACAGCTGCCGGTTCTCACGGTCCTCGGCCGGCTCGATCCTGCGCAACAGCCGCAATAGCCGTTCCTTCGGCGGCAAGTCGTTCCAGCCCTCCGGCGGCGGTGCGAGAGACTGCTTGAACATGGAGCGGACGGCTGCGACTACCAGTGCCTGTTTGGTTGGCCAGCGCAGGTACATGGTCGGCCGGGTCGTGCCGGCGTCGGCGGCGATCTTGGCCAGGGACATGCCGGTGTAGCCGTCTTCGACCAGCCGTCGGATCGTCGCCTTGAGCACCGCCTCTTCCACGCCGGGCGTGCGCGGCCGCCCTATCGACGGCCGTCGGCCGGGGACATCCGCCATCGTCACTCCCCCTTCAGTGGACCACGAAGTATAGAAGCGCGACGGACACCCGCTCCACGAGAGCGAGCCGACTCATGTTGGCGCGGGGAGCGGTGCTAACGCGCCGCCGGCAGGCGAGGCTGCGGCTGGGCCAGTGAGCCGTTGCGGGTCCAGTCCGGCGGGCCGAACACCGCTTGGCCGAGTCCGGCCAGTCGGCGTGCTGCCTGGCGCTGGGGTGACGGAGACGATCGCGGACCTTGATCTCCTCCGGCAGCAGCCTGGTGATCATGTCGACGTCGGGGGCGCAGATGCAGACCGCGATGAACCGGCTCCAGGAATCCGGTTCCAGGTTTGCACGCACCTTCAGGGATCCAGGTCGGCGTGACGCAGAGAAGGTCAGAGATTTGGACGTTGCCTGTAGACAACATCGGTCTGAGGCTAAGCGGGGCCGGAACGCGACTGCCGACCGTTTCATGTGTTCGGCCGGGTCGCCGGATGCGTGAAAAGACACCACGTGCTGTGACCCGGTCGATGCCTCCAGCATTGCTGTGACCAGGCACTCCGAGTGCTGCCGGCCTGAGTCGATCACCTACCAGACAGGTTTCGTTCCGATGTTCCTCGAACGCCGTTTCCGGCGCGCGGTCAAGCGTTGCCGGCGCAGCTCAGCCGCTACGGGGCTGGTACGGCATTTGCCAGGCCATGGCGACGACTGTGCCCCTCGGGGTGGTGGTGACATCGCTGTGATCGGCGAGCAGGTGGATCAGCGGTAGACCACGGCCGTGGCTCGGGTCAGGCTGAGGTCGCCACCGGCCACGGTCGGTGACGGTGACGCGCACGGCGCGGACACCGTGTTGAGCATGCAGATCGAGAAGGCCGGCGGAGTCGACGGCATAGGCGTGCTCTGCCACGTTGGTCATCGCTTCGTAGACGGCCAGGTGAACATCGGCAATCAGATCCGCAGGTAAGCGGCGGGTACGTGCCCAGTCCACCAAGGCATGCCGCAGAGCAATGGCGCCTCCCCGAGGAGGGCCGGCCGACGCAGATGAAGCGTTTGCGCAGGACTCCCTCCGTGCTGCTCGCTGAGCACATCATGCGCCCTACGGGCGCAGCGCCCCGCTTGCCTGGTTTCCATGCCGTGGCGTACCCGCACACGGCGCAGCTATGTGAGCTGATCCAGCGTCGGATCTGGTGCGGCCCGGCGGACCCACCTTCCTTCGTCGTCAGCGTCCATCGGCCGGCGACATGAGCGCGCCGGTCGCCAGCGGCGGCTCATCGCGAGCGGCGGGCCTCCTCGTGCGCGTCTAATACCCCGAAGGGGATCACCGTCCGGCTCAGCTTCCTCCCCTGGGTTTCACTTCCACGATGTCCTGCGCGCGCAGGGGTCCATAACCGCAGACTCCCCCGCCGTCGGCGGTATCGGAACGTCCGCTCCTGCAGTCAAGGAACCGGCGTCAGCGTTGGTCGAGCTGCGCGCGCAGGTCGTGGATCGTGGTCTCGGCGTCGGCGAGCTGGTCCTGCAGGCCGATGATGCGGGCGGCGGCGGCGAGGGTGTGGCCTTCGTCGAGTTGTTCGCGCAGCCGGACCACGAGGGCGAGCTGGCGGCGGGAGTAGCGGCGATGCCCGCCGTCCGAGCGCTGAGGGCGCACCAGGTCCGCGGTGTCGAGGCTGCGCAGGAACGCTTCCTGTACATCCAGCATCTTCGCGGCCTGCCCGGTGGTGAAGGCCGGGTAGTCCTGATCGTCGAGGTTGCCCAGATCAGCCACGCACACCTCCTTCGCGGGTCGTCACGCCAGTCGCTACAGATTATCTAGAGCAGGTGCTTGACACAAATTGCAGTGCGCGCTATAGAAATGCGTAGGCGGTATATGACCTGGTGTCGAACACGACGATGGTGCCGAGGAGTGATCGACGATGCCGGACACCACTCATCACACAGCGGTGACCAGCGGGTTCGCCGATCTGCTCTGCGCTGATGCGGCCTGGCTGCGCGCGGAGTTCGACGCGATCATCACCGCCAATTTCGGAGTTGTCCCGCCCCCTCTGGCACGGCCGCGGCCTGGATCCGCGGGCCCGCGGCAAACCGGCCGCACGTCCCGCGAGGCCGCCGCCGGCGACTGGCCGCCCGGCGCGGCGCCGGTGCGGCGAACTGGTCATCGACAGCGTTCCCCTCCGCTGACCGGACGCCTCTGCAGTCAGCGAGTGATCTCGAAAGGCAGGTGATGCCCGCGCTCTCGTGGAGCCCGTCAGCCCGTAGTTCGTTCGCCGGCGGGGATGCCTGCTTCGCAAGACGGCCGAGGAGACCCTGGTAGCGGTCCCGGCCCCGCGTCTAGCGGCGCGCCCCTCGCGACACCCGAGCCGGCCCGACTGCAGCGGCGGCGAGCACCGGAGTGAACGACGTAGCGATCGCACATGCAACCCTCGAACTGGTTCCGGCCGCCGCCTCGGTGGCGGCGGCCGGACTTCGACGAGATCAGCCGTACAGGTTGACGAACCGCCGCCGGCCACCCGAACGCCGGTGGTGGTGCACGGGGAAGGAGCAAAGGAGGCGAAAGGTCATGTTGATGCGGACTGACCCGTTCCGGGAGCTGGACCGGCTGACCCAGCAGTTCTTCGGTGCCAACGGCACCACGTCGCGCCCGGCGGTCATGCCGATGGATGCCTACCGGTCCGGCAATGAATACGTGGTGCAGTTCGACCTGCCCGGTGTCGCACCGGACTCCATCGACCTGGACGTGGAACGCAACGTGCTCACCGTCAAGGCCGAACGCAGCCCGGACTACGATGAGGGCGCCGAGGTGCAGGTGTCCGAACGACCCCGCGGGGTGTTCTCCCGCCAGTTGTTCCTGGGCGACACCCTCGACGCGGACAACATCGCAGCGCGTTACGACGCCGGGGTGCTGACGCTGCGGGTACCGATCGCCGAACAGGCCAAGCCGCGCAGGATCGCCATCAGCGGCGGGGGCGAGGCCAAGCAGATCAACGTGTGAGCGCCCCGAATCCGGGTTGGCCGATTCGCGGCCCCGCCTTGCGCGGCCTCGACCGCTTGGGGCGGGGCCGGTGTCGTCTTAGCCACCGGTACTCGAGCCTTGCCACCGGCGCCCGAGCCGTCTGCCGCGTCAGCAACAACACGCATCAACCCCAACGGAGAACCGGGTCATGCTCTACGAAGCCCCGACCCACGATGTCGCCGACCAACATTGCGACGCACCGGCACTCGACGACGGCGAACCCTGGCCCTGGCCCGGCGTGCCCCGTCTGGGGCGGGCACAGCAGGAGGATGAGGGGAAGCGATGGGTACGGCCTGCCGCTGCCGTGGACCCCGCAGCAGGACGTCGAGCGCACCGGCGGTGCCCGATGACCTCCTCGTTTACGCCCGCGAACTCCTCCCGAGGTCGGGCCGTCGGTGTTTCTGGCCGGGCCGACACCGCGCAGTCGAAGTACCGTCGTGTCGCCCGGACGCGATCGCCGAGCAACGGACCGGTCCGGCCTTTCAGGTCGGTGACCTGCGCTTTTCCGCACGCGGTTGCTTCATCGGAGTTACGCTCGCGGCAAGTGTTGCCGGGTGGGAACGGTCCCGCTTGCGGGTGAGCCGGGAGGTCACGATGGTTACGAAGCCAGTGGGGGCCGGGTAATCGTGGCGTCGGTGCGGCCGCCGGTGCGGTTGCCCCTGGCACAGCCCGCGCGGGAGGTGCCGGAGTCTCGTCCTGGCTGGTCCTGGGCGTTTGAACCGAAGCTGGATGGGTGGCGTGGTCTGCTGTTCGCCGAGCTCGGGCTACTGCAGTCGCGCCAGGACAACAACTTGGCCGATCGCTTCCCCGAGATCATGCAGGCCGGCGTGTCGCTGGGCGACGTCGTGCTCGACGGGGAACTCGTCGCCTTGCGCGGCGGCCGGCTGGATTTCGGGTCACTCGCCTCACGCCCCGGTGTCCGCGGGAAAGCCGGGTTGAGCATCTACTTCGCCGTGTTCGACGTCCTCGCGGATGGACCCGGACCGGGCAACGACTGGAGACCTCGCCCGTACCGGGAACGGCGAGCGCGCCTGGAGCAGCTGTTAGCCGATGTCGCCCCGCCGCTGCAGCTGGTTCCGAGCACGACCGACCGCGACGTCGCGCTGGCGTGGATGCGACCGGAGTCCAGCGACGTCGGGATCGAGGGCGTTGTGGCCAAGCTGATCGAGTCCCGGTACCGGCCCGGGCGGACCGACGCGTGGGTGAAGGTGCGGCAGGTGACCGTCGTGGACGCCGTTGTCGTCGGCGTGGCCGGCGACGTGCACGCCGCGCCGAGCGAGGTCGTGCTCGCCCGCCGCGACGAGCACGACATGTGGCGGCACATCGGACTGTCCCTGCCGCTCGCTCCACGGCTGGGCCAGCAGATCGGGGCGCACGTCACGCCCACCGGCGCGCCTGCGGCCTACATCTCCGCTGGGTTCGGCCGCGGACGCACCTGGTACCTGCCGGTGCGGCCCGAGCTCGTCGTCGAGGCCGAGACCGACCCCGCGGTCGAGTCGTTCAGCAGCCGGCAGCGGCCGCGGGTGCACCGCGCGCGGCCCGACCTCGCCGCCGGTGACGTGCCACGCGGCCGCCACACGGAGGAGTGAAGACGATGCCGGAGAAGAAGGTCACCGTGCAGGTCGGCGAGCGGCAGCTCGTGCTGTCGAACCTGGACAAACCGCTGTACCCGAGCGGGTACACCAAGGGCGAGGTGGTGCATTACTACAGCCGCATCGCGCCGGTCCTGCTCCCGCACTTGCGCGGCCGGCCGGTCACCTTCGTCCGGTTTCCGAATGGAACCGCCGCCGGCGAGGCGTTCTTCGAGAAGAACCTCGCCCGTGGCGCCCCGGACTGGATCCACACCGCCGAGTTGCCGAGCACCGGTTCTCGCAGCGGTCGCGGCCCGGGCACGATCGTCTACCCGCTGATCGAGGACCTGCCGAGCCTGGTGTGGGCGGCCAACCTGGCCGCGCTCGAGCTGCACGTCCACCAATGGATCGTCGGCCCCGGCCCGGCCCGCCGGGCTCCGGACCGACTCGTGTTCGACCTCGACCCCGGCGAGGGTGCCACCATCGTGGAGTGCTGTCGCGTCGCCGAGCGGCTTCTGGAGGTGCTCACTGCCGACGGGCTCACGCCGCTGCCCAAGACCAGCGGTTCCAAGGGCTTGCAGATCTATTGCGGCGTCCGGACCCGCCGCGCCGAGCGCACCTCCAATTACGCCAACGCGGTCGCCGAACAGCTCGCGGCCGAGATGCCCGAGCTGGTGGTGGCGAAGATGGCGAAAAACCTGCGCACGAACCGGGTCTTGATCGACTGGAGCCAGAACAACCCGGCCAAGACCACCATCGCCCCGTACTCCCTACGCGGGCGCGACGCCCCCACCGCTTCGACGCCGATCACCTGGGATGAAGTCCGCGCCTGCCGGACCCCGGCCGAGTTGACCTTCACCGCCGACGACGTGCTGCACCGCGTCGACGAGCACGGCGACCTGCTCGCCGAGCTTGAGCCGTCGCGTGCACCACTTCCGCAGAAGCCCAGCGCGTAAACAGCTGCGCTGCCGCAGGCGTTCTGCCACCGCCGAAGCCCACTACGCGCGGGGTCAGGTGGTTCGACGTGTTACGGGGCGGAATACGGGTAGCCGGGACTTGAGGTCGTCCGGAAACGAGCTCGAGGAGGAGTCGTGACCACAAGCGAAACTGGCCAGGTCACCGGTACCCAGGACAAGGACTACAACATCATCTGGTTCGTGGAGGCGTGTCTGAGCAACGCCCTGCGGATGGAGTCCTACATCGCCGACGCCGACCGTGCAGGCGACAGCGAGCTGGCGGACTTCTTCCGCCGCGCGCAGCAGGAAAGCCAGAAGGGAGCGGAGCAGGGCAAGAAGCTGCTCGCCCAGCGGCTCGGTGCCGCGAACTGAGTCCGCGAGCCGCACGTCGCGCCGCGGCCGTCGTGACCGACGTCCCCGACGAGCCGCGACTGCGAGGCGCGGCCAATACGAACAAACAGAAACCCTCACCTCGGGAGCGGGCGCTGTCGCCTGCGACTTACTCGCGGGCGTCAAGGAACGCGGTCACCTGCCGTGCCCTCGCCGACAACAACGCCTGACCGGGAACTACCCGACCGTTGGCAGTTTCTCCCTTAATCCCGTCGGCCCTCTGCCCCGTCCCGTCTCAGGTGGATCGGCTGGACAGCGCGTCGCGGATCTTGTCGATGAACGCCACGCCCGGGTCAAGCAGCCGGTTGGCCGGCGGTTTGTCCGGCGCCGAAGGATGGGGCCGAGTGGGAGCGCTCTTCTTCGCGTCCAGGACTTTACGACCCAACCGGCCCAGCTCTTCGACAGAACACGCGGCCCGGAGCCCGGGCAGCAGGACATTCTCCTCGTCCTCGATGTGGTGGCGAACGTCCCGGATCAGCCTGCCCAGCAGATCGTCGAACTGCGAATCATCCGGCTGAAGCCCCTCAAGCTGCTTCATCACCTCCTCAGCTTCAGCGTGCTCCCGGATCTCCTTGTCGGCCAGCTCATCGCCATTCTCCAGATACTCACGCGCCGCCGGGTACACAAACTGCTCCTCGGCGACCGAGTGGCGCACGAGCTCCGCGATAACGTGGTCGGTCAGATCCTTGCGATGCGCCCAATCGGTACCGCTTTCCAACTCGGCGAACACCTCTTCCACCGCACGATGATCACTGGTGATCACCGTGATCAGATCATTGTCTTGTTCGGAGGCCATGGCACTCACTCCCGTCCTGCAATATCGATATCACCGGGATACCCACCTCACCAACATCAAACGTCCGACACCCTGACGACGTCGTGCGCCCGCGTCCGCCCGTGACGACGACCTGCTCGCCGAACTCGCCATCACGCGTGTAGCGCTTCCGGCCCAATGACCGTCAACCCTGCTTCGCCTGCGGCAGAGCCAGGTCGCACGGCACCGCGTGCCGATGGGCACACGTCCGCCGGGAGTCGAAGCAGACATGGGCGCGGGCGACGAGTGGCCGGAGATCCGGCGGAGGATCACGGCAGCCGATGTGCTGCTCGTGGCGACTCCGACCTGGGTCGGGCACATGTCGAGCGTGGCCAGCGCGTCCTCGAGCGCCTCGACGCGGAACTGTCCGAAAGCGACGACGAGGGCCGCCCGGCGATGTTCGGGAAGGTCGGCGTCGTCGCGGTGGTCGGCAACGAGGACGGCGCCCACAAGATCATCGCCGACGTGTTCCAGGCCCTCAACGACACGGGCTTCTCGGTGCCGGCCCAAGGCGCGACGTACTGGAACGGCGAAGCATGCAGGGCGGCGACTACAACGACCTCGAGGAGACGCCCAAAGCGGTAGCCTCGACGAACGCGACGCTCGTGCGCGACGCCGTGCACCTGGCGAACCTGCTGAAGCAGCACCGGTACCCGGCTGGCTAGCGCGTCCTCGCCCCACGCGAGCTCGCGGCCGCTCGCGCACGACCGCGGCCGGGCTTCCCGGGGCACTGCTTCGTGTGCCCATCCGTGACACGAAGGCACAGGTCCCTGGCGCAGGTCCGGATGAGCGAGAGAATCGAGGGGATCGGCCGGGAGTGCACCACCGACCCAAGCCCGAGGAGGTGCCGGGCCTCGAGCCGGGCGGGTCCGTGCTGCCCGGCGATACTCCACCGGACGCCGGACAGACGCCCGCTCTCTCCCACCCGCAGCCCAAGCCGTCACGTGACCGGCGAGCGGTTCGGCCGGGCGGGCGTCGCCCGGATCCTGGAGCGCTCCGCCGGCTCGCCGCCGTCGGAGCTCGCCCGCCCGCCTCCTCGCCAAGCCGCGGTCGCCGACCATCTCGGTGCCGATCCGTCCGCCGACGTCGGCGGGCTGGTGGTTTCCTGGACGCCGGGCGGATGAGGGCGCGCTCACGCGGACGGGCCGGCCGCCGGGCTCCGGTCCGACCGCGGCCAGACATACGGCAGGTCCGCCGGCACGTCCGGGAACCGCCACCGGTAGTGCCCGGGTTCCTTGCGCACCAGCGCCGAACGATGGCTGCGGTGCAGTTCCTCGTCGCCCAGCCAGGGCGGCAGCTCCCCCGCGGCGGCCAGTTCGGCCTGGGTCCGCACCGGCGCCGTGCCGTACTGGTCGAGCAGCTTCTCCGCGCACGTGTCGGCCGCCCCGGTCGCGCGCCACACGGCGCACACCTCCAGGCCGTACCGGGTCAGCGCCTCCGCGTACCCGGTCCACATCTTCGCGGCCGGGTGGTGCCGCCAGCCGTAGCCGGGCACGACCAGAGCGCGCAGCACTTGCAGCGCTTCGACGCGCTGCTTGCCCAGCCGCCGGCGGTCGAGTGTCCGGGCGCTTTCCGCGAAATCTTGAAGGGGAAGGAAAGTTTGCATCACCGTAAGCCCTACCCTCGGGCCGCTCGCCGCAACCGTTCACAGTCGAAACCGTGGAGCGCCACCGCTGCCGGCTGCTTCGGGCCGGTCGGTGGCTCGGTCAGGGCAGCGCCGCCGAACCGCACTGCAACGCTGAACGTCGAGCGAGTCCGCCTGGCGATCACCGTCGGCATCGCCGGGCGGGACCGGCTCATCGGGCTTCGATCACGGTCTTGAACTCCGCGGCGGCACGCTCGACCTTCTTCTCCGGGTCCGCCAGCAAGGACGCGACCGCCTCGCCGAGCTTCCCGGCCGGGGGCTCGTAATCCAGGGAGATCTCCACGCCGGTCCTGCCGTTCCCCTTGTCCTCGAAGCGGACGACACCGGAGTTCTTCACGTCCGGGTCGGCATCGTCGACCGTCGTCCAGGCGATCTTGCGCGGAGGCGAGTCCTCAGCGATGCGAGCCTCCCACTCCACCGTCGAGCCGGCCGGACCGGCAACCTTCCAGCGGGTGCGCGTGGCGTCCCCGTCCATGGCGTCGACGGACTTGACGTCCGAGAACACCTGCGGCAACCGCGTCAACGGCCGCCACCAGTCGTAGCACGCCTGAGCGGGCGCTTCGACCTCGACGTAGTGCGCGACAGCAGCCACCATGACCTCCTCGATCAATTCGGGCGCCGGGCCAGGTCGGCCTCGGCGGACTCACCGCTTACCCGGTTCGGCGCACTCGGCAAACGCCCGCGTCGGGTCGAGGTCGCCGTGGCGCGCCGAGGTTTCGGACCGCGAACGCCGGGTATGAGAAGGCAACCTCCCCGGAGAAAGAAACTGCTCGTGGTCGAATTGACACGCACCTTCACCGTCGGAACCGGACCGCGCGAAGTCGTCGAGTACCTCAAGGAATTCGGCAGCACCACCACGTAGGGCCCCCGGGACGCAGTCGTGCGACCGCCTCGACAGCGGCCTGATCGCGATCGGCGCGCTGCCGGCACAACGTCTCCAAGGTTGCCGGCGTGAGAACCGAATTCACCTACGAGCTGACCCGGCTCGAACCAGGCCGGGTCATGTTCAGCGACGACACCGCCACCACCACCGACTCATCAGCGTCACCGGCGCCGACGGCGGGGCCACCCTGACCTACCACGCGACGGTCGAGTTCCACGGCGCAGCTCGGCATGCCGATCGCCGAAGCGGTGTTCAAGAAAGTCCGCAACGATACCGAAGCCAGCCTTACCCGGGTCGTCGGCACCCTCCAGGCCCCGCCGGCTGAGCCGATCAGGACACGGCGCCCGGATCCGCGGCTGCACCGGACACGAGCCGAGGGCAGCGGCCTCGCGGCGTCATCAAAGGGCGGTCACGCCGGGTGGATCTTGTCCGGGTGATGCACCGCCGTCCGCCCCGATTTCTCGCTGCGCACCAGGTACTGCGGCGCGTCCGGTGACGCCTTCGCCTTCCGCCCACCGGCTTCGGTGTCGAAGGTGATCACGTCCTCGACCGTGCCCACCGAACTCTCGTTGCCCGCGTCCCACCGCACGCGGTCGCCCTTTTCGAAGGTCTTCGCCATACCCCGGGCTACCCGCTCATCCAAGGACCACACCCTCTCCCCCGAAGTGTGACCCGGCGCGCTTCCGGCGCTATGGGTGGACGGCGTCCCCGGCCGCGGGCCGGCACGCGACAGGCAAGTGGCGCGCATGCGTGAGCGTCGCAGCTGGCTATCGGATGACCGAGCGCCCGATCCGTATTGGCGCCAACTGGAAGTCCACCCGTACGGATCCCTCCGGGGCGAAAAGCCCATCGGGCGCAATCACCGAGCGAACCACATCGATCGCGCGCTTGTCTCCACCCCGACTCTCCGACCCGACGCTGATTTTCAGCTGTCGCGTCCGCTGAGCGCGGCCCGCATGCGGTCGATGAGCCCCACTCCCGGACCGAGGATTTTGTTGGCCGGCGGCCCGCCAGGGGCCGCGGGATCGCGGGCGCGTCGGTGCCAGCTCCTTGGCCTGCTCGAACTTTTGGCCCAGCTCCCGAAGCTGCGCACCGCACGCGCTGCGCAGCTTCGGGAGGAGGTCGTTCTCCTCGTCGTTGAGGTGATGGCGGATCTCCTCGATCAGTTTGCCGACCAGCTCGCCGAACTTCGGCTCAGTGGTGTCGGTGTTTTTGATCGCCTTCATGACCTTCTCGGCTTCGGCGTGCTCTTCGAGCTCGTGGTCGGCCAGCTCGTCGCCGTTCGCGAGCACCTTGCGGGCCGTGGGGCACAGATACTGCTCCTCGGCCACAGAGTGGCGCACCAGCTCGACGATGGCGTGCTCGACCAGTTCCCGCCATGCGCTCGGGTCGATGCCGACCTCGATTTCGGCGAACACCGCTTCCACCTCGCGGTGGTCTGTGATGATGGCTTCGACGAGGTCCGGGGGGCACCGACGGCTACCCGGATTCCCCTCGGTCAAGCATCGCCGCGTACGACGCGGTGGTGACCCAGCCGTACGCGATGTGCGGCACCACGTCGGACACCCAATCCGAAAGCGACCAATCGCGCGGGTTGGACACTCCTATCGCGGCCATCGATGCGGCCGACACAGCGATGGCGCCCACGGTGGCGACCGCGCCGGCCGTCGTCGCGGAGGGGCGCCAGCCCGCCGCGCGGATCGCGCCGTAGCCGGCCCCCACCACGAGACCGGACACGATCCCGAGCAGCGCGCCAGCTCCCGAAACGCGATTGTTCCGCCCCTTGGCGGGGAACGTGAGTCCGGCCAGGTCGGCCAGCCGCGTCACGCTCTGCTCCGGGGTTTGGCTGGCCGGCCTGCCGCGCAGGACCATGTCCAGATAGGTGATGGCGTGCAACGCCGTGGTGCCCGCCGCTCCCGCGGCCAGGCCGCGGAGGATCGCTCGCCTCATGTCAGCGGGTGCCCGGGACCCGGATCGCCGAAACTCGGAATTCAGGACGCGGCCCGCCGGTCCAGATCGCAGCACACGCCGGCGCGCCACCAGGTCGTGCCGGTACCGCCCGCAATTTGGCCCATGTAGCGCAGGGGTGGCGGTGGGTGGGCCAGATTGCGCCGGCGTCGTCGAAGGGATCGGCGTCCTGGCCGTCGCGCATCCGGCGGATGATCTCGGTGCAGACCGCCGTTTGGTGAACGGATCGGCGGCTACGGCTTGCAAAAGACCCGGCGGCAGAACGGGTAGTCCGGTTCGGCACAGCTGGTCGTGGACAGTTCGCCGCGCCGCGCCTGAGCGGGCTCATCCCGTGTCACCCGAAACCGCTCAGGCTGATGGCGCTGGACCGTGCGAGCCGTTCGACATGAAGGCGACACCAGCATGGGTTCTTCTACTGGGTTGAACGACTGCCGGAGGGGAACGAGGGGAGAGTGATCACGACAGCAGAGGGAGCAGAACGTGCTCGTGCGAGGGGCAGGCAGGGGCCCGCGCACGCGAGCTGGCGACCCCTGACCGCGTCAGTTCCGCAAGCTGGTGCGGCTGGTCGCCAAGCGGGGCGCGGCGAGATCGCGGACGGCTGCCCGGGGCCGGCAGAGGGCGTTGCCGCTGGCAGATCGCGTGGGGCAGGTGGCGACGTACTGGCGGGCGTACCTGACGATGCGCCAGATCGGGCCGCTGTTCGGGTTTCGCATTCCGCGGCGTACCGGATGATCGACACGATCGGCCCACTGCTGGCGCTGGCCGCGGTCCGCAAACGCCCGATCGATGCAGTCGCGATCGTGGACGGCACCCTGGTCCCGAATTTGATCACCGGCTGGCGACACCGTCGAAGAACTACCGCTATCGGCCAACGTGCAGGCCGCGATCGACGCCGAGACCCTGCTGGTGATCGCCACCGGCGATCCGCAACCGGGCAGCCGCAACAACTGCACCGTCTACCGCGCCTCCGGCATCGCCGAACGACTCGCCGACCGGCCGGTCATGGCTGATGGCGGCCATCGCCGCGGGCGTCGGCGGAGGTGTCACGACGGAGCCGGTGGATGATCTGATCGCTCAAGGCGGCGTCGGCGTCGTCGAGTTCGTCCAGGGCGCCGGCGAGATTGCGGGCCCGGTCGGAGATGTGGCCACCGGGGCGCGAACGAGGCGTGCAGGCAGATGAACGGGCGTGGCACGCCAAGTATCAGAAAAGATCGCTGGCGAGACACTCGCGGCTGATCGGTGTTTGCGTAGGACGAGAATGTAAAGCTTGCCGTGTACGCGCCAATGTCACGTTCTCGGGGGTTTGCGATCCGCCTGTGAAGGTCCCCGTTACGCCGACAGGACGGCGCTGAATCGCGTCGTCACGTCCGTGCCGAGCCGCGCACCAGCGGTGATCGAGACTCGGTTCCCGTTGATGTGCGCCGAGTACCGGCTGGCGGCTTCGATGTCGGCGACCGGCACCTCGCGGGCCCACAGCACGTTGTAGGTGGAGCTGTCGACGGCGATCAAGACGGCGACGTCGAAATCGAAAGAACGGAAGGGTGAGAAGAACGCGCCTCGGGTGTCCGGGTGGATGGTCCTGGCCTTCACCTGGACCCGACGCCCGTCCGCAGCCCGCAGGTTGTAGGAGACCGACTTCGGGGCCAGCTCCCCGTCGTAGACCCGCGCGGCGAGGCACTCGGCATAGTCACCCAGCGGCGCATTCCGAGTCCTCACAACGCCCCGCCGCCGCAACTCCTGCAGGATCGCCGCGTAGTGTCCCAGCAATTCCGGAACAGACTCTCCGCGCAGGCCCTGCTGGCTGTCGGGATCCATGCCCGGACACTACGCGCTACCGGAGACCGATCCACCGAGACCGCGTCGCGCACGGTGGTCAAGAACTGCTGGCCGGTGGTGAGCGCCATCGTCGAGGGGCTGCGTTTGAGGTGGGTCTCGCGACCGGGCGGCGGGTACGTTCGGGGTGGCCGTGACGGCACCGGCCTGATCTCCCATTTGATCCAGGAGCCGATGATGCCTGTACCGGCACTGACCGCCGAGCAGCGGGAATCCGCGTTGGAGAAGGCGAACCTGCTGCGCCAGCAGAGGGCCGTGTTGTTGGCGGCCGTGAAGGATGGCGTCGTCACGCTGCCGGGCGTCCTGGAACGGCCGGTTTCGGCGCAGCGGCTGATGGATGAGGTCGGGATCTCCGCCGGCCGTTTACCGGACTAAGAGGCGACACGCCGAGACAGTCCTATCCGCAGTCGCGAGTAGCCAGTAGTCCTCACTCCATCGCTGATCGATCGGTTGGAGTGACGATGTTCGACGAGGCTGAGTGGGACGTCACCGCGATCTGCCGAGCGAGCGCGCGGTGCCGTGGTGGGTTGTTGATGAGGACCTGGTGCCGATCGAGTCGATACCGTGACCGAACCGGGCATGCCAGTGATAAGGACGTTCCTTCTTAGAGTGTGTTCGAGAAGGCTGGCGTGCCCGCGTGACCTTGTCGGCGCAGGTGATCAACAGTGCCGGGGTGGCACGACGTGCGCGGTACTCCTCGGACACCGGCGACGAACACTGGGCTCTGATCGAGCTGCTGCTGCCGGAGGTGAGGACCGCGGGCCCGGCCGGAGAAGCATCCCCACCGCGCGCTGGTGGACGCGATCCTCTACATCGTGCGGGCCGGGTGCTCGTGGCGGCAACTTCCCGCGGACTTCCCGCCCTGGCAGACCGGGGTTATGTTGGAGGAGTCGCCGCTGGTCAGGCCGGTTGTGGCGATGTGATCGGCGCGGCGGGATCTGGCTGGTGGCGGTGGGTGGCCGGGCCTGTCCACCCGGACGGTTCCTGGCCGGCCTTCTGGCTGTGGGCGTGCGGGCGCTGGCGGGCGTCAAGTGAGGAGGCGGCGTGGCTGCCGCCGGAGCGGAGGCCTGATGGTCACTCAGCGGAGCGACCGGATCGCCAGGGAGCAGGCGGCGCTGCGGCGGGTGGCGACGCTGGTGGCCCGGGCGGCGTCGCCGCAGAAGGTGTTTGCCGCGGTCACTGAGGAAGCCGGGCGGCTGCTGCGCGCCCACCACGCGTGGATGACCCGATACGAACCTGATGGCGCGGCAATAGTGGTCGCCACGTGGAGCAGCACCGGCGCCGCCGTCCCCGCCGGAACCCGATTGCGCCTCGGAGGGCGGAACGTGCGCACGCTGGTGTTCCAGACCGGCCGTCCCGCGCGCATCGACCATTCCACCGGCACCCCGGGCCTCGTCGCCGACGATCTCGCCCGCAAGTTCGATTACGGCGCGGCCGTGGGCGTGCCGGTCAGCGTCGAAGGCCGCCTGTGGGGCGCCATGGTCGTCGCATCCTCGCAAGGGGAGCCGCTGCCGGCCGACTCCGAGGCGTGGCTGGCCGGGTTCACCGAGCTGGTGGCCACCGCGATCGCCAACTCACAGGCGCGGGTGGAGCTGCACCGGTTCGCCGAGGAGCAGGCGGCGCTGCGGCGGGTGGCGACACTGGTGGCCCGGGCGCCGCCGCCGCCGGAGGTGTTTGCCGCGGTCACTGAGGAAGCCGGGCGGCTGCTGGGCGCCCACCACTCGTGGATGACCCGATACGACCCCGATGGCGCGGCAAGGTTGATCGCCACGTGGAGCAGCACCGGCGCCGCCGTCCCCGCCGGAACCCGGCTGCCCCCCGGAGGGCGGAACGTGTACACGCTGGTGTTCCAGACCGGCCGTCCCGCACGGATCGACAGCCCCGCCGGCACCCCGGGCCCGGACTGCGATGTCGCCAGCGAGTTGGGCGTGCGCTCGGCCGTCGGCGTGCCGGTCAGCGTCGCGGGCCGTCTGTGGGGCGTCATGGTCGTGTCATGCACGCAAGAGGAGCCGCTGCCCGCCGACACGGAGGCGTGGCTGGCCGGGTTCACCGAGCTTGCCGCCACCGCCCTCGCCAACGCCGAGGCCCACGCGCAGCTGGCCACCTCCCGGGCGCGGATCGTGACCACCGCCGATACCACCCGCCGCCGGATCGAGCGCAACCTGCACGACGGCGCTCAGCAGCACCTGGTCTCCCTCGCCCTACAGCTACGAGCCGTGCAGCTGGCCGCGCCGTCCGGGGGCAGTGAGCTGGTGCGGCAGCTCGACGAGGTGGCCGCTGGGCTGATCGAGGTCCAGGAGGAGCTGCGCGAGATCGCCCACGGCCTACACCCGGCCATCCTGGCCGAGCGCGGTCTGCGCTCCGCGCTGAAGGCGCTGGCCCACCGCTCTGCGGTCCCGGTCCGGCTGGATGTCCGGGTGGAGGGGCGGCTGGCCGAGCCGGTCGAGACCGCCGCTTACTACGTCGTGGCCGAGGCGCTGACCAACGCGGCCAAGCATGCGCACGCCACCACCGCCGAGGTCCAAGTGGCCGCCGATAAAGACGTGCTGCACGTGCGCGTCCGCGACGACGGCTGCGGCGGCGCCGACATCACCCGCGGCTCCGGTCTCACCGGCCTCAAGGATCGGGCCGAGGCGCTCGGCGGCGGCCTAGCGCTGCACAGCCCGCCCGGAGAGGGCACCACCCTTCAGGTTCAACTCCCGATGGAGCACGCCGGCGAAGCCGACAGCTTTGAGCACGTCAGCGACCAAGGACATCCCGTCTGAGTCCGGAGAAGCACCTCGCCGGGCCGGGCTCGGACTTCTCGCACTTGAAGCACTTCTTCGCCTGCTGCTCGTCGTCGGCCATGCCACTCCCCTGGTCTCGTTCGCCGCGTCGCGCTGACCGTAAGCCGGATCGCGCGAGCGCCCCGAGCTCGACATGCCGTTGCCCGGTGTGGCGTTCGCGTGATCCGCGCAGGCTCGCCAGGCCGGTCCGCCGGCGACGTCGGGGAACACGCGCGCCAAGCGAAAGAGAACGTGCAGAACTGGACGTGACACCCGGAGTCGGTGGCGCGGCCGCCGTAGCGTCGCACCACCGGCTCGCACGGGTTCGGACAGAAGACCAGGCGGGTCGGCGACAGGGACGCGTAGCGCCGCGCACCTTCGCCAAAGCGGGGGCGAGGGGGCTGGTCGGGACGGACCGATGAGGTCACTGTCCTTTCTCGTGTGGGAGGGCCGCACCGCACGCGCACGGCCCGCGGTTCGGAACCCTCTGGAACTCGTCAGGAAGCGATCTTCTGGCGGTTCGCGCCGGAACTTTCGGTGAAGGTCCAGTCGGACATGGCTGTCCTTCCCGAACTGTCGCATCGTCCGCTTGAGCATCGCCCGCCAGGACTCCCGGGACAGCTCCATCGGTCCTTCCGGCTCTCTGCGCCTCCTGCCCATCGGAACCACCTCCGTCGGTGCTGACGCGCGCCGACCGCCAAGACGTCGCCGGGTTCTTCCGCCGCGTGATGGAAGACGACTCGGCCCGGATGAAGCAATGCCACGAGTTCCTCAACGAACTTGCGGGGAGTGCCGGTCCGGGCCCAGCGGTTTCCTGGACCAGTCGGGCCCGCGCCTTCCGCGCAGAGCCGCGATCAGCGGCCGCGCACGGCGTCGGTCCGGCGACGGGCCCGGGCCTCGGCCCGGCCGCGAGCGGCGTACCACGGAAGGGCGAGGATCAAGGCGAGGCCGAGTTCGACCATGTCTCCGCCGTAGTACATCAGCTGCGCGCCCGCCTGCCTGTCGGCGGTGGCAAGCAGCGCGCCGGGCGGCGACACGGTGTACAGCGTCTTGGCCAGCACCGCGTGCGCAGCGGCGGCACCCACCAGCGCACCGGCCCGCACCCCGAGCCCCGAACGGTGGCGCACCGGCTCGAGCTGACACACCGCTGCCGTGAACAGCAGTCCGGTCAGGAACGCGTGGATGTGAACCACCCCGTGCAGCACCGGGTCGGCGGCGGCGGCGTAGAGACCGGTCCGGTAGAGCAGCCACAGACTGCCCGCCTCCAGCGCGGCCGTGAACGGCGGGAACAGTAGCGCCCCCACGGGACCGGATCCGAGCACCCGCGCGAGTCGGCGGCGGATCGTCGCCGATGTGACCCGCAGGAGCAGCGTCACCGGGCGGCCGAGCACGAGCAAAACAGGCGCGACCATGCCCAGCAGAACGTGCTGCAGCATGTGTCCGGTGAACCCGGACGTTTCCGGGACGAGCACCGCCGCCGCGGCCGTCATGGCGCCGAGAGAGAACGCGGCCTCGCGCGCGGCGGGCCACCTGTCGCCACGACGGCGCACGCGCCACGTGCCGGCCGTGTAACCGGCGAGCACGACCAGCGCCGGCACCACGGCGAGCCAGCCGGTAAATAACCCCTCGCCGTGCCCACCGTGGGCCAGGAACACACCCATGTTCAGGCCGTCCGCGTCCACGCGACCCGCAGGCACAGCACACCCGCCGCCAGCAGAACCACCGCCACGCCATTCCAGATCCAGTCGTAGGGCGCGAGCGAAACGCCGTAGCGGATCTGGTGCAGGTTCAGCAGCTTGTGCTGGATGGTGCCGTCGTACAGCTGGAACGCACCAGCACCGGTCAGGACCCCGCCCGCGAACGCGCGCCCGCAGAGCCGGTCACCACGTCGCAGGTCGGCCACCAGGATCAGGCCGAACACGATCGCGAACCAGCCGAACGCGTGGAACAGCCCGTCCGAGACCAGACCGGCACCGGTCGTCGATCGGTCGAAGAAGTGGTGCCAATGCAGCAGCTGGTGGAACACCGTCTCGTCGACGAACGCCGCGACGCCGACTCCCGCCAGCACCCCGGCCCACGCCGAACGAGCCCTGCGCACGGGCGAAGCGCCAATCCCGGACCATGCAGCCTCCACCACGTCCATCACCTCCGCCCCTTGGGGCTACCCGCCGCCCGGCCGGACATGCATCACGGCCTGCGGACTAACCCCCGAGAACGACACGGTCGTGTGTTCTGCATGCCTAGCGTCGTCCCACGCTCAGCGAGCACGACGTGGTGTCGGTGGCGCAAATGCACTACCGTAAGACGAAGGTTGAGTCAGCAGCCGCCGATGTCGTTTCTCGCCCGGCGGGAAGTCGGTCGTCGAACTGCACGCTCCCTGCGCTGTCTTTGACGATCATCCTGCGGGCGCCCTCGAGGGGAGGACTGCGATGACCTTCTCGAATCGCAGCGAAACCAGCTCTGGATTGACGCTGGGTGCCGATTTTGACACCGGTGACGAGTTTCACCTCTGTGTTCGTCGGCCAACGCCGACCGTGGCGGTGGTCGAAGTCGCGGGCGAAGTCGATTCGTGCACGGCGCCTCAACTCGAAGAGGTAGTCGGGTCTCTGCTCCGCAGCACCGTCGAGATCGTCGTCATCGATCTCTCACCGAGTATGTTCCTCTCGGTGGCCGGGCTGCGGGTGCTGTCCCAGCTCGACCTGGTGGCCGGCGAGCACGGCGTCGACTTCTCGGTTGATCCCGGAAGCTCACACGCTGCCCTGAGACTGCTGCAACTCGTGCCGATCGGATGTGAGCGCCGTGGCCGCGCGAGGGCATTTGACAATGGCGGTCCTCGGTCCCGCCCGGCGCGGTCCGCGACCAGAGAATGCGTCGAAGCTGAGTTCGTCCGCCGCAGACAGGAGTGACCTCGTTCCGGGAAAAGATCGTGGTGACCGAGGACGAGATCACCGCACTGGTCAACCAGTAGGCCGAGATCACGTTCGAGCTGTCCGAACGCGACATTGGCCGACGGCTGCGTGACCTGGAGGTGTCGTACTGGCCGGTGGCGTTGCGCGCCTACGTGGAGCAGGCGCGGCTCGAACGAAGCCTCGACCTCGACGAGGTCAACGAGTTCCTCGAGTCCATCCTCACCGGGATCATCGTCATCGACGCCGAGATGCAGATCAAGGCATGGAACCTGTGGTGCCGAAGACCTGTGGGCGTGCGTCGCGACGAAGCCGAGGGCGCCCACCTGCTGAATCTCGACATCGGCCTTCCCTGAGCGAACTGCCCCCGCCGCGCCCGAGGCCTTGGCCGATCCGAATTTTCACACCAAGCTGACGCTCTGCGCCATCAACCGTCGGGGCCGCAAGGCACAGGTTCGGCTACTGTACAGCGCCCTGCGCGGACCGGACAGCCAACGTCAGAGGCAATGAGCCGTTCTGGTGATGCAGGAAGTGAAACTTCCGTAATCGAGCAGCGCCGTGCGAACGTGCTCGGCATCCGACCGGCCTGATGTGGTTCGCCCTTCCTATTTCAAGCCTTCATCGAACGAGCCGAGCTCGCTGGCCGGAAGACCTGGCAGTAAGTCCCGCATGGACCTCGAGAAGATCCGGCGTCACACCCTTGGCGCCCTCCGCGAAGTGCCCGACGTGATCGGACTCCTTGGCTTCTCCTTCATGGGAAACGTCGCAGCCGAAGAGATCCCTCGAGTCCTGTGGGGCTGCGTGGATGCCCGCATACCTGCGGTGCTGACGCAGCGGCCGCTGACCCGCATCACCACAGGCGCAGGATCGGGAGATGCCGGTGGCGTGGCTGGATTAGCCGGAATGCTGCGGGGGTCGTGGCCGTAGGTGCTGCGTTCTGCGATTTGGCCGTCCTCGTTGGCCTTGTCAACGCGGCTTGCGGCGCATTGGGCCGCTGCGGGACGTGATGGCCGGGGATCCGCCATGACCAGGGGCTTGAGCGCGTAGGAGTCGTTGGTGTTCGCAGCAGAGACATCTACCGGCGGTGGCAATCCGGCGCGATCGGACAGCTCGTGGATCTTCGAGCCGCCACCCTGCGGACGCGGCTCGAACACCGAGGCCAACGGCTCCACCAACGAAACTCATCCGGCACCAACCGCAACGACAACGACCAACCACAATCAGCATCGTCGCCCACGAGCAAGCGAACACCACGTAAACGATCTAGGCCGTGCGCGAAAATGCGGTGGCTCCGCTGGCGGTGAGGTCTCGAGACTTCCACTGAGCCGCCCCGGCAGATAATTGCCACCGATCGGTTCGGCCGACACGGCGGCCCGGCTGGGCACCGGGCCGCCGTGTGCGGTCAGGTGGCCTTGTTCTTGGCGGATTTCGCCTTGCCTTTCATCGTTCCCTTGGCGTCCTGCAGGGGTGCGTAGGTGCCGTAGAGTGCGGGGTCGGGCTTGGGTGCTGTGCCGGGGCCGCCGAGGGGCTTGGCGTCCATTAAGTACTCGATGCCGGCGCCGGTGGTCCAGCTGGCGCCCTTGGCACCATCGGGGCCGTCGGACAGGTGCCAGATGGTGTGGTTGTGCTCCTGGTTCTCTTCGTCGAACAATGCGCTCGGGGCCACTTCGCCCTCCAACCCATCGGCTTCGAGTTCTTCGATCGCGGCCAGCCACTGCTTCTGGTGCACAGTGTCCCGGGCAAGGTTGAACTGCAGCATGGCCTTTACGCCCGGGTCGTCGGTCATGTTGTACAGCCGTGCTGTTTGCAACCGGCCCTGGGCTTCCGCGGCGGCGTTCGCACGGAAATCGGCCAGGAGGTTGCCCGACGCCACGATGTACTTGCCGTTCCACGGATAGCCGTTGCTGTCCGCGGGCAACGCGCCGCCGCCGGCGACAATGGCCTGCTGAGGGTCCATGCCGCCGATCACGGCGGCCATCACCGGATCCTTCACCGATTCCGCGGTGGCCGTGGCGGGCGCGCCTTCCAGCAACCGGGCGACCATCGTGGCCAGCATCTCGACGTGACCGATCTCCTCGGTCGCCGTGTCCATGATCAGGTCCTTGTACTTGCCTTCGACACGGCAGTTCCAACCCTGGAACAGATACTGCATCGTCACGGTCATCTCGCCGAACGCGCCGCCGATGAGTTCCTGCAGCTTGTGCGCATACACCGGGTCGGGCTTCTCCGGCTTAGCCTCGAACTGCAGCAGC
Organism: Amycolatopsis sp. NPDC051373; assembly: GCF_040689465.1. NCBI lineage: Bacteria > Bacillati > Actinomycetota > Actinomycetes > Pseudonocardiales > Pseudonocardiaceae > Amycolatopsis > Amycolatopsis sp. NPDC051373. The sequence goes on along the minus strand of NZ_JBFBAE010000022.1, from coordinate 5,663 downwards.
TTCGTGTGACGGAACATTACTCACGCCCTTTCTACAAGGTGGAAACCAGCCATCGCTGGCAACAGGTCCGTCCGAATGCCCACCGCACGCGGAAATAACCATCTCAGCCCGGTTCGAGGCCACCGGGATTACCGAAGCATCCCCGGGGTACGCCTCGTTCGACGTGGCGGCCGTCGGCCCCACCGGAGCCCGCTCAGGGAGGAGAAGGACATGTCCACGAATTCGCCGTCATACACCGCCATCGGGCGGTCGTCCGCCCAGGTCGCCGCGAGTATCGTCGCCGTCGTATTCCTAGTGGTCGGCGTACTCGGGTTCATCCCCGGCGTCACGACCGACTACGACCAGATGGGCTTCGCCGGACACGACTCGATGGCCATGCTTTTCGGTTTGTTCATGGTCTCCACCCTGCACAACATCGTGCACCTGCTCTTCGGCATCGTCGGCCTCGCGTGCGCCCGCACCTCGCGCGCCGCGCGGCTGTACCTCCTCATCGGAGGAGTCGTGTACCTCGCGCTGTGGCTCTACGGACTGCTCATCGACCACGGCAGTGACGCCAACTTCGTTCCGCTCAACAACGCGGACAACTGGCTCCACCTCGGCCTCGGACTCGGCATGATCGCCCTGGGTCTGCTCACCGGCCGCGAAGAACGCACAGCCTCCACACCGACCGCAGCCGGGGGATCCGGCGGTCGCTAGCAACCACGCAACGCGTGGTTCCCAGGGGCGTCGGCGGTCTCCTCCTTACCCGCCGGCGCCCCGTTGAAAATCGAAGGGACCGCATGCCGGCCATCGCCGCGGACACCGCGCGCCCGCCTCGTCATGAGAACCGACCCCGACGTCTACGAGGCCATCGATCGCCCCTCGCGCACTGGGCGGACGAGCAGAGGCCGGGTCTCGCTGAAGACGAGAGCCCACCTGCTGGCGCACTCAGCGGCGGAGGACGTTCCTGACCGCCGCGACGACGAGACCACCGGCCAGCACCCACGGCCCCGCCACGATGAGAGGGTCCAGCAGGTGGTGCTTGACGTCCGCGCGTTTCTTGCCGACCCGGGAGGAAATTCCGTGGCGGGAGAACTCGCTGGCGACACCGGTTTCGGTGATGGGGTTGTCCGGATGGATTGTGGCAAACGAACGCAGGTGGTGCTCCCACGCATCCACCCGGTCGGCCGCCAGCAGGAGAAGCCAATGCGCGGCGCGCGCCTCGCTGTACTTGCGATAGGCGATCTTGCGCACGGCGCCGGAGAGGCCACGAGGTGGGCATGAGGTACCGAAAACCGGGGTGAGGAACGCGTGCTCGATCGACCGTTCCCGAGGCCACTTCTCGGGTTGGCGCTCGGGGAACTCCCAGTGCGCGCCCCTCTGGTCCTCTTTCCACAGCAGTTTCGGTACAGACGGCCGGTCCTGCGGATCGAGGTCGGCTCCCCAGCCGGGGATCCGGGCACGCAGTTGGTCACTCGTCTCCGCGAGCGGCGGCCGCTTGGAGGTGTAGACCATGATCGGGTTCCTTCCTTAGCTGCCGCTAGGCACGATCAGCGGCTTGATGCAGCCGTCCAGCTTCGCGGAGAAGATGTGGTAGCCCTCGGCGATGTGCTCGAGCGGGATCCGGTGGGTGACGATGTCGCTCGGCTTGAGGTAGCCGTTGCGGATGTGCTCGAACAACCGCGGCCACTGCCGCTTGACGGGGCACTGGTTCATCCGCAGAGTGAGGCCCTTGTTCAGGGCGTCGCCGAATTTGACCGCGCTGAACATCGGCCCGTAGGCCCCCATCACCGACACGGTGCCGGCTTTGCGGACCGAGTCGATGGCCCAGTTGAGCGCGATCGGTGAACCGCCCTGCAGCTTCAGCTTGGCCGACGTGACGTGCTGGATCAGGTTGCCGTCGGCCTCTGCGCCCACCGCGTCGATCGCGACGTCGGCACCGAGGTGGTCGGTGAGCTTCTTCATCTGCACGACGATGTCGTCGTACTCGGTGAAGTTGCAGGTTTCGGCGTGCGCGAAGGTTCGCGCCTTCTCCAGGCGGTACTCGAGGTGATCGACGACTATCACCCGTCCCGCACCCATCAGCCACGCCGACTTCGCGGCGAACAGCCCGACCGGGCCGGCCCCGAAGACGACGACCACGTCGCCCTCGACGATGTCTCCGAGCTGCGCGCCGAAATAGCCCGTGGCGAGTGCGTCGGTGAGCAGGACCGCGTCTTCGTCGTCCATCCACTCCGGGATGACGGTCGGGCCCACGTCGGCGAACGGCACCCGGACGAACTCGGCTTGGCCACCGTCGTACCCCCCGCAGGTGTGCGAATACCCGTAGATGCCACCGACGGCCGTGGCGTTGGGGTTCACGTTGTGACAGTTCGAGTACAGGCCGCGGGCGCAGAACCAGCAGGTCCCGCAGAAGATGTTGAACGGCACCATCACCCGGTCGCCGCGCTTGAGATTCCGCACACCTGATCCCACGTCCTCGACCACGCCGACGAACTCGTGCCCGAAGGTGAAGCCGACCCGGGTGTCCGGCATCATCCCGTGGTAGAGATGCAAATCCGACCCACAGATCGCCGCCAACGACACCCGGACGATCGCATCGTTCGGATGCTCGATCGCCGGCACTTCCTTTTCCTCGACCCGTACTTTGTACGGCCCGCGATACACCATCGCACGCACAGCGCCTCCTCCGGCGATCCCTCGGAGCGGCCGGCCGCTTGCCGTCACGCAACCGACCGCGCCACCGGGCGACTGAGTACCCGAGCCGCCCGCGCATAACCGTCGAACGTGCACACTTCGGCCCGGCCACGACTCCGGCACCGTGCTCGAGCCGGGCATCCTCCGAGGCGATCACGACGTTCGTGACGAACCGCCTCCTGCGCCTGCTGCGCACCCGGTGCGCCTCGAGCTCGCGGTTGACGTCGCGCACCCCGTGCCCGCGGGCACGGGCGAACTCGTAGCCGATCCGGGTCGGAGCCGGGTGCGCGGCGGAGTGCTGTCTGGTTCGACGGTCGTCCTCGCGGGTCATGGGCGTCCGGCGACACGTCGAGTTGTTCCAGCACGGCCCGGCGCTCGTCGTAGCACCGGTCGAGCCGTGAGCCGAACACGAGGCCCGGGCGGCGGCCGCCAGTGGATGCGCTGAACTGCGGCTGGCGGTCGGGCGCTACCTCGTCCGCACGCTCAAGCTGATCGGCCGCGGGCCCGTGTTCGCCCTGCACCAGTCGGTGGAAGAGGCGCTGGCCGCCAACGCCGTCTGACCGGCGCTGTCGAACTCCACGCCCACCATCAGCCGGACCCGGACCCGGACCCGTTCACGGACGCGGCTAACCCTCATCGGCACCCTCTCCGGCCACACCGCCCTCCATGCCACCGAGCTCGGCACCATCGTGACTATGACCTGGTACCTCTTGCCGTGATCATCGTGACTGCGTCCGTGATCATCGTGATTGCGTCGCGAACCACGCGTAGCACGGTTAAGGGTCCGGACCAGCTGGGTAGTCCGAGAATGGCGGCCGGACGGTCAAGCAGCGCGCGGTCCGGCCGCCCCACCAGAAGCCACGCCACGACCCGCCGCAAGTCTCGCGATCATCGGAGTCGTGGCCGCGAGGCTCAGTCCGGCCTTGACACCAGTGCGGTGTAGAGCGTCAGGCCAGGCCCGAATGCCATCATCACGGCGGGTTTCCCGGTTTCGGGTTGCCCGCGAGTTCGTCGAAGATCACCAGGACACCGGTGCTCACCACCGCGGGGCCCGCGTGGTCGGTATGGGTGAATCTTCGGTCCCCGTCCCCAGGTGGCTCCGCGCGTTGCCGGGATCCACGCGGCCACCCGGCGCGCACTCCCCCAGCCGCCGGGTGTATCCCGGGCCACGCCGGGTACCTGCGGATCCATGACCGCCGAACCCGCCGGGAACTCCTTGTCCTTCATCGGCACTGCGACGACCCTGCTGCGGCTCGGGCCGTTCACTGTGCTGACCGACCCGAACTTCCTCCACCGGGGTCAGTGGTCGTACTTCGGCCAGGGTCTGGTGTCCCGGCGCCGGACCGAACCCGCGGCGCAACCCGCGGACCTCCCGCCACTGACCGCTGTGGTGCTCTCGCACCTGCACGGCGACCACTTCGACCGGGTGGCCGCCCGGGAACTCCCTCGCGACCTGCCGATCGTGACGACCGACCACGCGGCCCGGCGGCTGCGGCGGCGCGGGTTCCACGCGTCGGTCCCGCTCGAGACCTGGACTTCCGAGCGGTTCACCGACGCCGGCGCGACGCTCACCGTGACCGCGGTGCCCGCCCAGCACGCTCCGGGCTTACTGAACCGCGTGCTGCCCCCGGTCATGGGCAGCGTGCTGGAGTACCGCGAAGCGCCACAGGCCCAGCCGCTGCGGATGTACCTCAGCGGCGACACGGTGATGCACGACGGACTGGCCGCGATCCGGGACCGGTTCCCCGGCCTCGACCTCGCCGTGGTGCACCTGGGCGGCACCCGGGTGCTCGGCGTGCTCGTGACCATGGACCACCGCCAGGGCGTGGACCTGCTCGAACTGCTGACCCCGGCCCAGATGGTGCCCGTCCACTTCGACGATTACGGGCTGTTCACCTCTCCGCTGTCCGACTTCCTCGTCGAAGTCCGGGAACGGCGCCCCTCGACCCGGGTCCGCGTCCTCCAGCGCGGGGAGACACTGCGGTTCTGACTGCCCGAGATCGGCATCGGGCGATCGGGTATCCACGGGCCAGGAGGTGTGCATGAGCGGATCCGGTGAGACGCTGGAGCGTCGAGGAGGAACATCTACTGCTGGATCCCGACACCGGTAGCTCCGTAGCCCGGCGCGCCCAGATCACAGCCGGACGGCGGCTGCTCGCGGAAGCACCGACGGAAGAGGAAGGCCTGTTGGCTGCCACGGGCACTCCGCTGACCGCTTCCGCGCCCGGCCCGGGCTCGCGGCGCAGGGCGTTACGCCAACATCGACATGGGCTACGGCGACCCGGTCAGCGACTACGAGGTGTGCGGGTGCCACGTCCTCGTGGGCGTCGCGGACCCCGACACCGCCGTCTCCGGAGTAAACCACCTCGGCCGCTGGTTGCCGGTGCTGCCGGCCCTGTCCGCGAACTCGCCGTTCGACCACGGCCGTGACACCAGCTACCACAGTTGGCGAATGGTGCTGCAGTCACGGTTCCCCGAGTCCGGCGTGGTCGCGTACTCCGCAGCCGCACCGAGTACGGGGCCGCGGTGGACGTCCTGGTCGACTGCGGTGCGCTCATCGACGACCACCAGTCCTTCTGGCCGGTCCGGCTCTCACCGCGGTGCACCGTCGAACGCGGACCGCCGACGTCTCATCCACCGTGGACGGTTCGCTGTTGCAGGCCCTGCTGTCCCGCGCCCTCATCCGCACCGCACTGGGCGGCCTTGACCGCGGCGTCGAAGCGGCCCGTTGCCCCATAAACTGGTGTCGCAGAATGGGAGCCGTTAGCTGCGCCGGCACGCGCACACCGCGACAACGAACCGGTCGGACCGCGCCACTTTCCCGTCGGCGTCCGCTGTTCGACCGGCCCTTCGACCAGGACCGGCGGGCCGGGGACCACGGTCACCCCGCGGTGCTCCCGGTCACCGTTCGGCACGCAGCACCACCAGCTCCTCGTGCCGCACCCCCGGCGCAACGAATCCACGGTCTTCCAGGAACCGGGCCCGCC
>NZ_JBFBAE010000021.1:188541-190935 GCF_040689465.1 Amycolatopsis sp. NPDC051373 | reverse complement strand
CTGCACCCAGCCCCTCCCCGGCACCCCGATCCGAAGCCTCTTTGCGGCCGGCGGCGTGTTGTCAAGGCACGTTTTCCCGCCTTGACAACACGTCACCGGCCGTCAACACAATCCAGCTTCGGGGTGCACACCCGACGCGAGCCGCCCCGCGAGGGCCTGCACCCCCAACGCAACACGCCCTGCGAAGGACCGCACCCCCAACCAACCCAACCCATCCCAGGTAGGCTCGCTGCCGTCTTTCTGGTGTGGGTTGGGAAAGGAAAACGCGACACCATGTCTCAAGAAGCAGCGACTGAAGCGGCACAGCCCGAAACCCTCGAATTCCAATCCGAGGCCCGCCAGCTCCTCCAGCTGATGATCCACTCGATCTACTCGAACAAGGACATCTTCCTCCGCGAGCTCATCTCCAACGCCTCCGACGCGCTCGACAAGCTCCGCCTCGAGACCTACCGCGACAAGGACCTCGAAGCCGACACCTCGGACCTCCACGTCGAGCTCACCCTCGACAAAGACGCCCGTACCCTCACCGTCCGCGACAACGGCATCGGCATGAGCCGTGACGACGTCGTGAACCTCATCGGCACCATCGCCAAGTCGGGCACCGCCGAGTTCCTCCGCAAGCTCAAAGAGTCGCAAGACGCCGCCGGGTCGCAAGACCTGATCGGCCAGTTCGGCGTCGGCTTCTACTCCAGTTTCATGGTCGCCGACAAGGTCACCATCGTGACGCGCAAGGCCGGCACCGCCGACGGCGTGCGCTGGCAGTCCGAGGGCGAGGGCACTTACACGATCGAGCCGGTGGCCGACGCGCCGCAGGGCACCGCCGTCACGTTGCACCTCAAGCCGGCCGACGACGAGGACCACCTCTTCGACTACACGTCGGAGTGGAAGGTCCGCGAGATCGTGAAGCGGTACTCCGACTTCATCACCTGGCCCGTGCGGATGGCCAAGCAGGGCGCGCCGGACAGCGCGGAAGAAGGCACCGAAGAGGGCGCCGACGCCGCGCCCGAACTCGAGACCGTCAACTCGCGCAAGGCCCTCTGGGCCCGCCCCTCCTCGGAAGTCTCCGACGAGGAGTACCAGGAGTTCTACAAGCACATCAGCCACGACTGGAACAACTCGCTCGAGACCGTCCGCATGCAGGCGGAGGGCACGTTCGAGTACCAGGCGCTGCTGTTCATCCCGTCCCAGGCGCCGATGGACCTGTTCATGCGGGACGCGAAGCGCGGCGTGCAGCTGTACGTGAAGCGCGTGTTCATCATGGACGACTGCGAAGCGCTCATGCCGAACTACCTGCGCTTCATCAAGGGTGTGGTCGACGCGCAGGACCTCTCGCTCAACGTCTCGCGCGAGATCCTGCAGCAGGACCGACAGATCCGCGCGATCCGGCGGCGGCTGGAGAAGAAGATCCTCTCCACGATCAAGACGATGATGACCGAGGATGCCGAGAAGTACGCCACGTTCTGGCGCGAGTTCGGCCGCGCGGTGAAGGAGGGTCTGCTCGACGACCCGGAGAACCGCCCGGCCATCCTCGACATCTCGTCGTTCGCGTCCACACACCACGCGGAGAAGCCGACCTCGCTGCGCGACTACGTCTCGCGGATGAAGGAAGGCCAGGAGCACATCTACTACCTCACCGGCGAGTCGCGCACGGTGATCGAGAACTCGCCGCACCTGGAAGCGTTCCGCGCCAAGGGCTACGAGGTCCTCATCCTCACCGACCCGGTCGACGAGATGTGGGTCGACGGCGTGGGCGGGTTCGACGAGAAGTCGTTCCAGTCCGTGGCCAAGGGCGAGGTCGACCTCGGCGGCGACGAGACGTCCGACGAGCAGAAGGCCGAGTACGAGGACCTGCTCAAGTGGATGTCGGCGACGCTCACCGACAGCGTCAAGGAGGTTCGCCTCTCCTCACGGCTGACCACCTCGCCGTCGTGCATCGTCGGCGACTCGGGTGACATGACGCCGACGCTGGAGAAGATGTACCGCGCGATGGGCCAGGAGATGCCGCAGATCAAGCGGGTCCTGGAGCTCAATCCGGAGCACACGCTGGTCTCCGGCCTGCGCAAGGCGTTCGCGGAGAACCCGGCGGACGGTTCGCTGGCCGAGACGGCGGAGCTGCTGCACGGCATGGCGCTGCTGGCCGAGGGCGGCGAGCTGGCCGACCCGGGCCGGTTCCTGAATCTGGTCGCCGATCGGGCCGCGAAGGCGCTGTAATTTGGCGTCGGCTCCGCCGACGCGCCGTGGTTGGCAAAGGTCGGCTGGTTTTGGCCGGTTAGGTCCGGGAAGGGCCTCCGAGGAATTCCTCGGAGGCCCGCCACGGGCTGAAGAATACCCAACCACAGCCCGGGTTACGTGGACAAGACCCGCGCAGTACCCTAGTGGCCAGCCCACCAGCGA
>NZ_JBFBAE010000021.1:133574-188531 GCF_040689465.1 Amycolatopsis sp. NPDC051373 | reverse complement strand
GCCGCCCCCCCCCGCGGTGTTTGCAAAGGGGGGGGTTTTTTGGGCGCTTTGGGCCGGGTACGGCCCCCCCTTTATCCCCCGGGCGCCCCTTCCCGGCTTCAGGACTCCGAAACCAGCGCCAGGTAGACGTCGACCTGCGCGACGAAGTCCGTGAGGTCCACGCCGAGCAGCTCGGCGGCGCGGCCGATGCGGTAGCGCAGGGTGTTCACGTGGATGTGCAGGGTTTTCGCCGCGCGCGTGGGGGAGCCGGAGCACTCGAGGAACACGCGCACGGTGCGCACGAGGTCGGAGTGCTGCTCGGCGTCGTAGTCGAGCAGTGGCCCGAGCAGGCGCCGGCGCAACGCGGCGCGCAGGTCGGTGGACGTGCCGGCGAGCAGGAGCTGGTGCACGCCGAGCGCGGCGGCGGGCACGACCACCACGTCGCCTTCCCGGTCCGCCGCAAGGGAAAGCGCGTGGCGCGCCACCTCGAACGCGCCGCGTGATTCCGCCGCGGGCACGGCATCGCTGACACCGGCGAGGATCCGCGTCGCGCGCAGCAGGGGTTCCACTGTGGACAGAGCGGTCACCGCGTCGTCGGCCCAGCCGGCAGGCCACGAGCCGTCGTCGGCGACGAGGGCGAGCGCCTCGGTGTGGTCGCGGCTGCCGGTCGGTGTGACGGCTTTCCCGGTGGTGGCCAGGAGTTCGGCGAGGACGTCGTCGGCCTCGGCGCTGTCCTCGGTCCGCAGGGCGACCGCGCGGACGTTCCCGCCGAGCGGCGCCGGCGACGGACGCGACCGCGCGCGAGCCAACCCGACGAGCCCGGCCAATTCCTCGGCGAGTTCGGTCTGCGCGGTGCTCAGCGGTCCGTCCACGGCGAGCAGCCACGGCACCGCGTGGCGGCTCTCCACCGGCAGCACGGTCAGGCCGCCGGCCGCCGTCGGCCGGGCGCGGGCGGCGGCGAACTGGCGCACGGGCTCGGCCGCCGACACCGGCAGCGGCCCCGTGCCGGCCACCACGCGGGGCACGCCCGAGAGGACCCAGCACGCCGTGCCGAGCTCCTCGGCCGCGCGGGCCAGCAGGTGTTCCAGCGGCGCGTCCTCCGCCGCGGCGGTGAGCAAGCGTTTGCGCGCTCCATCGGCGGCGGCCGCGAGGGCGAGTACCACGCGCTCGGTGACCACGGCGAACGACAGGTCCGGCGGTACCTCCAGCAGCGGGACGCCGTGGCGCGCGCACGTGTCGATGAGGTCTTCCGGGATGCCACCGGCGTCGGCGCCCGACGCGGCCAACGCGGCGGCGCCCCCGGCCGCGAGCGCCGCCACGAACGGCTCGGCGTCACCCGGCGCGCGCCACCACAGCAGCCCGGACAGCACGAGCTCACCCGCCGTCAGGTAGCGGCCCGGGTCGGGCAGCTCGGTCACGTAGATCCGCGTGACGGCGCGGTCGAGCAGGTCCTCGGCAGTGCTCGGGTGCGGGCGCAGGCCGGGCAGGCCCAGCAGGGTTCTCACGGTCGTCATCAGGCTTGTAGGAAAGCACAAACGGGTGGTCTTCCGCTGGGACGGCTTTCATGGCGGGGCACCGTTGCCGCGCGGGCGCGTTCGGCGTGTACTGGGACATCAGCCCGTGGGGAGGAGCTCGAGCGTGGATTTCCTGCGACCCGCCGACCTGGCCGAGGCGCTGGCCGTGAAGGCCGAACGGCCCGACGCGGTACCGATCGCCGGTGGCACGGACGTGATGGTGGAGCTGAACTTCGACCACCGCCGCCCGGCCGCGCTGCTCGATCTCACCGGCGTCGCGGAGCTGGCGGAGTGGTCCACTTCGGACGGGACCGTCCGGCTCGGCGCGGCCGTGTCTTATTCGCGCGTGATCACCGAGCTGGGTGAACCTTTGCCCGCGTTGGCGATGGCCTCGCGCACGGTCGGTTCGCCGCAGATCCGCAACCGCGGCACGGTCGGCGGCAACCTCGGCGCCGCGTCACCGGCCGGCGACACGCACCCGGTGCTGCTCGCGCTCGGCGCGCGCGTGGAGGTCGCGTCCGTCCGGGGCACGCGCGTGCTGCCGGCGGAGGAGTTCTACCTCGGCGTGAAGCGCAACGCGCTGGAGCCCGACGAGCTGATCACCGCCGTCCACCTGCCCGCGCACGCGGGTCCGCAGCAGTTCGCGAAGGTCGGCACGCGCAACGCGATGGTGATCGCCGTCTGCTCCTTCGCGGTGAACCTGCGGCCTTCGCAGCGCCAGGTGGGCGCCTCCGTCGGGTCCGCCGCACCCACCCCGCGCCGGGCCCGCGCGGCCGAGGAGTTCCTGGCCGCCGAGCTGCCGTGGGACGCGCCCACGGCGTTGGCGGACTCGCTCAAACGGCGCTTCGCCGAGCTCGTCGCCGAGGCCGCCGCACCGATCGACGACGTCCGCGGCAGCGCGGACTACCGAAAACACGCCCTGGCCGTGCTCGCTCGGCGCACGCTGACCTGGGCCTGGGACGAACACCGGGGGAGTGAGCGCACGTGCGCGTGAACGTGACCGTCAACGGCGAGGCCCGCGAGGCCGACGACGTGTGGGAAGGCGAGAGCCTGCTCTACGTGCTGCGCGAGCGGCTCGGCCTGCCGGGCTCGAAAAACGCCTGTGAGCAGGGCGAATGCGGATCCTGCACGGTGTACCTCGACGACGTGCCGGTGTGCTCGTGCCTTGTGGCGGCCGGCCAGGTCGAGGGCCACTCGGTCCGGACCGTCGAGGGCTTGGCCGACGGCGACAAGCTGGATCCCGTGCAGCAGTCCTTCGTGGACAACGGCGCCGTGCAGTGCGGTTTCTGCACGCCCGGTCTCGTTGTCGCGGCCCACGACCTGCTCAACCGCGTGGCGCAGCCCAGCGACGAGGAGATCCGCGAGGCGCTGGCCGGGAACCTGTGCCGGTGCACGGGGTACGAGAAGATCCTCGACGCCGTCCGCGCCGCCGCTGTCGTGAAGGGCGGCGCCGTGAAGGGTGGTGTCGCATGAGGACGGTCGTCGAGAACGCCGCGATCGCCACCGTCAGCGGCCCCGAATACGGCTCGGGGTACGTGCTCCTGGACAACGGCGTGATCGCCGAAGTCGGCGAAGGCACCTTCACCGGCGACGCCGAGGAGCACGTCGACGCGTCCGGCTGCCTCGTGACGCCCGGCCTGGTCAACACCCACCACCACCTCTACCAATGGGCCACGCGCGGGATGGCGGCCGACCACACGCTGTTCGAGTGGCTGGTCGCGCTCTACCCCGTGTGGAGCCGCCTCGACGCGGAGATCACGCACGCCGCCGGCACCGCCGGGATGGCGCGGCTCGCGCTGACCGGCTGCACGACCGTGGCCGACCACCACTACGTCTTCCCGCGCGACGGCGGCGACCAGGTCGAGGCGCTCGTCGCGGCCCGCCAGCGCGTCGGCGTGCGGCTGCACCTCGTGCGCGGCTCGATGGACCGCGGCGAGTCCGACGGCGGGCTGCCGCCGGACAACCTCGTCGAGGGCACCGACGCCGCGCTGGTCGGCACGGAGGCGGTCATCGACCGGTTCCACGACTCGTCGCCCGACGCACGCCTGCGGATCGCGGTCGGCCCGTGCTCACCGTTCTCCGTCACCGAGCGGCTGATGACCGGCGCGGCGGACCTGGCGCGCCGCAAGGGCGTGCGGCTCCACACGCACCTGGCCGAGACGCTCGACGAGGAACGCCAGTGCCTCGCCGAGGTCGGCTGCACGCCGGCCGAGTACGCGGACAAGCTCGGCTGGCTGGCGGGCGACGTCTGGCTCGCGCACACCATCCACCTCTCGCTCGACGCGATCCGCCGCTTCGGCGCCACCGGCACGGGCTCGGCGCACTGCCCGACGTCCAACGGCCGGCTCGGCGCGGGCATCGCCCCGGTGCGGGACCTCCTGGACGCCGGTGCGCCCGTGGGCCTCGGGGTCGACGGCGCCGCGTCCAACGAGTCCGGCGGCCTCGGAGAGGAGCTGCACCAGGCGCTGCTGCAGGCTCGGCAACGCGGCGGGCCGACCTCGCTGACCACCCGGGAAGCGCTGTGGCTCGCCACGTTGGGCGGCGCGCGCTGCCTCGGCCGCGACGCCGAGCTGGGCTCGATCGAGGCCGGCAAGCTCGGTGACCTCGCCGTGTGGGACCTGTCGGGGCTCGAGTACGCGGGCATCACCGACCCGGTCGCCGCGCTCGTGCTGGGCGCGACCCCACCGTTGGCGCGACTGCTCGTGGGCGGCCGGACCGTGGTGGAGCACGGCGCGCTGCATGAGGAGGACGAGTCCGCGATCGCCCGCGACCTGGCCGCCGCGAGCGCCCGGCTGCGGGAGGACCGATGACGACCACCACCACTTCGCAGGCCACCGGCACCACCAACGGCGTCGGGGCCGATGCGCCGAGGCCCGACGGCACGGTGAAGGTGCGCGGCGAGTTCGCGTACTCCTCGGACCTGTGGCACGAGGACATGCTGTGGGGCGCGACCCTGCGCAGCCCCCACCCGTACGCGCGGATCACCGGGATCGACCTCACGCAAGCGCTTGCGGTGCAAGGGGTTTACGCCGTGCTGACCCATGAGGACGTGCCCGGCGTCAACCGCTACGGGCTGGAGCACGCCGACCAGCCGGTGCTGGCCGACGACGTCGTGCGCTACCAGGGGGAGCCCGTGGCGCTCGTCGCCGCCGACCACCCGGAGACGGCGCGGCGGGCGATGAAGCGGATCAAGGTGACGTACGAACAGCTGTCGCCCGTCACCAGTTCCGAGGCGGCGGTGCGCGGAGAGGGCCCGTCGTTGCACCCGGACGGCAACGTGGTGCGCCACGTGCGGATCCGCCGTGGCTCCGAGGACGTGCGGGCCGACGTCGTGGTGTCCGGGGTGTACGAGGTCGGCATGCAGGACCAGGCCTTCCTCGGCCCGGAGTCGGGGCTCGCGGTGCCCGACACTGTCGGTGGCGTGGACCTGTACGTCGCGACGCAGTGGCTGCACGTCGACCAGCAGCAGATCGTCGCCGCGCTCGGCCTGCCGGTCGAGAAGGTGCGGCTGACGCTCGGCGGCGTCGGCGGGGCCTTCGGCGGCCGCGAGGACCTGTCGATGCAGGTGCACGCGTGCCTGCTCGCGCTGCACACCGGCAAGCCGGTGAAGATGGTCTACAACCGCGAGGAATCCTTCTACGGCCACGTGCACCGGCATCCGGCGAAGATGTACTACGAGCACGGCGCCACCTCCGACGGCCGGCTCATGTACGTCCGCGCGCGCCTGTTCCTCGACGGCGGCGCGTACGCGTCGTCAACCGGCGCGGTGGTGGCCAACGCGGCGACGCTCGGCGTCGGACCGTACACAGTGGACAACGTGGCGGTGGACTGCTGGGGCGCCTACACGAACAACCCGCCGTGCGGCGCGATGCGCGGCTTCGGCGCGGTGCAGGCGGCTTTCGGGTACGAGTCGCAGATGGACAAGCTGGCCGCCGCGTGCGGCCTCGACCCGGTCGAGCTGCGCATCCGCAACGCGATGACCGAGGGTGCCGTGATGCCGACGGGCCAGGTCGTGGACTCGGCCGCGTCCGTCGCCGAGCTGCTGGAACGCTTGCGCGCCAGGCCGTTGCCCGCTTCGCGCTCGTTCGACCTCCGCCACCTGCCCGGCGGCGTCTCCAACACCACGCACGGCGAAGGCGTGGTGCGGGGTGTCGGGTATGCCGTGGGGATCAAGAACGTCTGCTTCTCCGAGGGCTTCGACGACTACTCCACCGCGCGCGTGCGCCTGCAACTCGTCGGCGGCGAGCCGGCGGCCACTGTGCACACCGCGGCGTGCGAGGTCGGGCAGGGGCTCGTGACGATCATGCAGCAGATCGTGCGCACGGAGCTCGGCGTGGAGCAGGTGACCGTGCTGCCCATGGACACCTCCATCGGCAACGGCGGCTCCACGTCGGCGTCCCGCCAGAGCTACGTGACCGGCGGCGCCGTGCAGGCCGCTTCCGCTGCTGTGCGCTCCCGCCTCATGGCCCACGCCGGCCTGCCTGTTTCCACGCGGGTAGCCGGCGGCAAGCTCGTCGCGTCCGACGGCGTGGTGCTGGCGGATCTCGCGTCGGTGCTGGGGTCCTCGACGTTCGACGAAACGGTCGAATGGCGCCACCGCCCGACTTATCCGCTCGACCCTGTCACCGGCCAGGGTGTCGCCCACGTGCAATACGGCTTCGCCGCCCACCGCGCCGTGGTCGACGTGGACGTGGAGCTGGGCCTGGTGAAGGTCGTCGCGCTCGACTGCGCCCAGGACGTCGGCCGCGCCCTCAACCCGCAAGCCGTCCTCGGCCAGATCCAGGGTGGCTCCGCCCAAGGCCTCGGCCTCGCCGTCATGGAGGAAATCCAGGTCGACGCCGGCCGCGTCCGCAACCCCTCCTTCACCGACTACCTCATCCCCACCGTCCTCGACATGCCCCCGATGTCCATCGACGTTCTCGAACGCCCCGACCCCCACGCCCCCTACGGCCTCCGCGGCGTCGGCGAACCCCCCACCATCTCCTCCACCCCGGCCATCGTCGCCGCCATCCGCGCCGCGACGGGCCTGGCGCTCACCCGGGTGCCGGTCCGGCCGGAACACCTGACGGGAACCTGAGGATCATCGACCTCCCGCGGCACGGCGTGGTCGCCGGGCTCGCTGACCGTGGACCCGTCGGCGTTGATCTCGGGTATTCCTCGCTGGCGGTTTTCGAGCAGGCCGCCGCGGCGCTGCGGGCCGCGCTCGGGGCCAAGATTGCCGGTTCCGAGCCGGAGAACGCGGTCCGTGCCGTGGTGTCCGGTTGGTGAATGGCGGGCTGGCGGGCGACGCGGCGCAGTGGTTGAGTCGACGCGGAACGTCCGATGTGGATCAGACGGGGGAGCGCGCATGCCGGACCGCGGACACGACCGCCTTTTCAACCCGCTCACCACAAAAGGCACGGCGTTCACCCACGACGAGCGGCGCCGACTCGGCCTGCTCGGCCTCCTCCCCCTCGCCGAGAAGACGATCGGCGAGCAGGTGGCGCACACCTACCAGGAGTTCGCGCGCCAGCCCGCCGATCTGGACAAGCACGTGTTCCTGCGTGAGTTGCAGGACCGCAACGAGACGCTCTTCTACCGGCTGCTCGCCGAGCACCTGGAGGAAACCCTCCCGATCGTCTACACGCCCACCGTCGGTGAGGCGTGCCAGCGCTTCAGCGAGATCTACCGCCGCCCGCGGGGCCTGTACGTGGCCTACCCCGACCGGGAGCACCTGCGCGAAGTGCTGCGGAACCGGCCCCGCGAAGAGGTCGACGTCATCGTGGTCACCGACGGCCAGCGCATTCTCGGGCTGGGCGACCAGGGCATCGGCGGCATGGGCATCCCCATCGGGAAGCTGTCGCTGTACACGCTTATCGGCGGCATCGACCCGGCGCGCACGTTGCCGATCATGCTCGACGTGGGCACCGACAACGTCGAGAGCCTCGAAGACCCGCAGTACCTGGGCTGGCGCCACCGGCGCATCGGCGACGACGAGTACTACGCGTTCGTCGACGACTTCGTCACGGCGGTGCGCGAAGAGCTGCCCGAGGTGCTGCTGCAGTGGGAGGACTTCGCCACCGCGCACGCCCAGCCGATCCTCAAGCGCTACCGCGACCGCCTGCTCACCTTCAACGACGACATCCAGGGCACCGCCGCCGTCGCGGTCGGGGCGCTGCACGGCGCGGCGAAGGTGGCCGGGCGGCCGTTGTCCCAGCAGCAGGTCGTGATGCTCGGCGCGGGCTCGGCCGGTATCGGCGTGCTGGAGATGATCCGCCAGGAGATGGTGGCGCAGGGCCTGTCCGACGCCGAAGCGGCCGAGCGGATCTGGGTCGTCGACATCGCGGGCCTGCTCACCGACGACCGCACCGACCTGTCGGAAGGCCAGCGCCGCTTCGCGCAGCCGGCCGCCAAAACCCAAGGCTGGACCGGCGCCGGGCTGGCCGACGTCGTGCACAACGTCGACGTCGGCGTGCTGCTGGGACTCTCGACGGCGGTGGGCGCGTTCACCGAGGAGATCGTGCGCGAGCTGGCCGCCAAGACCGACCGGCCGATCATCTTCCCGCTCTCCAACCCCACCAGCCGGGCCGAGGCGACTCCGCGGGAGCTGGACGAGTGGACCGACGGCCGCGCCCTCGTCGCCACGGGCTCGCCGTTCGCACCGGTGGCGCGCGACGGCAAGCAGCATCGCGTCGCGCAGTGCAACAACGTCTACATCTTCCCGGCCATCGGCCTGGCCGTCACGGCCGTCGGCGCCACGCGCGTGACCGACGCGATGATGCGCGTCGCCGCGAAGACACTCGGCGAAGCGTCACCCGCGCTCAACGACCCGGACGAACCACTTCTGCCGGCGTGGGAAGACGTGCCGGAGGTCGCCACGCGGATCGCCACGGCCGTGGCCGAGCAAGCCGTGCAGGACGGCGTCGCCGCGGCGAACGACGACCTCGCCGAAACGGTCCGCCGGGCCCGCTGGACGCCCGACTACCGCTGACGATCCGATAAGTTCGGCACGTGGGCGTTGCCGAGCTCCTGGCCGAGATCGCGACCGACGGCGACTACACCCCGCTTCCCCTGCGCAACTTCAGGGCGGAGGCCTCGCCGCGGTAGGCGAGGCGCTGGCGTCGCCTTCGTTGCGGGAGGCGGCGCTGGCCGTGCTCGCCACGCTGGGCGAACCGTTCGACCCAGCTTTGCTGCCGGCGGAGCAGCCGCTGCCCCTGAACGCGTGCGAGTTCTGGTACGCCCTGCCGACGACTGACCAGGCGGCGGTGCTGGACGCGTTCGGCCTGTCGGCCCCGGTGCCGGTGACGATGCGCATGGGCCGGCTGGCTTGGTGGTACCAACGGCTGAACTGGGGGCAGGACCACGGCCGGTGCTCGGTGGTCTACGTCAGCCCGGTGCTGAACGGCTGGACCCTGGTGTTCGGCGAGCCGGCGGAGGACTTTCACGGCACGCTTGCCGACGGCGTCGAAGACCCTTACGACGTCAAGCAGATGTGGGCTGATGAGGCCGCCCACCGGATCGTGCGGAGGGACCGGTGCGCCGCGCTCAGCCGGCGGTTCGGCGCGACGCACCTGTATCTGAGGAGCCACGGCGACTCGACGACGTCGTGGTTCATCGCGGAGCACGGGACCGTCATCCGCTGGTACGACCTGATGGTGCCGGAGGAGCAGATCGGGCCGCCGCATCCGGGCGAGGCGGGTTTCAGGTTGCCGCACGAGGACAATCCGTGGCCCGACGGTTCCTTCGACGACAACGTCCGGTCGTACGTGGGAAAGGAACTGTCGCTGAAGTTCCACGATCGCTACCGGCAGCTGCAAGCCGAGTACAACTTGCCCGACAAGTGCGACGCCGACGACATCGCGGCCCGGCTGTCCGTCGATCCCCGGGACCTCGGCCCCACCACCGTGGTCCAGGGCCACGGGGTCCTCGCCCGCACCGGCTGCCCGGACTGACACCCCCTACCGCCGATGCCCGTCGTCGTCGAGGTCCGTCAGCAGCCGGCGGGCGACGTCGACCACGGCGGCGCCCGCCACGGCCATCGGATCCGGCGAACGCATCGACCGCGCCAGCACGAACGCGCCCTCCAGGCTGGTGATCAACGCGATCGTCAGCACCCGCCCCTGCTCCGCCGGCAGCCCGAACGCCGCGAACCCAGCCGTCCCCGCGTCGATCCACGCGGTGAACACGTCGGCCGTCGCCTGGCGCAGGGGTTCGCTCGTTGTCGCGACTTCCAAAGCCACCGTGGCGATCGGGCAGCCCTCGACGTAGTCCGTCTCCATCAGCGTGGTAACCCCGGAGGCGAAGAACGCCTCGATGCCCGCCACCAGGTCCGGCGCCGGCGAGATGAACACGTCGAACAGCTGCGCGTACTCCATCCCCGACGTGCGGATGACCTCTTCGGCGAGCTGTTCCTTGCCACCGGGGAAGAAGTGGTACAGCGAGCCGAAGGGCGCGCTGGCCTTCTCGACGATCTGCTTCACGCCCGTGCCGGTGTAGCCACCGCGGCGGAAGAGCTCCGCGCCCGCGGCCAGGATGCGGTCCTTCGTGCCTGTCACGGCACCGAGGATAGCTCCGGGGCGGTAGAGCGTTCTATCAACCGTTCGCCGAACACGAGGTTCAGCACCACGGCCGTGAGGCAGCCCGCGCTGATGCCGGAGTTCAGCACCACCTGCAGCGCCGCCGGAAATCCCGAGTAGAAACCCGGCACCGCGATGGGAATCAGGCCCACGCCCAGCGACGCGGCCACGATCGCGACGTTGCCGGGATGCTCGAACGACGCCTTCGCCAGCGTCCGCACGCCGCTCACCGCCACGCTGCCGAACAGCACCAGCCCGGCCCCGCCGAGTACCGGCTGCGGCACGAGCGCCACGATTCCGCCCGTCACCGGCAGCGCGCCGAGCACCACCAGAACCACACCGCCGGCCGCGACCACGTACCGGCTGACCATCCGTGTCAGTGACACGAGCCCGATGTTCTGCGCGAAGGCGTGCACGCGAACCCGCCGAACACGGTGCTCACGGCGGTGGCGAGCCCGTCGGCGCGCAGGCCGTCGGCCAGGGTCCGGCTCGTGGTCGGCCGTCCGACGATCTCGCCGAGCGCCAGCAGGTCGGCCGTGCTCTCGGCCATCACCACGAGCATCACGATGAGCATCGAGACGATCGCCGCGATGTCGAACACCGGCGCGCCGAAGTGGAACGGCGTGGCGATGCCGAACACGGGCGCCTGCTCGAGTGTCGACGTGTCGACTTCGCCCAGCGGCCACGCCAGCAACGTTCCGGCGACCAGGCCCAACAGCAGCGCGATCCGGCTCCAGAAACCCTTGAGGAACCGCGTGAACACCAGCACCGCGATCAACGTGACGCCCGCCAGCAGCAGTCCGCTCGGCCGCGCCGCCGGCTGTTGCGCGGAAATCCACTGCACGGCCACAGGCAGCAGCGAGACGCCGATGAGCGTGATGACGGTGCCCGTTACCACCGGTGGGAAGAACCGCGTGAGCTTCGAGAAGAACGGCGCGGCCAGCACCACGAACACACCGCCGACGAGCGTCGCGCCGTAGACGACGCCCAGCGCGTTGCCGGCGTGCTGCTGCGCGATCGACAGAATCGGCGCGACGGACGCGAACGTGACGCCGTTGACCAGCGGCAGCCGCGCGCCGAAGCGCCACACGCCGAGCGTCTGCAGGAGCGTGGCGAGGCCGGCGGTGAACAGGGACGCGCTGATGAGCAGGCTCAGCTGCCCGGGCGAGAGCCCGACGGCCGCGCCGATCACCAGCGGCGGGGCCACCACGCCGGCGTACATCGCCGCCACGTGCTGGATTCCGCCGAGCACGAGCTGTGGCCACTTCGGGCGCACATCGACGGGATGACGGGTAGCTCGTTCTGACATGTGCTCTCCCGGTGGGGATTCGGGGCTAGAGCACGGCGTCGGTCCAGGCCGGGCCGGGCTCTTCGGCTTCGTCGCGGACCGCGGTGCCTTCGATGAGGCCATACGGGCGGTCGGCGGCGTAGAACACCTCGCCTGAGTTCTCGAGGCCGAAGGGGCTCAGATCGACGAGGAAATGGTGCTTGTTCGGCAGGGAAAGCCGGACCTCGGCGACCTCGGGCCGTGCGAGCAGCACGGCCTCACCCATCGTGTACAGGGTCTGCTGCAACGACAGGCTGTGCTTCGTGGCGAACGCCTGAAGCAGCGTTCGCCGGATCTCCTGGTGGTTCTTCGCCCAATCAATGTCGGTGGCCGCCGGGTCGCCGTCGTAGCGCCAGCGTGCGGTGACAGCGGTGGCGAGAATGCGGTCGTCGGTCTCCGCGAGCGTCGTGTACTCGTCGCGTGGGAAGCCGTGGAACTCCGAGCCACCGGACTTGAGCACGGTCAGACCGTCCACACCGGACACCACCCACGCGCGGTCGGCGTGCACGGTCGCGGTGGTGATGCGGTTTTCGCCGCTGGAGCGGCTGAACGCGTGGTCGTGCGGCCGGCCGTCGACGGGGATGCGTTCCCAGGCGTGCTCGGCGACGGTGATGCGCGCGCCGGTGATCGCCTCCTGCGTGGCCACGAAGTGCCGGCCCAGGCGCAGCGCGAAGTCCTCGATCTCGCCGACGTCTTGCTGCTTGGCGAACGCGTAGACGGTGTTCTTCTGCGCGTCGGTGGTCAGCACGGCGCTGTTGTCGCCGGTCAGGTGCGTCGCGGCGAGGTCGCCGCGCAGGGCCGTGGACACGGTGAGGTCGCGCAGGTGGTGCACCGGACCGTCGCGGCGGACGGTGACCAGGCGGACCTCTGCCTTGCCGTACTGGTTGGGGCCCAAGGAGATTCCCACAGTCAGCTCCCTTTCAGCTGCCACGGTAGGTCGAGTAGGCGAACGGGCTCAGCAGCACCGGCACGTGGTGGTGCGAGGCGCCGTCGGTGATGCGGAACGCGATGGTGACGTCAGGGAAGAACGCTTCGGGCCCGAGGTAGGCGCCGGTGTCGAAGACCAGGCGGTAGACGCCGGGTTCGAGGGTCTCGGGGCCGAGGTCGCGGACGCGGCCGTCGTCGTCGGTGACGCCCTCGGCGAGCGGCCTGCCGTCGGCGCGTTCGAAGCGCACGGCGATGCCGGCGGCGGGTTTGCCCGCTGCCGTATCGAGGACGTGCGTCGTCACCAAGCTCATGCGTCAATCGCTTTCCGCAGGCGCAGCGCGGCGATCTTCGCCAGCTCCGCGCCCGCCACGTCGAGTTCGGTCTCGGGGTCGTTGCCCAGCCGCGACCGCAGGTTCGCGAGCAGTTCGGTGCCGGTGCGGCCGCCGGCGCACACGAGGAACACGTGGCCGAAGTGGGCTTCGTACTCGGCGTTGGCGGCGGCGAACTCGTCGGCGTTGTCCACACCGGACTGTTCGGAGCGCGACCACTCGGCGTCGGCGCCCTCGCTCGTCGGCTTCTCCCCGATCCGCGGGTGGGCGGCGATGGCGGCGCTCACGTCGTCGCGGTGCAGGGGAGTGGCTTTTTCAGCGGTGGTCAGGAGCGCGTCGAAGTCCGCGTACGGCCGGCCGGCGAGCACCGCGTCGACCCAGCGCGGCACGGCCAGGCAGGCCGTGAGCGCGGGCCGCAAGTCGGCGGCGTCGGCGGTGTTGAACTCGGCGAGTGCGAGTGGCACGGGATCTCCTCGCTGCGGGGGAGCTGGTGCCTGCCGACGGTACGGCGCCCCCGCGTCGCCGTCAACATTTTGTTGAACGTGCTGGTCAGTCCACTTCCCGGTTGAGGTAGTTGTAGACCGTGAAGCGCGTGACGCCCAGCGCCTCGGCCACCGCGGACACTGATTTCCGAAGGCTGAACGCGCCGCGTTCGCGCAGGAGCCGCACCGCCCGCTGCTTGTCCGGGCGGTCGAGGTCGCCGAGCTTCGCGCCCAGCTCGCGCTCGACGTCGGCGATGAGCCGGGCCAGCGCGGTGTTGAGCTCGACGGGCGGGGTCGGCCCGGGTTCGTCCGTGCGGCGCAGCTGGACCGTGACGCGCGTAGCGCCGCCTTCGAGGGCGGCTCGCGCGATGGCCGGCAACGAGTTCATCAGCTGGTCGGCCGGGCCGCGCGCGAGTGTGCCGAGTGGACCGAAGTCGGTGTCGAGTCCGGCGTCGCGCGCCGCGTCGCGAGCGCGCACGGCGTGCTCCGGCGGGGCGCCCTCGCCCTGGAAGGGTTCGCTGGTGAACTCGGCTTCTAGCTCCACCTGGTGACCGTAACGTGGAGGGCGAGGCGTTGACGAGGCGAGAGCGTCGTGGTTAATCTCGGTTGGCGAAAGAGTCTTTCCGTACTGTGAAACAAACCGTCGGTCTCGTCGACGGGAGAAGGAGTGTGCCCGCAGATGGATCTCGTGGTGCGCGCCGCACGTGCGGTGACGGCGGCCGGTGAGGGCCCCGCGACGCTGGGGGTCGACGGCGGCCGGATTGTCGTGCTGGAGCGGGGAATCGTCGACCTGCCGGGTGCTCGCGTCGTCGAGCTCTCGGCCGACGAGGTGCTGCTGCCGGGACTCGTGGACACCCACGTGCACGTGAACGACCCCGGCCGTGCCGAGTGGGAGGGCTTCGAGACCGCGACGCGCGCGGCCGCGGCAGGCGGGGTCACGACGATCGTCGACATGCCGCTCAACAGCCTGCCGCCGACGGTCGACGTCGCCGCGCTGGAGGTGAAGCGCAAGGCGGCTTCCGGGCGCACGCACGTGGACGTCGGCTTCTGGGGCGGCGCGATCCCCGGCAACATCAGCGATCTGCGTCCGCTGTACGACGCGGGGGTGTTCGGGTTCAAGTCTTTCCTGCTGCACTCGGGCGTCGACGAGTTCCCACCGCTCGACGCCGCGGGCCTGGAGGCGGCGCTTCGTGAGCTGACCTCGTTCGACGCGCTGATGATCGTGCACGCCGAGGACTCCGAGGCGATCGACGCCGCGCCGGACCCGCACGGCGAGAAGTACACCGACTTCCTCGGCTCGCGCCCGCGCGGCGCCGAGAACCTGGCCATCACGCACGTGATCGAGGCGGCCCGGCGCACCGGCGCCCGCGCGCACGTGCTGCACCTGTCCTCTTCGGACGCTCTGCCGCTGATCGCGACCGCCCGCCGCGAGGGCGTGGTGCTGTCGGTGGAGACTTGCCCGCACTACCTGAGTTTCGTGGCGGAGGAGATCCGCGACGGCGCCACGCAGTTCAAGTGCTGCCCGCCGATCCGGGAGGCGGCCAACCGGGAACTGCTGTGGCAGGGCCTCGCCGACGGCGTCATCGACACGATCGTGAGCGACCACTCGCCCTGCACGCCGGAGCTGAAACGCCTCGACACCGGCGATTTCGGCCTCGCGTGGGGCGGGATCTCCAGCCTGCAGCTGGGTTTGCCGGCGGTGTGGACGCAGGCGCGCCAACGCGGGTTCGGCCTCGCGGACGTGGTGCGGTGGATGGCAGAGCGCCCGGCGGCGCAGGTGGGGATGACGCGCAAGGGCCACCTCGCCGTGGGCTACGACGCGGACTTCTCCGTGTTCGCGCCGGACGAGGCGTTCGTCGTCGATGTCGCCGCGCTGAAGCACCGCAACCCGGTGAGCGCGTACGACCAGCGGCCGCTGGCAGGCGTGGTGCGCGGTACGTGGCTGCGGGGTTCGCCGGTGACCGGTGACGAGCCGCGGGGAGAGCTGTTGACCAGGGGGAACTGCTAGAGATGGAGGACCACGTGTCGCACGACCGTCCCGAGTGGACAGCCCAGCCGGACCTCGCTTCCCGCGTGTTCGGGGGCACGGTGATGTGGGCGAGCGACGAGCTGTTCGCCGAGAAGGAGAACCTCGTCAACCCGTGGCGCCCCGCGCACCGGGCCGAGACGTTCGGTCCGAAGGGCCAGGTCTACGACGGCTGGGAGACGCGCCGGCACCGCGAACCGGGTGACGACCAGGCCGTGCTGCGCCTCGGTGTCGCCGGTGTGGTGTCGGGCGTGGTGGTGGACACGGCGTTCTTCAAAGGCAACTACCCGCCGTTCGTGTCGGTGGAAGCGGTGTCGATGCCCGGTTACCCGAGCGCGGCCGAACTGTCCGAAGTGGACTGGGAGAAGCTGGTCGACCACAAGCCGGTGTTGGGTGACTCGGAGAACTTCTTCAAGGTGGCTTCCTCGAGGCGGTTCACCCACGTCCGCCTCACCCAGCACCCGGACGGCGGCGTGGCCCGCCTGCGCGTGCACGGCTCGCCGGTGCCCGACCCGGCGCTGCTGGACCCGCGCTCGCTCGATCTCGCCGCGCTGGCCAACGGCGGCGTCGTCACAGGCTGCAGCAACATGTTCTACTCGTCGCCCAGCAACCTGTTCACACCCGGGCTGGCCGCGCACCAGGCCGAGGGCTGGGAAACCGCGCGCCGCCGCGACGACGGCAACGACTGGGTGACCGTGCGCCTCGCCGGCGCCGGAATCGTCCGCTTCGCCGAGGTCGACACGAGCAACCTCAAGGGCAACGCACCGGGCTGGGCCGCGATCTCCGGCCGCCTCGACGACGGCGACTGGGTTTCTTTGCTTCCCCGCACTCGCCTGCAGCCGGACACCCGCCACCGCTTCGCCCTCGAAGACGGCCCGCAGATCAGCGAGGCCCGCCTCGATATCTACCCGGACGGCGGCCTCGCCCGCCTGCGCCTCTACGGCGAACTAACCAAACGCGGCCGCGAAGCCGTCACGACACGCTTCACCGAAACGACCGCGTGAGGTTCTAGGAGTTCGCGCCGGGCCGGTTCAGGTAGATCGAGGCGCACGACAGCAGCGTGCCGACGGCGAAGATCGCGCCGAGCCACCACGGTCCGCCGGTCACGACGTTCCAGATGAACCCCGCCGCCATCAACACGGCGGCCAGGGCGTTGCGCATCTGCAGCGGGGTCGGTTTGGCCATGCCGCCACCTTCTCACGGGCCTGACCAGCCCCTCGAGGCAGGACCGGCCATGATCGGGCGACTTGGCGGAGTGTGGCGCCCCGGCTGCGGACCGCGACGGGCGGCGCGGCTTGCGCGGCCGTACGCGGGCCGGGGTCGGGTCGGTCCGGCGACCGGCGAGGCTGCCGCCGAGCAGATCTCCGGCGCTCGGACCCGACGCGGTTTCACGAGGTGTCGCCTGCGCGCCGGCGTGGCGTGTTCGCGCAGGCCTGGGTGGCGCGGCTTGCGTGTCTGTTCTATGAGTTGTAGAACAGGTCAAAGAGCCTCACCGCGTTCCTCACCGCGGCTGTGCTGGTCGCGAGTGGCACCACCGCGGCCGCCGCCCTGCGCACCTTCCCGGAGCACCGATGATCCTCGACGTCGACCTCACCAGCGAGGTCCCGATCTACCAGCAGATCCACGACCGCGTGGTCGAGGCGATCGCGGCCGGCGAGCTCGCCGACGGCGACCCGTTGCCCTCGACGCGTCAGCTCGCCGTGGACCTCGGCATCAACTTCCACACCGTGAACAAGGCCTACGACCAGCTGCGGCGCGAGGGGCTGCTGCTGATCACCCGCAAAAGCGGCGCGGTGGTGCAGCGGGCCTCGACCGCGGATTTCGCGGCCGACTGGCAGGCGCGGCTGAAGACGCTGCTGGCCGAGGCGATCGCCCACGGGCTCACCGAACGAGAAGTCCTCGGCCACTGCGAGACGACGCTGCGGGCGTTCGAGGAGGTGCGCGCGTGATCGGGGTGATCGTGCTGCAGGACCTGCTGGCCCCGATGCTGTTGCTGGCCAGTGCGTGGGTGATGCCGTCGGTGGCGAAGCCGACGGTGCCGTTCGGGGTGCGCGTGCCGGCGGCGCGGGTGGCCGACCCGCTGATCGCCGAGCAGCGGCGGATCTACCGCTGGTGGGTGGGCGTGGCCGGGACCGCGCTGGTGGCCGCCGGGCTCATCGTGGGCGTGGTCGTGCAGAAGGTCCTGGTGCCGGTGCTCGTGGTCGTGGCGCTACTGGGGGTCGTCACGCCGGCGTATGTGCGGGCGCGGGCCGTGATCCGCTCGGCGAAGCGGCGCGAGGACTGGTTCCGGGGGCTGCGCCAGACGGTCAGCGCCGACACCTCCCGCGTCACGCGGCCGCCGTTCCCCTGGCTGTGGGCGGTCCCGGCGGTCCTGGTGCTCGCCGCGACCGTCGTGGTCGGCGTGGTGCGTTACCCGGACCTGCCCGCGACGTTGACGCTGCACTACACCGCGTCCGGCACCCCCGACCGCACTGCCGCGAAGTCGGTGGGCAGCGCGTTCGGCCTGGTGTTCGTGCAGGCCGGGCTCACGGTGTTGTTCTCCGCGCTGGCCTACGTCGCCCCGCGGTTGCGGCCCGACCTCGATCCGGCGCGCCCGAAGGCCAGCGCCAGTCAGCACCGGCGCTTCACCGAGGCCATGCCGCGTCTGCTGCTGCTGTTCGGCGCGTGCGTCAACCTGACGATCGCCCTGGCGGCGGGCCAGATCTGGTCGGCTCCGGCGTCGGTCTCGGTGGTGCCGATCATCCTGCCGACGGTGGTGGGTGTCGCGGGCCTGCTGGTTTTCGCCGTCCGCTACGGCCAGGGCGGCAGCCGCCTGGAGACCGACGAAGAGCCGCCCCGCGACGCCGTCGAACGCGACGACGACCGCTTCTGGAAAGGCGGCCTGCTCTACGTCAACCGCGCCGACCACGCGGTGTTCGTGCCCAAGCGGTTCGGGCTCGGCTGGACGCTGAACTTCGGCAACCCCGTGGCGATCGGCGGGTTCGTGGTGCTGATCGCCGCGGTGGTCGTGGTGCCGTTGGCCGTCCGTTAAGGGGCGGCCTGGCGCCGCGAGCTGATCACGCCTGTGTTGAAGCCGGCCAAGTGCAGGCCGCCGGCGAAGCGCGCGTGCTCGATCTTCACGCAGCGGTTCATCACCACGTCGAGCCCGGCCTCGCGGCCGCGGTCGGCCACCTCCTCGTGCCACAGGCCCAGCTGCAGCCACAACGTGCGGGCGCCCGCCGCGATGACCTCCTCGGCCACCTGTGGCAGGTCGTCGTGTTTGCGGAACACGCTCACCAGGTCGATCTCACCCGGCACGTCGGCCAGCGTCGGGTATACGCGCTTGCCGAGCAGCGTGTCGAGGCGCGGGTTCACGAAGTTGACCTCGTACCGCGTGGACGAAGTCAGGTACGTCGCCACGAAGTAGCTCGGCCGCGCCGGGTTGGCCGACGCGCCGATCACCGTCACCGACCGCGTGCGGCCGAGGATGTGCCGCCGCTCCACGGCCGAAACGTCGTAGTTCACCGCCGTCGTCACTCCGCAACTCCCTTGCCGACCGCCGCCCGTTCCAGCGCCTGATCGAGGTCCCACAGGATGTCCTCGACGTCTTCCAACCCCACCGAAAGCCGGATCAGGTCCGGGCCGACGCCCGCGGCCGCCAGCTGGTCGTCCGACAGCTGCGCGTGCGTGGTCGACGCCGGGTGGATCACCAGCGTGCGCGCGTCGCCGACGTTCGCCAGGTGCGACAGCAGCTCCACCGACTCCACGAACTTCTCGCCCGAGGCCCGGCCGCCCTTCACCCCGAACGAGAACACCGCACCCGGCCCGGCCGGCAGGTACTTGCGCGCCAGCTCGTGGTCGGCGTGATCGGGCAGCCCGGCGTAGGAAACCCAGGCCACGCGCGGGTCGGCGTTCAGGAACTCCGCCACGGCCTTCGCGTTGGCCACGTGCGCGTCCATCCGCTGCGGCAGCGTCTCCACGCCCTGCAGCAGCAGGAACGCCGAGTGCGGCGAGAGCACCGCGCCGATGTCGCGCAACTGCTCCGCGCGCAGCCGCGTGCAGAACGCGTACTCGCCGAAGTTCTCCCAGTACTTGAGGCCGCCGTACGAGTCGACAGTCTCGGTCATGCGCGGGAACTTGCCGTTGCCCCAGTCGAAGCGGCCCGACTCCACGACCACACCGCCGAGCGTGGTGCCGTGGCCACCGAGGAACTTCGTGGCCGAATGGAGCACGATGTCCGCCCCGTGCTCGATCGGGCGGCACAGGTACGGCGTCGCCAGCGTCGCATCGACGACCAGCGGGATGTCGTGCGAGTGCGCGAGGTCCGCGAGCCCGGCCAGGTCGGCGATGGCGCCCGACGGGTTGCCGATCACCTCGGTGTAGATCAGCCGCGTCTTGTCGGTGACGGCCTTGGCGTAGTCCTCGATGCCGCCGTTGACGAACGTCGTCTCGACGCCAAAGCGCTTGAGCGTGCCGGTGAGCTGCGTGACGGTGCCGCCGTAGAGGCCGCTCGCGGACACGATGTGCTCACCCGCCTCGGCCAGCGCGGAGAAGGTGAGGAACTCCGCGGCCTGGCCGCTCGCCGTCGCCACGCCGCCGATGGCGCCCTCGAGGCTCGCGAGGCGCTCCTCGAACGCGGCCACGGTCGGGTTGCCGATGCGGCTGTAGATGTTCCCGTACTTCTGCAGCGCGAAAAGGTTGGCCGCGTCGGCCGCGTCTTCGAACACGAAGCTGGTGGTCTGGTAGATCGGCACGGCGCGCGCGCCGGTGGCGGGGTCGGGCGTGCCACCGGCGTGCAGGGCGCGGGTGCGGAAGCCCCAGGTGCGTTCACTCATCAGCCGTCACGCTACCGAGCGGGGGCGCCGCGGGCCATCCCTCCCGAACCGTGATCGTCGCGCTTTCGGAGGACCCCGGGTCGTTCTTCCTGGTGATGCCGCGCGGTGATGGAACGCTTACCGTTCGTGGTGATCTTCGACTCGGGGCCGGATGTGCGCAAGGTGCTGATCATCGTCGCGATGCTTCTCGCAGCCGGGTGTTCGAGCGGTGGCACCGCTTCGTCGCCGAACAGCGGCCTTAAGGCGCACACCGCCTCCGGCACCTCGAGGGGCACGGAAAACGGCGCGGTGCACCAGTTCCAGGGCGTGCCGTACGCGCAGCCGCCGGTGGGCGCTCTGCGCTGGGCCTCGCCCCGGCCGCCGCAGCCGTGGCAGGGCACACGGGCCGCCGACAAGCCGGGAAACCGCTGTCCGCAGGCGGCCCTAGCCGCCGAGAGCCGCACGCAGCCGTTCGTCGCGCTCCTCGGGTGTCTGCCTCGGGCAGCTGACGCACTTCGGGTTGCCGACCTCGTAGATCAGGCAGCACGACGCCCGTTTCACGGCCTGCGTCCGGCCGACGCTGACGTATCGCGGCGCGGGCAGGCCGAGGCCGGTGGACGCCACGACGTCGGCCGCCAGCTGCGGCGCCGAAGCCCACAGCAGGCGGTTGGCGATCGAGTCCGTCGCGATGGCGCCCAGTGCTTGTGAACGGGCGCCGGTGACCTGGGCGACGGTGGTGATGGCCGTGTTCAGTGCGGCGCCGAGTGCCGGGCCGAGCGGCCCGCTCAGCGCCCGCGTCGAGCGGGAGCCCAGGAAGCGCCCGTCCGGCACGATGTCGAGCTCGACGGCGTCCAGCGAAGGATCCAGCACGGCGCCACCGGCGGCCAGCGATTCCATCGTCGGCGCGACGAGCACGGACGACAGCGAGTACCACCAGATCGTGCCGATCACCTCGGGCGCCGCGCAGCCGTACAGCTTCGCCGCGCCGCCGATGCGAGCGCGCACCCACGTCGCGTCGGCCAGCAGCGCGGCCGGCGTCACGGCTGCCTCCGCCACACGCTCACCCCCACCGCGAGCGTCACGCCTCGGCCCTCGGCGGCGTCGAGGCGTTCGCGACGCCCGTCGCGGTCGAGGTGGAAACCGGCGGGACCCATCGCGACCACGTCGTGCACCTGGCGCGCGGTGAACGGCGCCGTGTGCACCACGTCCACTCGCGACACCCGGGTGAACAGCGAGCCCAGCGCCGTTTCGAGCCGCTCTTCCTTGCGCTCGTCCACGGACAGCACGAGGTCGCCCAGCTCGGCGAGGTGTCCGGGCAGCGGCCCGGCCACCACGAGCACGCCGCCGGGTTCGAGCACGCGGTGGAACTCGGCGGGGTTGCGCGGGGAGAACACGTCGAGCACCACGGAAGCCACGCCGTCGCCGACCGGCCACGGCTCCCACAGGTTCCACACCACGGCGCCGAGCCGTTCGTGCGCTCGGGCGGCCCGGCGCAGCGCGACGGCGGAAACGTCGAGCGCGAGCCCGGTCGCCTCGGGCGCGGCGTCGAGCACGCGCGCGAGGTAGTAACCGGGGCCGGCGCCCGCGTCGATCACGAGGCCCGTGGCGGCCGGCGCGGCGACGCGCGCGAGCTCGTCGGCCAGCGGTGCGTACGCGCCGGAATTCAGGAGCGCCGAACGCGCCTCGACCATCGGCACGGTGTCCGCGGTGCCGGAGGGGATGCGTGCGTGCAAAAGGTTGACGTACCCCTGGCGCGCCAAGTCGAACGAGTGACCGTCTTCGCAACGCACCGTGCGGCCCGCTAACCCGACCGGGGCAAGGCACACCGAACACCGGAGTGCGTCCACGACCCGCCGTGGCAGTGGGTCATTTCCGGGTCCGGCCGACGTCATGCGGCTATTCGACCATGACGTTTCGCAACCGGACACCCCACCCCGCGTGGCGGGAAACCTTCCTGTAACAAGCGCGACGGGGTAGTTCACGCCCGCGAAACCTTCGGCGCCGCCCCGTGAAACACCCGGAACCAAGACTTCCGGGTCATCTACCCAGGGCACGGGAGGACGATTGTGCTGAACGCAGGAGACACCGCGTGGGTGCTGGCCGGCGCCGCGCTGGTCATGCTCATGACACCGGGACTGGCGTTCTTCTACGGCGGCATGGTCCGCGCGAAGAGCGTTTTGAACATGCTGATGATGAACTTCATCGCGCTGGCCGTGGTGGGGGTGCTGTGGGTTCTCTTCGGCTTCTCCATGTCCTTCGGCAACGACGCTTTCGGCGGACTGGTCGGCAATTTCGACCTCGCCGGGCTGTCGGACACCTTCGGCAAGCTGGTCGGCTTCGCCGCGGCGGCCACGGACTCCGCGCCGGCCGTACCGTGGCCGGGCCCGGACGCCTTGCCGTTGCTGGCGTTCTGCATGTTCCAGCTGATGTTCGCGATCATCACGCCGGCGCTGATCTCCGGTGCGATCGCGGATCGCGCGAAGTTCTGGGGCTGGACGCTGTTCGTGGTGATCTGGGTGTCCGTCGTGTACTTCCCGGTGGCGCACTGGGTGTTCTCGTTCAACGGTTTCCTCGGTGAGAACTCCGTCGGCGGCTGGATCGCCAACAACCTGAAGGCGCTGGACTTCGCGGGTGGCACGGCGGTCCACATCAACGCGGGCGCGGCGGGTCTGGCCCTCGCGATCGTGCTCGGCAAGCGCAAGGGCTGGCCGAAGGACACCGGACGGCCGCACAACGTGCCGTTCGTGCTGCTGGGTGCCTCGCTGCTGTGGTTCGGCTGGTACGGCTTCAACGCCGGCTCCTCGCTGGCCGCCAACGACCTCGCGGCCGTCGCGTTCACCAACACGACCGTGGCCACCGCGGCCGCCGTGCTCGGCTGGCTGCTGGTGGAGCAGCTGAAGTTCGGCAAGCCGACCACGCTGGGTGCCGCGTCCGGCGCCGTCGCGGGTCTGGTCGCGATCACCCCGGCGTGTGGTTTCGTGAGCCCGCTCGGCTCGATCGCGATCGGCGTCATCGCCGGTGTGCTGTGCGCGCTGGCCGTGTCGCTGAAGTACCGCTTCGGGTTCGACGACTCGCTCGACGTAGTGGGCGTCCACCTCGTCGGCGGCATCGTGGGCACCCTGCTCATCGGCTTCTTCGCCACCACGAGCGTCAACTCCCTCGGCGCCGACGGGCTCTTCTACGGCGGCGGCTTCGCCCAGCTGGGCAAGCAGGCGGCCGCGGCGGGCGCGGTGTTCGGGTACTCCTTCATTCTGACGGCCATCATCGGCTTCGTCATCAAGAAGGCGGGCGGCTTCCGCGTCAGCACGGAGGACGAGGTGAGCGGCATCGACGAGGCGCAGCACGCGGAGAGCGCCTACGACTTCACCGGCATGGGCGGCGGGCTCGGCCAGCCGACCACGATCCCGGTCAAGTCCGCCACCGCCCCTGCGAAGTTCGAGGAGACCAAGGCATGAAGCTCATCACCGCGATCGTCAAGCCGTTCACGCTCGACGACATCCGCTCCGGGCTGGAGCAGCTGGGCGTGCTCGGCATGACCGTGAGCGAGGTCCAGGGCTACGGCAGGCAGAAGGGCCACACCGAGGTCTACCGCGGCGCCGAGTACTCCGTGGACTTCGTGGCGAAGCTGAAGATCGAGGTCGTGACGGACGACGCGAACGTCGAGAAGGTCCTCGACGCCATCACTTCCGCCGCGCACACGGGCAAGATCGGCGACGGCAAGGTGTGGGTGACACCGGTCGAGACCGTGATCCGGGTGCGCACCGGCGAGCGCGGAGCGGATGCGCTCTAGGTGAGCACTCACGGGGGTGAACTGGTCCGGGCTCGAGAGCAGTTGCTCACGGGCCGCCACGGTCCGGCCGCGCTGCGGGCGGCCTTGGTGGATCTGTACGAATTCTGGCTCGCGAAGGGCGCCACGGCGGCCGGCGTGGACACCGCTGATCCCGGTGTCGCGCTGGTCGCCGTCGGCGGCCTGGGGCGGCGTGAGCTGGTGCCGTTCTCCGATCTGGACTTGGTGCTGGTGCACAACGGGAACCCGCGCGTCGGCGAACTCGCCGACGCGTTGTGGTATCCGCTGTGGGACGCGAAGCTCGGGCTCGACCATTCGGTGCGTACGCCGGGTGAAGCGCTGAAGGTCGCCTCAGAGGACCTACGGACCCAGCTGGGCTTGCTGGACGCGCGCCACCTCGCCGGAGACGCCGAGCTGACCGCGCGCCTCGCGTCCGCCGCGCGCGACCAGTGGCGGCGCACGGCCCGCAAGCGGCTCGACGAGCTGGCCGACTCCGTCCGCACCCGGTGGCGGCGCAGCGGCGAGATCGCGCAGTCGGCGGAGCCGGATCTCAAGCACGGCCGCGGGGGCCTGCGGGATTTCGGGGTGCTGGAGGCGTTGGCGCTGGCGCAGCTCACGGCGCGCCCGGGCGAGGAGCTGCTGGCGGCCAAGGCGTTGCTGCTCGACGTGCGCACGGAGCTGCGTCGGGAGCTTCGCCGGGAACGGGACGTGTTGAGCGCGCCGGAGGCCG
Organism: Amycolatopsis sp. NPDC051373; assembly: GCF_040689465.1. Lineage (NCBI taxonomy): Bacteria > Bacillati > Actinomycetota > Actinomycetes > Pseudonocardiales > Pseudonocardiaceae > Amycolatopsis > Amycolatopsis sp. NPDC051373. The sequence goes on along the minus strand of NZ_JBFBAE010000021.1, from coordinate 164,082 downwards.
AAGTCGTCGCCGCCGAGCTGGGTCTGGCGGACCGGTTCGCCTTGGCGCGCAAGCTTTCCGGGGCGGGGCGGACGATCTCCTACGCGGTGGACGTCGCGCTGCGGTCCACTGTGGAACCTTCCCGGCCGCGGTTCGGCCGTCGGCCTTCGCGGACCCCCCTGGCCGAGGGCGTGGTGCTGCACGGCGACGAGGTGTCGCTGGCCCGCGACGCCGTGCCCGCGAAGGACCCGGCTTTGCTGTTGCGCGTCGCCGCTGCTTCGGCGCGCACGGGCAAACCCATCGCGCACGGCACTTTGCGCACGCTGGCGGACTCCGCGCCCGAGCTGCGCGCGCCGTGGCCGGACGAGGCGCGCAACGCTCTGGTGGAGCTCCTCGGCGCGGGGGAGGGCCTGGTCGACGCGGTCGAGGCGCTGGATCGCACCGGCTTGTGGGCCCGGCTGTTCCCGGAGTGGGGCGCGGTCCGCGACCTCCCGCCGCGTTCGCCCGTGCACCAGTGGACGGTGGACCGGCACCTCGTGCAGGCGTGCGTCGAGGCCTCCCGCCTGACCACCACGGTCGCGCGCCCCGACCTGCTGCTGATCGGCGCGCTCCTGCACGACATCGGCAAAGGCCGCGACGCCGACCATTCCGAGCTTGGCGCCGACATCGCCGCGCAAGTGGCCGCGCGCCTCGGTTTGCCTTCTGCCGACGTGCAAACGGTGGCCGCGATGGTCCGGCACCACCTCCTGCTCCCGCACACCGCCACCCGCCGCGACATCGCCGACCCCGCCACGGTCTCCCGCGTCGTCAAAACCCTGGACGGCGACGTCGTGCTGCTGGACCTGCTCCACGCCCTGACGCGCGCCGACTCGCTGGCCACCGGTCCGGGCGTCTGGACGGATTGGAAGGACCGCTTGCTCGCCGACTTGGTCGCCGCCGGCGAGGAAGCCTTGCACGGCACGGGTTTCACCGCACCGGATCCCCTGGACAGTTCGCAACGCGAGCTCATGGCCGAAGCCGTCCGGTCGGGGATCGGCGAGGTCCGCATCACCGCCCACGGCAAGGTCGTCACGGTGACTCTCGCCGTCCCGTCGCGCGCTGAGCTCCTCGCACCCGCCGCGGGCGTCCTGGCGCTCAACTCGCTGGAAGTCCATGCTGCCGTCCTGCGCGACCGCGTCGGCGTCTTCACCGCCTCACCCAAGTTCGGCTCCCTGCCCGACTCGACACTGCTGCGCGAACAGTTCTCCCGCGCCGTCGCCGGCACCCTGCCCCTGACGCAACGCCTCGCCGCCAAGGAACGCGATTACGCCACCATGGCGTCGTCCGTGGTCGCCCCCAAGGTCCTCTGGTTCGACGACGAAACCAGCGGCCCCAACACCGTGGTCCTCGAACTGCGCGCCACCGACCGTATCGGCCTGCTCTTCCGCGTCGCCCGCGCCCTGAGCCGCTCGGGCGCCTCCGTGCACTGGGCCAAAGCCACCACCCTGGGCGGCGCCGTCGTGGACTCCTTCGCCGTCAGCCCGTCGACGGGCCCCATCGATTCACCTTGGCGCGCCAAAGTCGAGGACGCTGTTCTGGCAGCTGCTTCCTGAAGCCGGTGGCGGGCTACGGTTCCCCCGTGGCCCGCCCCCTCCTCTTCCTCGACGTCGACGGCCCCCTCATCCCGTTCGGCGCCGCGGACTACCCGCTCTTCCCCCCGTTACCCGGCCCGGCGGACCACCCGCTCCTGGCCCGCCTCGACCCCGCCCACGGCGCGCGTCTCGCCGCGCTGCCGTGTGAGCTCGTTTGGGCCACGACGTGGTTCACCGATGCCAACGACGTCATCGCCCCGCGCCTCGGCCTGCCGCCCCTACCCGTCGTCAACGACCCGGCCGGCTCCGAGATCGACAGCCTGCACTGGAAAACCCGCCCGCTGCTGACCTTCGCCGCCGGCCGCCCCTTCGCTTGGGCCGACGACGAAATCTCGCCCACCGACCGCACCTGGGTGTCGACGCACCACCCCGGCACCGCACTGCTGCACCGCGTCGACCCCCACACAGGCCTGACCGACGCCGACTTCACCACCCTCACCGCGTGGTTCGCAGCCCTCGCCCCAAGCTCCTGACTGCCCTCCCTCTCAAACCCCCACCCACACGCGGCACCCACTCAACCGCCAACCGAAACGCCCACCCACCTCACCACCCACCCAAGCCACACCCACCCACCCCACCGCCGCCCACCCGCGCGACGAACCCTGCACCCAAACCACACCCACTCTCACAACCGCCGCTCACCTACGCGACGAACTCTGCACCCAGCCCCTCCCCGGCACCCCGATCCGAAGCCTCTTTGCGGCCGGCGGCGTGTTGTCAAGGCACGTTTTCCCGCCTTGACAACACGTCACCGGCCGTCAACACAATCCAGCTTCGGGGTGCACACCCCACGCAACACGCCCCGCGAGGACCCGAGAACCCGGACCCAGAACAACCCCCTTAACCGTCCCCACCTGCAAACACCCCACCCCACCCATCACACGATCGGGGTGTCGCGCTAGCGAAGGCGGGCCCCGGTGGCAATATGGCGCGGGTCTGGAGCAGCTGTGCGGAGGGCGGGGGCGTGGGGTGCTGGGGTCCGAGCAGAACCTACCGAGACTTTCGTTGCCACCCACCGTGGTCGCAGCGCACCTGCGATCGTGTGCGGAAGAACTGGCCGGCTCCCTCCGCACCGACGGCGAAACAGCAACCCTCGGCGAACTGACGGAAGTCGTCACCCAGCTGGTCGCCGGCCAACACGCCCTCGCGCACGCCCTGGCCGGTCTCGCGCGGCGCGTGGACGTGCGCAACGGGGCACTGGCGGCCGCGCCGTCCGTGGACGTCGAGGTGGTCACCGAGGTGCTCCAGGCGGCGGCGTGCGCGGTGGGCTGTTCGGCCGAAGCGCTGGCCGAGGCCGAGCCGTCGTTCGAATGCGTGAGCGAATCCGCGGGGCCGGACACCCGTTTGTAGCAGTCACACCACACCGCGCCTGCGAAGCCCTCGTCCGTGCGAAGGCGACCAGACGGCGACGTCGAACGCGAACAGGCCGAAGGCGTCACCGGGTTGCTGAAAGCCCTCCATCGGAGGACTGTGGTGGCCACGGCCCGCGCCGCAGCCGAGAAGGCCGCGAGCGCCCGTTCCCGAACCGAACGCGCGGCGAAGAATCGCGGCTTGAGTAGTTCTACGCAACTCCGGTTGGGGGTCTTCACACTGCCCCGCCGGTCGGCGCCCCGGCAGACTTCTCCCCAACGCAAGGCGGAACGCGTTCGCCCGGTACTGGGGGTCTGGCGAGCGGGGGACGGGGTACCCGCCTCGCGTGCACGCGGCGGAAGGCTCCCGGGGAGGTGAGCCCTTCCGCCAAGGTTCCGGGGCCGGCCGTGGGGAGCGGCCGCGTCCCGGAACCCCTGGGGAATTCAGGAATCCGCCATCCGCACCATCAGATCGGCAGCCATGCGCAACAGCTGTTGTTCCGTCGGGCTCAACACGCGCTCCATCGCCGCCGCCAGCCACTGCTCCCGCGAAATCGAGTAGTCCCGCAGCACCACCCGCCCAGCGGGCGTGATGTCGAGCAACGACCGCCGCCCGTCCGACGGGTCCGCGGCGCGTGTGATCAACCCGCGAGACGTCAGCGAAGCCAGTACCCGCGTCAGTGACTGCGGATGCATCCGCTCGGCCTCCGCCAGCTCGCTCGGTGTGTGCGTGCCCGCGCGGTAGAGCCGCGACAGCACGGCCAGCACCGTCGGACCCGGCGACGGCGAGTCCGCCTCCGAGCGCATGCGCCAGTTGAGCCGCCCGACTCCCTCCCGGACGTGGCGGGCCAGCTCGGCCAGCTCGTCGGCACGGCGGGTGTCGGCTTCGGTCTGCATACCGCCACATTAGGCGGTTTCCCCGCGCACGAGCCGCGCGTACCGGCCGTCGAGCGCCAGCAGCTCCTCGTGCGTGCCGCGCTCCACGATCCGGCCGGCGTCGAGCACCACGATCTGGTCCGCGTTCTCCACAGTGGACAGCCGGTGCGCGATGGTCAGCGTCGTGCGGCCCGCGGCGAGCCGGTCGAGCTCCGCCTGCACCGACCGTTCGGTGCGGTTGTCGAGTGCGCTCGTGGCCTCGTCGAGGATCAGCACGGGCGGGTTGCGCAGCAGGATCCGCGCGATCGCCATCCGCTGCTTTTCCCCGCCGGAGAACCGGTAGCCGCGCTGCCCCACCACGGTGTCGTAGCCCTCGGGCAGCTTCGCGAGCGTGTCGTGGATGTGCGCGGCCTTCGCGGCCTCCTCGATCTCGGCGTCGGTGGCGTCCGGCTTCGCGAAGCGCAGGTTCTCCCGCACCGAAGCGTGGAACAGGTACGTCTCCTGTGACACGAACCCGACCCCCGCCGCCAGCGACGCGAGCGTGACGTCCCGGACGTCGGTGCCGTCGACGGTCACTCGGCCTTCCGTCACCTCGTACAGCCGCGCCACGAGGTACGCGAGCGTGGTCTTGCCCGAGCCCGTCGAGCCGACCAGCGCCGTGGTCGTCCCCGGCGCCACGTCGAGGTCGACGTCGCGCAGGGTCCACGCGCCGTCGTCGTCGTAGCGGAACGACACCGACCGCATCGATACCGCCCCCTCGCGCACGGCCAGCTCCCGCGCCCCCGGGCGGTCGTCGATCTCCACACGCAGGTCAAGCACCTCGAAGATCCGCCCGAACAGCGCCTTCGCCGCGCCCACGCTCTGGCTCACCGTCTGCATCGCCGTGGCCGGCCCGAGCAGCCGGTTGAGCATGCTCGTGAACGCCACCACGGTGCCCAGCGATACCGGCGCCGAACCGCCCGCCAGCTCCAGCCCGGCGACCCAGTACACAAGCGCCGGGATGATCGTCAGGCTCATCACCCGCGACGCCCGCTGCCAGCGCCCGGCCAGCGCCGCGCTGCGTTCGAGCGCCGCGACCTCGCGGGACTCCTCGGCGAAGCGCTCCCGCATCCGCCGTTCGTTGCCCATGGTCTTGGCCAGCAGCACGCCGGTGACCGACAGGGACTCCTCGACGATCGTCGTCAACCGTGCCATCCGCCGTGTCCGGCCGCGGGCGAGCTTGCGCTGCTTGCCACCCAGGCGCAGCGTGAACAGCAGGAACAGCGGCACGACCACGAGCGAGAGCAGCGCGAGCTGCCAGTCCATGATCAGGATCGCGACGGTGATCGCCAGCGCCGTGGTGCCGTTCTGCACGATCGAGGCCGCGGTGGTCGTGACCACGTTGTCCACGCCGCCGATGTCGTTGAAGACCCGCGACAGGATCTCGCCGGTCTTGGTGCGGGTGAAGAAGCCGAGCGACATGCGCTGAAGGTGGCCGTAAACCGACAAGCGCAGCTCGTTCATCACGCGCTGCCCGATCGTGTTCGACAGGCCGGTCGTCGCCACGCCGAGCGCGCCCGAGCCCAGTGCCGCGGCGATCATCCCCACTGCCAGCACGCTCACCAGCAGGGCGTCGCGGCGGGGGAGCGCGTCGTCGAGGATCGCCCGCAGCAGGAACGGCGAGGTGACCCCGAGACCGGCCTGCACCACCAGGAGCGCGAACAGCCCGGCCATCTGCGCCCGGTGTGGCCGGAACAGCGCGGCGATGCGGCTGAACGGCACTTTCTCGTCTTCGTCCGCCGCCGGTTCGGCCAGCGCCGGGCGCGGCGTCGTCGCTGAATTCATACGCAGATGTTTACCGATTCGCGCGACCGAGTCGAGCGATTTTCTTATGTTGACCTGGGACGATGATTCGAGTTATTACGCATGTGCGTACTAACCTTCTCTCGAAGGTTCGCGCACCCGCGAGGCGGCCGGGCCCGGACCGCTACCCTGGGAGGTTGCCGGGGTCGCCCAGCGATGCCCGGTACGCGAACGACGACCCAGCTGGAGCGTGCACACCCGTGTTCGACACCCTCTCCGATCGGCTCACCGCCGCCCTGCAGACGCTGTCTCGCAAGGGCCGGCTGTCCGACGCCGACATCGACGCCACCGCGCGCGAGATCCGCATCGCGCTGCTGGAGGCCGACGTCGCGCTGCCGGTGGTCAAGGAGTTCATCGCCCGGATCAAGGACCGGGCGAAGGGCGCCGAGGTCTCGCAGGCGCTCAACCCCGCGCAGCAGGTCATCAAGATCGTCAACGAGGAGCTCGTGGGCATCCTCGGCGGCGAGACGCGCCGGCTGAACCTCGCGAAGAACCCGCCGTCGGTGATCATGCTGGCGGGTCTGCAGGGTGCCGGTAAGACGACGCTCGCCGGCAAGCTCGCGATGTGGCTGAAGAAGCAGGGCCACGCGCCGATGCTGGTGGCCTGTGACCTCCAGCGCCCGAACGCTGTCACGCAGCTGCAGGTCGTCGGCGAGCGCGCGGGTGTCGTCACCTTCGCGCCGGAGCCGGGCAACGGCGTCGGCGACCCGGTGGACGTCGCCCGTCGCGCCATCGCGGAGGCCAAGCACGCGCAGCACGACATCGTGGTGGTCGACACCGCGGGCCGCCTGGGTGTCGACGAAGAGCTGATGAAGCAGGCCGCGGACATCCGCGACGCCGTGCAGCCCGACGAGATCCTGTTCGTCGTCGACGCGATGATCGGCCAGGATGCCGTGACCACGGCCCAGGCATTCCGCGACGGCGTCGGCTTCACCGGCGTGGTGCTCACGAAGCTCGACGGCGACGCCCGCGGTGGTGCCGCGCTGAGCGTGCGCGAGGTCACCGGCCAGCCGATCCTCTTCGCGTCCAACGGCGAGAAGCTCGAGGACTTCGACACCTTCCACCCCGACCGGATGGCCTCGCGCATCCTCGGGATGGGCGACGTGCTCACCCTCATCGAGCAGGCCGAGCAGCACTTCGATCAGGACCAGGCGGAGAAGGCCGCGGCGAAGCTGACCAGCGGGCAGCTGACGCTGGAGGACTTCCTCGAGCAGATGCTAGCCGTCCGCAAGATGGGGCCGATCGGCAACTTGCTCGGCATGCTGCCGGGCGCGGGCCAGATGAAGGACCAGCTGGCGCAGGTCGACGACAAGCACCTCGACAAGCTGCAGGCGATCATCCGCGGCATGACCCCGGCCGAGCGCGACGACCCGAAGATGATCAACGGCTCGCGCCGGCTGCGCATCGCCAACGGCTCGGGCGTCTCCGTCCGCGAGGTCAACGACCTGGTCAACCGCTTCTTCGAAGCCCGCAAGATGATGGCCCAGATGGCCGGGCGCTTCGGCTTCGGCGGCGGTGGCGGCAGCAAGACGCGCAAGGGCAAGAAGGGGAAGAAGGGCAAGGGGCGCGGCCCCACACAGCCCAAGGTCCGCGGCGGCTTCCCCGGCGGCATGCCGATGCTGCCCCCGGGTGGCATGCCGACCGGTGGCGGGATGCCCGACCTGTCGCAGCTCGGCGGCATGAACGACGTGCCGGGCTTCGACCCGACGAAGTTCAAGCTGCCGAAGGACCCCAAGAACAATTGAGCGCCGGACAATTGAGCGCCCTGCACGTCTCCGGCACCGTCCTGCCCGACGGCTCGCCGCGTGAGCTCTGGATCACCGACGGGCGCATCTCGTTCGAGCCCGTGCCCGGCGCGGAAACGCTGGCGACCGGCGGGTTCCTGGTGCCCGGCCTCGTCGACGCCCACTGCCACCCGGGCCTCGGCCCGCACGGGGCGGTGCCGGTCGAGGAAGCCGCCGAGCAGGCGGCCACCGACCGCGACGCGGGCACGCTGCTGATCCGCGACTGCGGTCTGCCACTCGACGTGCGGCCGCTGCAGGCGCGCGCCGACCTGCCCACGATCATCCGTTGCGGCCGTCACCTGGCCTTGTCGAAGCGCTACGTTCCCGGCTTCGCCATCGAGCTGGACGATGTGGCGCTGCTGCCCGAGGCCGTCGCGGAACAAGCGCGTGACGGCGACGGCTGGGTCAAGCTCGTCGGCGACTGGATCGACCGCGGCGAGGGTGATCTCGCGCCGCTGTGGCCCGACGACGTGCTGGCCGAGGCCGTCGGAGTCGCGCACGACCTCGGCGCCCGCGTGACCGCCCACGTCTTCGGCGAAGCCGCCCTGCCGGGGCTGATCAACGCGGGCATCGACTGCCTGGAGCACGGCACCGCGTTGAACCCCCACCAGCTGGCCGAGCTGGCCCGCCGTGACGTAGCGCTCGTGCCCACGCTGATCAACATCGAGAACTTCCCCGGCATCGCCGACCAGGCCACGAAGTACCCCACGTACGCGGCCCACATGCGGGCCCTGCACGCGGGCGTCGCCGACATGGTGTCCGCGGCCGTCGAGGCGGGCGTGCGCGTCTTCGCGGGCACCGACGCCGGCGGCATGGTCGCCCACGGCCTGATCGCCGACGAGGTCGAAGCGCTGCACCGCGCCGGCATGACACGCGAGCAGGCGCTCGCGAGCGCGTCCTGGGCCGCCCGCGAATGGCTCGGCCACCCCGGCATCTCCGACGGCGCCCCGGCCGACCTGATCGTGTACCCGGCCGACCCGCGTGAGGATCTCGCGGTGCTGCGCCACCCGTCGCACATCGTCCTGCGTGGCACGGTTTTCGGCTGAAACACCTCATTTTCCGGTGATCGCCCGAGTACTGTGCGAAGTCTTCTCGACGGTTAGGCTCGACCGGTGAGCCGAGCGATCTCCGGAGGCCGGGCGTGACCACTTCCCAGCCCCGGGAGCCGATTCCGGGTGCCACGCCGATCCGTCCGGAGGACCTGGTGAGCGCCCCGCGCGAGTTCCCGCCGCACCGGTGGGGCTTCGGGGCGTTCCTGCTCGTGGAGGCCGTGCTCATCGCGTCGGCCGCGTTCGTGAGCGCGTTGCTGGGCGATCCGCCGGCCGGGCAGCCGCTGCCGATCCGCACGGTGCTGCTGGGCACGATGCTGCCCGCGATGATCGCCGCGGGCGTCGCGCTGCTGGCCACGCTCGTGCGCGGCAACGGACCCAAGCTCGACCTGCGCCTGGAGTGGCGCTGGTCCGACGTGAAGATCGGGCTCAAGTTCGGCCTGCTCGGGCTGGTGCTCACGTCGTTGAGCGCCTGGGTGTGGACCGAGATCGTGGGCTCGGCCGACGCGACATCGGCGATCAGCGCGCTGGTGGACGACCGGAAGATGTCGGTGTCCGCGGCGATCGTGACGTTCGTCTACCTCTGGCTGCTCGGGCCGATCTGCGAGGAGATCATCTACCGCGGCCTGCTCTGGGGAGCGGTGGAGCGGCTGCAGTGGCGCAGCGAACGGTGGGGTCGCATGGCGGCTTTCCTGCTGTCCACGGCCGTGTTCGCCGCCAGCCACCTCGAACCGTTGCGGACCACGCTCCTGCTGGTCATCGCCGTGCCGATCGGCCTCGCGCGTTTCGCCACGGGCCGGCTGCCGGGCAGCGTGGTGGCGCACTCGATGAACAACTTCCTGCCCTCGGTCGCGATCCTGCTCGGCTCACTCGGGGTCAGCTCGTTCTGAGGTGCGTTCCGGGTCTGTTCCGAGGCCCTGCGCAGGCACTTCGAGCCATCTGGCAGAATGTTCGCTTGCCCGCTTCCGTCCGGACCCTCTCGCCGTTCGGGGGCTCCTGTTTCGGGCGCCTGTGATCGTGTCCCCACGCGGTCGACGAGCGCCCACCCTGCACCAGCACTGAGGAGTACCCACACCCGTGGCCGTCAAGATCAAGCTGCAGCGCCTCGGCAAGATCCGTGCGCCGTACTACCGCATCATCGTCGCCGACGCGCGCACCCGCCGGGACGGCAAGGCCATCGAGACGATCGGCAAGTACCACCCGAAGGAAGAGCCGAGCCTGATCGAGGTCGACACCGACCGCGCCCAGTACTGGCTGGGCGTCGGCGCCCTGCCGACCGAGCCGGTGCAGCGCATCCTCGAGATCACCGGCGACTGGCAGAAGTTCAAGGGCCTGCCGGGCGCCGAGGGCACCCTGAAGGTGGCCGAGCCGAAGCCGTCCAAGCAGGACCTGTTCAACGCGGCGCTGGCCGCTGCCGGCGAGGAGCCCTCCGCCGAGGCCACCACGCCGAAGAAGAAGTCCGCTCCCAAGAAGGCCGAGGCCGAGAAGGCCGAAGCCGCTGAGGGCGAGAAGTCCGAGTGAGTTTTCTCGCTGACTCCCTCGAGCACCTGGTGCGCGGGATCGTCGACAACCCGGACGAGGTCCGGGTCGAGCTGCTGACCACTCGCCGTGGCCGCACGCTCGAGGTGCACGTGCACCCCGACGACCTCGGCAAGGTGATCGGCCGGGGTGGTCGCACGGCGACCGCCCTGCGCACCGTGATGGGTGGCATCGGTGGCCGCGGCGTCCGTGTGGACGTCGTCGACACCGATCGCTGACCCGCGGCGGAACTCGGACGGTCAGGATGGACGTCGTAGTCGGCCGCATCGCCAAGGCACACGGCATCCGCGGCGAGCTCGCGGTGGACGTGCGCACGGACTCGCCCGAACAGCGGTTCGCCGTCGGTGCGGTCGTCACGACGCAGCTGCGTGACGGCAGCAAGAGGGATCTCACCATCACAGCCGCCCGCGAACACAGCGGGCGGCTGCTGGTGCGTTTCGAGGAGGTCCTCACGCGCGACGTCGCGGAGACCCTGCGCGGCGCGTTGCTGCTCATCGACACCGCCGCACTCCCGCCCACGGGCGACCCCGACGAGTTCTACGACCACGAGCTGGCCGGCCTCAGCGCCGAGCTGGCCGACGGCACAGTCGTGGGCAAGGTCGTCGAGGTCGTCCACTCGCCGGCGGGGGAGCTGTTGGAGCTCGACGTGGCCGGGCGCGAAGTGCTCGTGCCCTTCGTGCGCGCGATCGTCCCGACGGTCGACGTCGCGGGTGGGCGCGTGGTGCTGGATCCGCCCGAAGGCCTGCTGGACGAGGACTGACGTGATCCCGTTCCCCTCGCACCGGAGGTGGTGAGCGTGCGCATCGACGTCGTCACGATCTTCCCCGAGTACCTCGACCCGCTGCGCGCCGCGCTGCTGGGCCGGGCGATCGACCGCGGCCTCATCGAGATCGGCGTGCACGACCTGCGCGAGTGGACCCACGACGTCCACCGCGCGGTCGACGACGCGCCGTACGGCGGCGGCCCCGGCATGGTCATGAAGCCCCAGATCTGGGGCCCGGCGCTCGACGAGGTCTGCGGACAGCGGACCCGGCTCGTGGTCCCGACGCCGGCGGGCAAGCCGTTCACGCAGGAGTTGGCCCACGCGTACGCCGAGGAGAAGCACCTGGTCTTCGCCTGTGGTCGCTACGAGGGCATCGACCAGCGCGTGATCGACGACGCCGCGCGCCGCATGCCCGTGGACGAGGTGTCGATCGGCGACTATGTGCTGGTCGGCGGCGAGGCCGCGGTGCTGGTGATCGTGGAGGCCGTGGTCCGGTTGCTGCCTGGCGTGCTCGGCAACGCGCGGTCGGCGGCCGAGGACTCGTTCTCCGACGGGCTGCTCGAAGGCCCCAGCTATACGCGTCCGGAAGTGTGGCGCGACCTGGCGGTGCCCGACGTCCTGCGCTCCGGGAACCACGCACTCGTGGAGCGCTGGCGGCGCGATCAGGCGCTGGAACGCACGGCCCTGCGGCGCCCGGATCTTCTGGCCCGGTTGCCGGAGGGTAGTCTGAACAGCCGAGATCACGAGGTACTCGACCGGCTCGGCGAGGACCTCGGCTAGACCCCGTGCGAAGCGAGCACCAGCGCCTCTGCCATAATCGACAGGTTGGCGTGAGTGGACCGCCTCGTTCACGAGCCCGCCATCAGCCCCTGGTGTAGTTGCAGCAGCATTGCTGCGCGCCCGGGGAGAAGTACCCGAGTTACACGAATCGACGAGGACGGACCACCGATGAACACCCTGGACGCGCTGGACGCGCACTCCCTGCGTTCCGACATCCCGGACTTCCGCCCGGGCGACACGCTCAAGGTCCACGTCCGCGTCATCGAGGGCAACCGCGAGCGCAATCAGGTCTTCCAGGGCGTCGTGATCCGCCGTCAGGGCGGCGGCGTCCGCGAGACCTTCACCGTGCGCAAGGTTTCGTTCGGCGTGGGCGTCGAGCGCACCTTCCCGGTGCACTCGCCGAACCTGGCCGAGGTCGAGGTCTTCAAGCGCGGCGACGTGCGGCGCGCGAAGCTCTACTACCTGCGCGACCTGCGTGGCAAGAAGGCGAAGATCAAGGAGCGTCGCGAGAACCGCGAGACCACCTCTGCCTCCTGAGTGGCAAGGCGGTACCCGGTAGCCTGGCGACGTGGTCGACCCCGTGCCCCAGAACGCCGCTGAGGATGACCCCGACGGCTCGGAGGATTCTCGTTCCGAGGAGCGTCGGGGCTCCCACCGGCGGGGCAAGCCCCAGAAGAAGCGGTCGTTCTGGAAGGAACTGCCGATCCTGATCGCGATCGCCCTGGTGCTCACGATCCTGATCCAGGCCTTCCTGGCGAAGGTCTTCATGATCCCCTCGGGGTCCATGGAGGCCACGCTTCACGGCTGCCCCGGCTGTACGGGCGACCGGATTCTGGTCGACCGCGTCACCTACGACTTCACGGATCCCTCGCCGGGTGACGTGGTCGTGTTCAAGGGTCCGCCCGCGTGGACCGAGAACGAGATCGCGCCGCAGGAATCCAGCAACGTCATCGTCCGCGGCCTGCGAGGTCTCGGCTCGCTGGTGGGCTTCGCCCCGCCGGACGAACGCGACTTCGTGAAGCGCGTGATCGCCGTCGGCGGCCAGACCGTGCAGTGCTGCGATCCACAGAACCGCGTGATCGTCGACGGCAAGGCCCTCGACGAGCCGTACATCCACTGGGAGAACCCCGACCACGCGATGCAGGACTCGTTCGCGCCGGTCAAGGTGCCGCAGGGCACGCTGTGGGTGATGGGCGACAACCGCAACAACTCGGCCGACTCGCGTTACCAGGGCCAGGGCGGTGCCAACGGCGCCGTGCCCGTGAGCGACGTGATCGGCAAGGCCCGGATCATCGTCTTCCCGCCGGGTCGCTGGGGCGGGGTCTCGGACCACGATCCGCAGGCCGACGCCCAGCCGGTGGCCCTCGGTGCCCCGGCGTGGCAGGATGGCCTGCCGCTCGGTCTCGGGTTCGCCGCGGCCGTGCCCACGCTGTTCGTCGGCCGGCGAGTGAAGGCGGGCCTGCGCAAGGCGCGCCGTTAGGGTGCCCCGCCCGAGAAGGTTGGCAGTGACCGTTCCCGCTCCCCGAACCCCGGCCGAACCCCTGCGGCCGCCGCGCGCCGTCGTGCGCGGCGAGCTGTTCTGGGGTCTGCAGGGTGCTCTCGAACGCCGTGGCCTGGGCCCCGTCGCCGGGGTGGACGAGGCCGGCGCCGGTGCGTGCGCGGGCCCGCTCGTAGTGGCTTCCTGCGTGCTGCGCCCCGGCGACGGCGCGCGACTGCCGGAGCTCACCGACTCGAAGCTGCTCACTGCGAAGGCCCGCGACCGCGTCTACGACCTGGTCCTCAAGCGCGCCCTCGACTACGCGGTGATCGTGATCCCGTCCGAACAGGTCGACCTGCTCGGCATCCGGGTGATGAACCTGGAGGGGATGCGGCGCGCGGTCGCCGCTCTGCGCGACCATCCCGGTTATGTGCTCACCGACGGTTTCCCGGTGCCGGGCATCCCGGCGCCCAACGTCGCGGTCATCAAGGGAGACCGCAGCGTGGCGAGTATCGCCGCGGCGTCGGTGCTCGCGAAGGTGACGCGCGACCGCATCATGGCCGGCCTGCACGACGAGCTGCCGCACTACGGCTTCGACGTGCACAAGGGCTACAGCACCGCCGACCACCTACGGGCTCTCACCGAGCACGGCCCGAGCCCGGCGCACCGCTGGTCCTACACGAATGTGGCCACCGCGGCCCTCGCACACGGACTCACCCCACCACACCCGGTCGTGCTCACCTACGCTGCTCTGGAGAACGCGGCTTCGGAAGCCGCCGCGGAGGAGAATGGTTCTCGGGAAATCCCGAGCGCGCCGGTCCGTGCCCTGGCTCGCTCGGTGGGTAAGAATGAACGCTCCGCCGCCGGAGCAGCAAGACGAACGCGAGGAGGGGCGCGGATTTCATGAGCGCAGAGGATCTCGAGAAGTACGAGACCGAGATGGAGCTCTCGCTGTACCGCGAGTACCGCGACATCGTCGGCCAGTTCTCGTACGTGGTGGAGACCGAGCGGCGGTTCTACCTGGCCAACGCGGTCGACGTACAGGTACGCGACGGCGGCGGTGAGGTGTACTTCGAGGTCCGCATGTCGGACGCGTGGGTCTGGGACATGTACCGCCCGGCCCGCTTTGTGAAGCACGTCCGCGTCATCACGTTCAAGGACGTCAACGTGGAGGAACTCGACAAACCCGACCTGCGCCTTCCTGAGGACGGTCCCTTCTCGGGCTGAGGTCCCTCTCGTTTTCACCGGCCACCCGGGTTCGCCCGGGTGGCCGTTTTGTGTCTGCGGCTCTTAGCCCTCGGCACCGACATTTTCACGCCGCCTGCCCTCAGGCTTGCCTCGTTTATCCACAACCCCCCAGTTGTCCACAGCCCGACTTTTCGATGGTGGCGCCTTCCCCGGTCACTCTGCGACGGTTGATGGCACACGCACCGTGACAGCCGGCAAGGGCCCGGCGGCGGCGCGGCCGAGGGGGAGCGATGAACGACGGCCCGGACCCGGGCGCCCAGTGGCGCCGCGCGTTCGGCCGCTGGGGCGAAGACCTGGCGGCCCGGCACCTGCAGAACGCGGGCCTGGTGGTGCTCAGCCGCAACTGGCTCTGCCGGGAAGGCGAACTCGACCTCGTACTGGCCGACGGCGACAAGGTCGTCTTCTGCGAGGTCAAAACCCGCGCCACCAATGCCTACGGCTCCCCCGCGGAATCCGTGACGGCCGAAAAGATCACCCGCGTCCACCGGGCCGCCCAACGCTGGCTGCGCGCCCACCGCGTCGGCTGGTGCCGCACCCGCTACGACGTCGTGACCGTCTTCGCCCCCGCCGGGGCCCACCCCCAGGTCCGCCATATCGCGGGAGCCTTCTGATGCCCATCACTTCTGCCCACTGCGTTCCACCGCGGCCGAACCAGCACCGAGCCCACTCCGACGAACTTCGCGACTCACGTGGAGCCGGGATCCTCGCGAAGTTGCCCCGCGTTGCACTGGCCCGAAACCACCACCTCGCGCCGGCCCCGGCGCCTTGGGCGGCGGCTGTCGCCACGGAGCGCGTTTTGCCCACCGACAACGCGAACTGCCGGGTTCCGGCGCGGACGTGCGGTGTCGAGTCCGGCCCGGCAGTCCGCACGGCTGTCGCTGGGGGTGGCTTGATGGCCACCAAAACAGCCTGCGGCTCTGCGTCGCCACGGAACCGCCGGCTCGAGGCTGTCCCGGCGACCTGCGTGACTTCTGCGCGCGATGGGGTGCCCATCAAGGAAGACCGTTGCTTTGTGCTGCTGCGGATCTGTGGTGTCGAGTGCAGCCTGGTGGCTCGGAAGGCTGTTGCTGGGTATGGCTTGACGCCGATCGCGAATTCCCGGGTTGCCCTGCCACTGAATCGCCATGCCCAACCTGGCCAGGTGGCCCGCGTGCGTTCCGGGTGCGGCGTGGTGCCCATGGCAAGGGCTCACTGTCGTGCGCTGCCCAGTATCCGGCGTCGCCACACCGAGTCCCGCCTGGCGAGCCACGAAACCGTCGCGGAGGTGGCCTGATGCCGATCGCCAAAGCATGGAGCGTCGCGCTCCTCGGCATCGAAGGCCGGGTGATCGAGATCGAGGCCGACCTGGGCGGCGGGCTCAGCCGGGTGACTCTGGTCGGCCTGCCCGACGCCGGGCTGAGGGAAGCGAAAGACCGCGTGCGCTCAGCCGTCCGCAACTCCGGCCAGCCCTGGCCCGACGGTAAAGTCACGCTCGGCCTCTCGCCCGCCAACCTCCCCAAGGTCGGCTCCGGCTACGACCTCGGCATCGCCGCCGCAGTGCTCGCCGCGAACGGCGCAGTCCCGGCCACAAAACTCCTCCGCACCATCCTCCTCGGCGAACTGGCCCTCGACGGCCGCATCCGTCCCGTCCGCGGAGTACTGCCCGGACTGCTGGCTGCGCGGGCAGCGGGGTACGAGCGAGCGGTCGTCCCGTCGGAGTCGCTTTACGAAGCTGCGCTCGTCGACGGCCTCGAAGTCGCCGGCGTCTCGCGCCTGGCCGACCTCGTCGCGTGGCTCAAGGGCGAAGGTGAACTCGAGTCGAGTCCCGAACCCGTCGCAGCCGAACCACCGGAAGTACCGGACCTCGCCGACGTCGTCGGCCAACCGGAAGCCCGCTGGGCCCTGGAAGTTGCCGCCGCGGGCGGGCATCACCTGCTGCTCACCGGCCCACCGGGCGTCGGCAAGACGATGCTGGCCAAACGCCTGCCGGGCCTGCTCCCGGCGTTGTCCCAAGAGGAATCACTGCAGGTCACAGCCATCCACTCCATCGACGGCTCCCTGTCGAAGGCTGCGCCGCTGGTGACCGTGCCGCCGTTCGTCGCGCCGCACCACTCGATCACCGTCGCGGCGCTCGTCGGCGGTGGCAGCGGCATCGCGACGCCCGGCGCCATCAGCCGAGCCCACCGCGGCGTGCTGTTCCTGGACGAGGTTTGCGAGTTCAGCGGCCACCGCCTCGACTCACTGCGCACCGTCCTCGAAGAAGGCGAGGTCCGCATCGCCCGTGCCAAGGGCTCCGTCCGCTACCCGGCCCGCTTTCAGCTCATATTGGCCACCAACCCGTGCCCCTGCGCGCCGCCGCGTGAGACCGACTGCATCTGCTCGCCGATCGTCCGGCGCCGTTACCTCGGGCGGATCTCGGGACCACTGCTGGACCGCGTGGACCTCCGTGTGCGCCTGCGTCCGCTGACCGCCATCTCCGCGCACCAGTCCGCGGCGCCCGAATCGTCCGAGGCGGTCCGCGCCCGCGTCCTGGCCGCCCGCGACCGCGCGGCCCACCGCTGGCGCACGCACGGCTGGCGCGCCAACTCCGACGTCCCCGGCCCCACCCTCCGCCGCGAGTTCGCGCTGCCGTCGCCCACCACCGCCCTGCTCGACCGCGCCCTCGACCGTGGCCTCCTCACGGCCCGCGGTGCCGACCGTTGCCTTCGCATCGCCTGGACGCTCGCCGACCTGTCCGCCACGCCCCACCCGACGCCCGACCACGTCGCCGCCGCTCTCGACTTCCGCGAAAGGACCGCCGCATGACCCGCCCCCGAAGGGAATCCGCCGTGAAACGCCACCTGCGTCTCGTCCCGAATCCCCACAACCCGCCCGAACGCGATCCCGCCCGCGTCCGCGCCGTTCTCGTGCCGCGCCGGCTGTCGCTCGTGAGACTGAGAGGTGCGGCATGACGGCTCTGCCCACCGAACAGCCCGTCGCCACCGCCACGGATGAAGAACGCCTCGCCCGCGCCTACCTGCTGCGCGTAGCCGAGCCCCCGGCGCCGGCGTTGGTCGCGTTCGTGGGGGAGCGCGGCCCGGTCGAGGCCGCGGCCCGCGTCCGCAGCGGCGACTGCCCCGACAAGGTCCGTCGCGAAACCGCTGCCCGACGCGAAGTCGACCTGGCCGAGCAAGACCTGGAGACGGCCGCGAAATCCCAAGCCCGCCTGGTCGTGCCCGAGGACCACGAGTGGCCGGCGTGGCCGTTGCTCTCGCTGGCGGTCGCGAGCGGCCGCGGAGTCGAGAACGTCGCCGCCCCGCTCGCCCTCTGGGTCCGCGGCGGCGCGCACCTCGCGAAGGCAGCCGACCGCGCGGTCGCCGTCGTCGGCGCGCGCCTCGCGACGAACTACGGAGAACACAACTCCGCCGAGCTCGCCCACGGCCTCGCGACCCGCGAGGTCCCGGTCTTCTCCGGCGCCGCCCTGGGCATCGATGGCGCCGCTCACCGCGGTGCCCTCGGCGCCGGCGGCGTCACGGTCGCGGTACTGGGCTGTGCCGTCGACATCGGCTACCCGGCCGGCCACGTCGACCTGCTGAGGCGCATCGCCGACAACGGCGGCGCCGTCGTCAGCGAGTACGCCCCCGGCACCCCACCCGCGCGCCACCGCTTCCTCGTCCGCAACCGCCTCATCGCCGGCCTCACCGACGGCACCGTCGTCATCGAAGCCGGCATCCGCAGCGGCGCGCGCAATACCGCCACCACCGCGGGCGCCCTCGGCAAAGTCGTGATGGCGCTGCCGGGCCCCATCCAGTCCGCCAACTCCGCCGGCTGCCACGCCCTCATCCGCGACTGCAAGGCCACCCTCGTCACCTCCGTTGACGAAGTCGTCGACACCGTCGGACGGTTCGGCCCCGCCCCCGAACCGGAAAACCCTCGGCCGCGTCGCCCCACCGACGTCCTCGCTCCCGAAGCGCTCCGGGTCTACGAAGCACTCGTACCCCGCGCCGGCCGCTCAGCCGACCAGGTCGCCACCGAATCGGGCGTCCCGGTCGACCGCGTGCGAGCCCTGTTGCCCGAACTGGAAATCGACGGCTTCGCCGTCCGCGGCGACACCGGGTGGCGCCGCATCGTCCGCGCGGCACCGAAGTGAACGGCGCTTGTCGCCGCGCTCAGCCGCACGGAGAGCGGCTACGCGTGGCCACGGATCGGTCCGCAGTGAACGGCACCGAATTTCGGAGGTGGCCTCTGACCGCTAGCCGCCGGACGCCGCCGGACGCTGACACGCTCGGCCGCACGCCCGCACGGTATCCGCGCCGGTCCGCAGGACCTTGATCGGCGCCGGACAGGGCGTTCGGTCGCGTGCCATGGCACCCGCCGGCGCCCCACCACCGTTCGCACCTTGGTGAACGGCGCCGTCGCCGCGCTCACCCGCGCGGAGAGCGGCTACGCGTGGCCACGGATCGGTCCGCAGTGAACGGCACCGAATTTCGGAGGTGGCCTCTGACCGCTCGATGCCGGACGCCGCCGGACGCTGACACGCTCGGCCGCACGCCCGCACGCCCGCACGCCCGCACGGTATCCGCGCCGGTCCGTAGGACCTTGATCGGCGCCGGACAGGGCGTTCGGTCGCGGGCGCGGTAGCCGACCACCCGCTCGCACCTCGGTGAACGGCAACGACCGCGGTGCTCGGCCGGACCGCGTAAAGCCCAAGTGGCCGCGGAATGTGTATGCGGCACAGAGGAGAACGGCGTGGCGATGCTTGACCTCGGGCGGTGGTTCGCGCAGCGTGATCGGCATGTCGTCAGCGAGCGCCCGCCGGGACGCGGTCCCGCGCACCCCGGGGCACAGGAAAGGCCCGCAGCGGCCGGATCTGCGGGCGGTGCGCGAGGGGTTGCCCGGGCCGGAGCGTGCGGTGGTGGCCGAGTACGAACGGCATCTGACGCTGGAGCGCGGGCTGTCGCCGCACACGGTGCGGGCGTATGTGGGCGACGTGGTGTCGCTGCTGGGGTTCCTGACCGCGGCGGAGGACGACAGCCGCGGGCTCGCCGATCTCGACATCGGGCTGCTGCGCGCGTGGCTTGCCGGGCAGCGGGCCGACGGGGCGGGCCGGACGACCTTGGCGCGTCGGGCGGCGGCGGCGCGGACGTTCACGGCCTGGGCCCACCGGCAGGGCGCGCTGAAGGCGGACCCGGGCGGCCGGCTCGCGGCGCCGCGAGCGCACCGGACGTTGCCGGGCGTGCTGCGGGCCGATCAGGCGGACGAGCTGATGCAGGCGGCCGCGATGGGAGCCGAGCAGCGGGATCCGGTTGCGCTGCGTGACCGTGCGCTCGTCGAACTGCTGTACGCGAGTGGCATCCGGGTGTCGGAGTTGTGTGGTCTGGACGTCGGCGCGGTCGATTTCGGGCGGCGTGTCGTCTCGGTGATCGGGAAAGGGGACAAGGAGCGGACGGTGCCGTTCGGCGTTCCGGCGGCCGAAGCACTCACCGCGTGGCTCGACGCGGGGCGCCCGGAACTGGCCGGCCCGAAGTCGGAACAGGCCCTCTTCCTGGGGGTTCGTGGCAGCCGGCTCGATCCGCGCGCGGCGCGGCGCGTGGTGCACGAGGCAGTGGCCGCGGTACCCGGAGCACTCGACATGGGGCCACACGGACTACGCCACTCGGCCGCGACCCATCTGCTGGAGGGAGGTGCCGATCTCAGGAGCGTTCAGGAACTGCTCGGTCACGCTACGCTTGCCACGACCCAGCTCTACACTCACGTGACCGTCGATCGGCTGAAGGCGATCCATGACCGAGCACACCCACGGGCCTGACGAGGCCAGTGGCGGCTCGGCCGGAAAACTGGGGGCCGAACCACTGGCGCACGCGCATCCGCACGAGCACGGAGACCATACTGAGCCGCATGCCGAGAACGACCGTGCAATGACCTCCACGCCGCAAGTCACGGACGCCGGGGTGAGCACTGCCGGAGGCGAGGGCGCCGTCAGCGAGGACGGGCGCCCCGGTCATGACGTCGACGCGGGTATCCAGGCCTTGTGGCAGCAGTTCGCCGACAAGCCGGACCAGGTGTCGCGCGACCGGCTGGTGCTGCACTACGCGCCCCTGGTGAAGTACGTCGCCGGCCGCGTGGGCACGGGCCTGCCGACGCACGTCGACGTGGGCGATCTCGTTCAGTCCGGCATCTTCGGCCTCGTCGACGCGATCGAGAAGTTCGAGCCCGCGCGGGGGCTGCGGTTCGAGACCTACGCGATGCAGCGCATCCGCGGCGCGATCCTCGACGACCTGCGCTCCCAGGACTGGGTGCCCCGCGCCGTGCGCAGCAAGGCGAAGGAGGCCGAGCGCGCCCTCGAGCGCCTCGGCGCGCGCCTGCACCGCACCCCCACCGATGCCGAGTTGGCCACCGAGCTCAACATCGGCGTCGACGACCTGCGCGACTTCTACGGCCAGCTCCAGCTCACCAGCGTCGTCGCGCTGGAGGACCTCGTCGCGGCCGGCAAGGACAGCGGCTCTCTCGTCGACACGATCCCCGACGACGGCGCCGTCGACCCCGTCGCCGTCCTCGTCGACCAGGACAACCGCCGCCAGCTCGCGGAGGCCATCGCCCAGCTGACCGAGCGCGACAAGATCGTGGTCAGCCTCTACTACTTCGAAAGCCTCACGCTCGCCGAGATCGGCAAGGTCCTGGGCGTCACGGAGTCCCGGGTGAGCCAGCTCCACACCCGTGCCGTGATGCGGCTGCGCGCGAAGCTCACGGAGCAGCCCAGCACGTGAGCGCGGCCTGGTCAGTGCGGGTCGGCCCAGGGTTTCAGGCGGACTCGGCCCGGCGTGCCGACGAGCGCCAGCGGATCGATGTACTCCTCTCCTTTGCGGGCACCCCAGTGCAGGCACGTGGCAGTGGGACAGCCGGGGTGCCCGGCGGCCACGGTCCCCAGCGGCTGGCCGCGGTACACCTGGTCGCCGGTGACCACGGTCGGGGTGAGTGGCAGGTAGGTCGTGCGGAGGCCACCGTCGTGGTCCACCGCGACGACGCCGTGGCCCCCGATCTGACCCGCGAAGATCACGACACCCATGTCGGCCGCGAGAACCTGTTGTCCCGCGGCGGCTTCCAGATCGACGCCGCGGTGGCCGGGTCCGTAGGCCGTGGCGGGTGGTTCGAAGAACCGGGTGACTTTCGGCCGGGGCGTGAGCGGCCAGGCCAACCGTCCCGCTTGCG
This sequence comes from Amycolatopsis sp. NPDC051373, assembly GCF_040689465.1. Lineage (NCBI taxonomy): Bacteria > Bacillati > Actinomycetota > Actinomycetes > Pseudonocardiales > Pseudonocardiaceae > Amycolatopsis > Amycolatopsis sp. NPDC051373. The sequence goes on along the minus strand of NZ_JBFBAE010000021.1, from coordinate 142,598 downwards.
CGCCGACATTCGGCGAAGGCGGGACGTCCGCGAGTGCCCGTCCGGCCCACGCGCCGGGCAACACGGTGAGCAGCACCAGCGCGGTGGCCATCACGAGCCGGGTCCGCGCCGCGGCCCGGCGCAGCACGCCGAGCCAGCGCATCCACAACGGTGGGGCAGGGCGTCGATGTCGCCCCCGCCGAGGAGACCGATCAGGTGGAGCAGGTCGGGACACCCAGGGCATCCGCAGAACACCCAGCGCAACCGAAGACCGCTGGCCGCCTGAAGCCCGCAAGGCGCCTGAAGCGGCCAGAACACCCGGAGCGTCGAGCGCGGCGGAAGCGCCCACGTCGCCCGAAGCGCGCAGAACACGCGCCGGCCGCAAACCGCCACGCCACAGTGCAAAGCCCGGCCGCGGCATCGAGGAACGCATCGAGGAACACGAGGTCGTCGTCACGGGTTCGATCATGAGGCACCCGCGGACCGGCACCCTGCCAACAAGGTGAGTTGTCCACAGGCGGTCCGAGTTGTGGACAACTCCGCCGGGCGGGAGCGCTGCCGGTGGGGACGCCCCTGGTGGCAGGGGGTAGAATCTTTTCCGCAGCCCACTCGCTGGGCTGACTTCGCGTGCTCGTGCGCGCAGCCCCGGCCGGTTCCGCTTGAAACATCCGCGGAGGTCCGGACGGAGGAGTCGCACGGCGCCCGGCGGTCCCTGGGGTTCTCGGAAGTGAGAACCGCGGGGTCCGGATGCCGGCACGAGCACCAGGGCGAGCGGTCACCCGGGCCGCGAGCGACAAACCGAACGAGCACGTCCGCGGGCGCGAACCGCGGGGGTGCGCGACTATAGAGAAGGTGTGATTCCGGCAATGGCCGTCGTCACCATGAAGCAGCTGCTCGACAGCGGCGTGCACTTCGGGCACCAGACGCGTCGGTGGAACCCGAAGATGAAGCGCTACATCTTCACCGAGCGCAATGGCATCTACATCATCGACCTGCAGCAGACGCTGACGTACATCGACCGTGCGTTCGAGTTCATCAAGGAAACCGTCGCGCACGGCGGCACGATCATGTTCGTCGGCACGAAGAAGCAGGCCCAGGAAGCCATCGCCAACGAGGCCGCGCGCGTGGGCATGCCCTACGTGAACCAGCGCTGGCTCGGCGGCATGCTGACCAACTTCCAGACCGTGCACAAGCGCCTTCTGCGCCTCAAGGAGCTCGAGGCCCAGGAGCAGACCGGCGGCTTCGCGGGTCTCACCAAGCGCGAGATCCTCACGCTCACCCGTGAGAAGGACAAGCTCGAGAAGACCCTCGGCGGTATCCGCGACATGGCCAAGGTGCCCAGCGCGGTGTGGATCGTCGACACGAAGAAGGAGCACATCGCCGTCGGCGAGGCTCGCAAGCTGAACATCCCGGTCGTCGCGATCCTCGACACCAACTGCGACCCGGACGAGGTCGACTACCCGATTCCGGGCAACGACGACGCGATCCGCTCGGCCGCGCTGCTCACCAAGGTGGTGGCCGAGGCCGCCGCCGCCGGGCTGATGGCCCGTTCGAGCCGAGGTGGCGCGTCGGCCGACGCGAAGCCGGAGCCGGGCGTGGCGTCGGACGAGCCGCTGGCCGAGTGGGAGAAGGAGCTGCTCGCCGGCTCGGAGACCGCTGCCGCGGACGCCACCGAGGCGGTTGCCGCGACGGAGGCGGCCACCGAGGCCGCCGCCACCGAGGCGACCCCCGAAGCCGTGACCGAGCAGGCCCCGGCCAACTCCTGATCCACCGTGTCCGGGCGGCCCGCGCAGGGCCGCCCGGGCGCTGATCACCTCACACGTACCTGAAACGGACGGATTCAACACGATGGCGAACTACACCGCCGCTGACGTGAAGCGCCTGCGCGAGATGACCGGCGCCGGCATGATGGACTGCAAGAAGGCCCTCGAAGAGAACGAAGGCGACTTCGAGAAGGCTGTCGAGTTCCTGCGCATCAAGGGTGCCAAGGACGTCGGCAAGCGCGCCGAGCGCGCCACCGCCGAGGGCCTCGTCACGGGCGAGGGCGGCGTGCTCATCGAGCTCGACTCCGAGACCGACTTCGTCGCCAAGAACGACGACTTCCAGCAGCTCGCCGCGAAGATCGTCGAGGTTGCGAAGACCCTCAAGACCAGCGACGTCGAGGCCCTCAAGGCCGCCGACCTCGACGGCAAGCCCGTGATCGACACCGTGCAGGAGCTCTCGGCCCGCATCGGCGAAAAGCTCGAGCTGCGCCGCGTGGTGTCGTTCGAGGGGCAGACCGCCACCTACCTGCACCGCCGCGGCTCGGACCTGCCGCCGGCCGTGGGCGTGCTCGTCGAGTTCACCGGTGACGACGCCGACGCTGCCCGCGGTGCCGCCATGCAGGTCGCCGCGCTGCGCGCGAAGTACCTGACCCGCGAGGAGGTGCCGGCCGAGATCGTCGAGAACGAGCGCCGCATCGCCGAGCAGACCGCCCGCGAAGAGGGCAAGCCGGAGCAGGCCCTCACGAAGATCATCGAGGGCAAGGTCACCGCGTACTACAAGGACAACGTCCTGCTCGAGCAGCCGTCGGTCAAGGACAACAAGAAGACCGTGAAGGCTCTGCTCGACGAGGCCGGCGTGACCGTGACCCGGTTCGCCCGGTTCGAGGTCGGCCAGGCCTGAGCGAGGTACTGGGTCTAAGTTCTGCGACTGTGCCCCGTCTCCGCGGTGCGGGGACGGGGCACAGTCGGGTCCGGCCGAGGATGCTCCCTCACGAAGGGGTCCGCGGCGAGTGAACACGGGAGGCGACACACAAATGGGTGACCGGGTCGACGGTGGCTACCGAAGGGTGCTGCTGAAACTGGGCGGCGAGATGTTCGGTGGCGGCTCGATCGGGGTCGATCCCGACGTTGTCCACTCCGTCGCGCGGCAGATCGCCGCGGTCGCGCGCACCGGCGTGCAGGTGGCGGTGGTGATCGGCGGGGGTAACTATTTCCGCGGCGCGGAGCTGTCCCAGCGCGGGATGGACCGTGACCGCGCCGACTACATGGCCATGCTGGGCACCGTGATGAACTGCCTGGCCCTGCAGGACTTCCTGGAGAAGGAAGGACTGCCCACGCGCGTGCAGACCGCCATCACGATGGGCCAGGTCGCCGAGCCGTACATCCCGCGTCGCGCTGAGCGGCACCTGGAGAAGGGCCGCGTGGTCATCTTCGGCGCCGGGGTCGGCATGCCGTACTTCTCCACCGACACCGCCGCCGCGCAGCGCGCGCTGGAGCTCGGCTGCGAAGCCGTGCTCATGGCCAAGGCCGTGGACGGTGTCTACACCGCCGACCCGAAGACCGACCCGAGCGCCACGATGTTCCACGAGATCAGCCACCGCGAGGTGCTCGAGCGCGGCCTCAAGGTCGCCGACGCCACCGCGTTCAGCCTCTGCATGGACAACAACATGCCGATCATCGTCTTCAACCTGCTCACCGAGGGGAACATCGCTCGTGCGGTGAGTGGTGAGAGGATTGGGACGCTGGTCAACACCCCCGCCGACGGGGCGTCGGCCTAGACCTGCTGGGATCAGCACAGGTTCGACAATCACAACACCGGGAGTAGCCGTGATCGACGAGACCCTCCTCGACGCCGAGGAGAAGATGGAAAAAGCGGTGTCCGTCGCGAAGGACGACCTGACGTCGGTGCGGACCGGCCGGGCCACCCCGTCGATGTTCTCGCGCATCGTCGTCGAGTACTACGGCGCGATGACCCCGCTCAACCAGCTGGCGAGTGTCAACGTGCCCGAGGCGCGCATGGCGCTGATCAAGCCCTACGACCAGACGCAGCTCGGTGCCATCGAGAAGGCCATCCGCGAGTCCGACCTCGGCGTGAACCCGAGCAACGACGGCAATGTGATCCGCATCGTCATCCCGCAGCTCACCGAAGAGCGGCGCAAGGAGATGGTGAAGGTCGCGAAGAGCAAGGGCGAGGACGCCCGCGTCTCGATCCGCAGCATCCGCCGCAAGTCGAAGGAAGAGCTCGACCGGATCGCCAAGGACGGCGAAGCGGGTGAGGACGAGGTCGCGCGCGCCGAGAAGGAGCTGCAGAATCTCACCGACACCTACGTGCACCAGGTCGACGAGCTGGTGAAGCACAAGGAAGCCGAGCTGCTCGAGGTCTGATGAGCCAGGTGAGCGAGGAACGAGAAGAGCGGGTGGAGCACACCCCGCAGCCGGAGCCGGCTGACCAGCCCGAACCGGGTGGACAGCCGGAACCCGCTGCACAGCCGGAGCCGGCCAAGAAGGACTCCCGGGCCGGGCGAAACCTGCCCGCGGCCATCGGCGTGGGCGTGCTGCTCGGCGCGGCCATCATCGTTTCCTTGCTCACTGTCCGCTTCATCTTCATCGGGGTCATCGCGATCGCGATCGGGGTCGGCACCTTCGAGTTCGCCGGCGTGCTCAAGCGCGTCGCGAACATCAAGGTCGCGATGATCCCTGTGCTCGTCGGCGGCCAGGCGATGATCTGGCTGGCCTGGCCGTTCGGGCGCGCGGGCGCGCTCACGGCCTTCGTCATCACGGTGCTCGCCTGCCTGCTCTGGCGGCTGCCCGGCGGCGCCGACGGCTACCTGCGCGACATCTCGGCGTCGGTGTTCGCGAGCGCGTACCTGCCGCTGTTCGGCGCGTTCGCCGCGATGCTCGTGCCGCCCGAGGACGGTGTCGGCCGGGTCCTCACGTTCCTCATCGCCGTAGTCGCCTCCGACACCGGCGGCTACATCGCCGGCGTGCTCGGCGGCAAGCATCCGATGGCACCGACGATCAGCCCGAAGAAGTCCTGGGAGGGCTTCGCCGGGTCGATGGTCGCCGGCATCGTCGCCGGCATCCTCACGATCAGCCTCATGCTCCACGGCCACACCTGGCAGGGCGCGGTCTTCGGCGCGGCCATCGTGCTCACCGCGACGCTCGGCGACCTCGTCGAGTCGCTGATCAAGCGCGACCTCGGCATCAAGGACATGGGCACGCTCCTGCCGGGCCACGGTGGCATCATGGACCGCCTCGACTCGCTGCTGCCCTCGGCCGTCGTCTCCTGGCTGCTGCTGTCGGCGTTCGTCCCCGCGTGACGCGCCTGACCCCCTGATCGACCCGATCCGCGGACCTGCGCTGGGAGCTTCGGCCTCCCAGGGGTAGCGAACGGTTCGTGGACCACCGAAGCGTCGGTGCGTTTCACTCGAGGTCATGACCGCGTCGACCCCAGCTTCGACCCGCGAACGTTCCCCGGCCCGGCTCGCGCTCGCCGCGGTGTGCCTCGGGTTCGTGATGATCACGCTCGACGCGACCATCGTGAACCTCGCGCTGCCCGCCATCGGCGCCGAGTTCGGCGAACGGTCGACGGCCGCGCTGCAGTGGGTGGTCGACTCCTACACCGTCGCGCTCGCCGCGTTCCTGCTCACCTGGGGCGAGGCGGGGGACCGGTGGGGCTCGCGGCGCGTTTTCGAGATCGGCGTCGCGGTGTTCGTGCTCGCCTCGATCGCTTGTGCCGCAGCGGATTCCTTGCCGTGGCTCGTCGCCGCCCGCGCGGTGCAGGGGGCCGGCGCGGCGGCGCTGCTGCCGTCGTCGCTGGCGTTGATCGTGCACCAGTTCCCCGAAGCCGGCGCCCGGGCCCGCGCGTTGGGCGTGTGGGGCGGCATGAGCGGCGTCGGGCTCGCGGCGGGGCCGATGCTCGGCGGCCTCGCGGTCGGGCTGGCCGACTGGCGGCTCGTCTTCGCGGTGAACGTCCCCGTCGGGTTGATCGCGATCGCGTTGACCCGCCGGTACGTCACCGAAACCACGCCGCGCCGGCAAACCCGCATTGACGGCGTCGGGCAGGTCCTCGGCACGGCCGCGCTGGCGTGCGTGGTTGCCGGGCTCATCGAGGCGGGCCACGCGGGCTGGGCGGACGCGACCACGCTGGTGCTCGTCGGAGCCGGCGTCGTGGCCGGGATCGCGTTCGTGGTCGCGGAAAAGGCGATCGCCGCGCCCGTGCTGCCGCTGGGTGTGCTGCGCGTACGGGCCTTCGCCGTAGCGACGGCGATCGGCGGCCTGTTCAACTTCTGCCTCTACGGCACGCTGTTCTGCCTCGCCCTGTTCCTGCAACGCGTGTGGCACCTCAGTGCGCTCGTCGCCGGGCTCGCCCTCGTGCCGCTCACGCTCGCGGTGGGGCTCAACGCGTTCGTCAGCGGCCGGCTCACGCACCGGTTCGGCTCACGCCTGCCGATCGTCGTCGGCAGTCTCACGGCGCTGGTCGGCGCGGCGGGGATGGCGGTGCTGCCGGACGAGCGCTCGCCGGTGCTGCTGGTGGTGTTCTCGCTGATCTTCGGGTTCTGCTCGCTCGCGATGCCCGCGATGACGTCGCTGGCCATGAACGCGTTGCCCGGCAAGGCAGGCATCGCCGCGGGCGTGCTCAACGCGGCGCGCCAGACCGGTGGCGCAGTGGGCGTCGCGCTCGTCGGCGGGCTGCTGCCGGGCACGGCGATGTGGATCGTCGCCGGGGGTTACGCCGCGATCGCGGCGCTGACGGGGTTGCTGCGGCCTCGGTCTTCGTAAAGCTCAATCTTCGTAAAGCTCAGTCGTCGTAAGGGTCGTCGACCTCGGCGCGGCCGACGTCGTCGAGCGTGCGCGAGTGGTCGATCACCGCGAACACCGCGCCGTCCGGGTCGGCGAGGATCGCCATGCGGCCGAAGGGCGTGTCGTACGGCTGGATCACCACGTCTCCGCCGAGCATCAGCGCCTGGCCCGCCGTCGCGTCGCAGCCGCGCGCCGGGTCGACCTCGAAGTAGACGAGCCAGTGCGGGGGAGTGTCGCGGCTGTATTCCTGGCCCATCACGTAGCGGTAGAGCACGGGCGTGTGTTCGATGAGGTATTCCGCGTAGTCGACGCTCTCGCCGTCGCCGATCTGGTGGCTCGCGTAGTTGAAGAGCTTGGTGTAGAAGTGATCGGCCGCCGCGCCGTCGTGCGCGTTGAGGTCGGCGCCGCTGAACGTGTTCGGGATGCCGGTCATGAACCGCCAGTCCTGCGGCGCCTCCCAGAAGACCACGGGCGCACCCGCCGCGTCGATCGCGTGCAGGATGCTGCCGCGGTCGGCGATCGCGACCGGTCCGAGGGTCACCTGTCCGCCGAGGTGCTCCACCCACTCGGCCGCGCTCGCGGTGTGCGGCACGGAGACGTGCAGCGTCCAGCCTGGCTCGCTCTGCGCCCCGGCTTGGTAGAGGCCACCCGTCGGCTCGCCGGCGAGCGACGAGATCCAGTAGCGGCCGGTGGGCGCGGCGGGGTCGCGGCGCACGTCGTACCGCCAGCCGAACAAGCCCGTGTAGAACTGTTGCGACACCGCTTCGTCGCGGCAGGCGACCTCGATCCAGCACGGGAGGCCGGCCGGAATCGGACTTGAACTGGCCGAACCGACGGTCATCGCGGCCTCCTCCTGGTGAGTAGGAAAGTCTATGCGGTGCCGGTGATTTTTTCGCCATGAGCCCCGGAATCCGGAACTGGGCCGCGGCCGCCGACGTTGGAGGAGTTCGTGCGTCTCTTCTCCCGCTCCTCGCGCCTGTCCCGCGCGACGGAGGTCTTGCCGAGCCCCAACATCTGGTACTACCAGCAGGCTTACGAGGTGGAGAACCGCGCGCAGGACGTCGACGGCGAGATCTGGCGTGTCCTGCGCGAGGAGTGCGACTGGACCGGCCGCGACGTTCTCGACCTCGGTTGTGGTGACGGATTCCACTTGCCGCGCTTCGCCCGCGAAGCGCGCTCGGTGCTCGGCGTCGAGCCGTACGCACCGCTGGCGCGCGACGCGGCGAAGCGCGTGCGGGAACTGCCGAACGTGTCGGTGCGGGAAGGCCGCGCGCAGCGGCTGCCGGTCGACGACGCGAGCGTCGACGTGGTCCACGCGCGCACGGCGTACTTCTTCGGCCCCGGCTGCGAGCCGGGGCTGCGTGAAGCGGAACGAGTGCTGCGGCCCGGCGGGTCGATCCTGATCGTGGACCTCGACGCGACGAGCGAGCCGTACGGCGGCTGGCTTCGGGCGGACATCCCGCACTACGACCCCGTAGAGGTCGAGAAGTTCTTCGAAGGCGAGGGCTTCAGCCTCCGGCGCGTGGCGACGCGCTGGTTGTTCGCCGACCACGCCGCCATGGAGTCAGTGCTGAAGATCGAGTTCAGCGCGCAGGTCGCCGCGCGGGCCGTGGCCGACGTGCACAAGCGCACGGTCAGCACGGCCGGCGGGGCCGGGGTGACGCTGCCGGTGGGCTACCGCGTGCACACGCGGGTCAAGCCCACCGGCCTCGTCCTGCCGGGTCACTCGGCTTCTTCCGGCGACTCGTCGGTGTCCTCGACCTCGCCGAGGATCGAGTAGACCGAGCGTCGGGCCTCGTTGAGCACGTCGACCACCCGAGCCTGCTGGTTCGGGCTGCCGGCGCGCATCACCTGCACGACCGCCGCCGCGAGCGTGGCGCCCGCCTTGCGAAGGTCGACCTCGACGGGGTCGACGTCCTCGGCGAAGTGCTCCCACGGCGGGGTGCCGGTCTGCTGCTCCGCGGCCGCGCGGCCCTCGTCGGTGAGCTCGAACAGCTTCTTGCCGTTCTCGTCCTTGCTCACGACCAGGCCTTCGTCGGCCAGCATCTGCAGCGTCGGGTAGATCGAGCCGGGACTGGGCTTCCAGAAGCCGCCACTGCGCTCGCCGATCTCGCGGATGATCTCGTAACCGTGCCGCGGCTGTTCCGCGAGCAGGGTCAGGATCGCCGCGCGGACGTCACCGCGCCGGCCGCGACGCGGGCCGCCGTGGCCTCGCCGTCCGCCGGGACCGTGGCCTCGCCGGCCGCGACCCATCGGGCCGCCGGGGCCGAATCCGAAGTCGCCGAACTCGCGGCCGAACGGGCCGAAAGCGGGACGACCGTGTTCTCCGTGTTGGTGCGCGCCTCGCGCACCGGGGTGAGGGTGCCTCATGTCGATGTTCCTTGTCGTTGGCCCCGCCTCCGGCGGGGCGTGCGAGATCGCCTTTGAGCCGGCGTCTCGATCAGGCAGGTGCGATCGGCCCCCGGCCGCTCCGACCCGC